>NZ_CP007542.1:2534866-2851724 GCF_000478825.2 Synechocystis sp. PCC 6714 | reverse complement strand
CGATAAGGATGAGTATCCCCAAACGGCAGAAATTGAGTTGCGGTGCGTCAATATTTTGTCCCGACTTTGGAATGCCCCGGAAAATGCTGAGGCTACTGGCTGTTCCACCATTGGCTCCAGTGAAGCGGCGATGTTGGGGGGCATGGCCATGAAGTGGAAATGGCGAAAACGTCGACAGATCGAGGGAAAATCAGGCGATCGCCCTAATCTGGTTATGGGTATTAATGTCCAGGTTTGTTGGGAAAAGTTTTGCCGTTATTGGGAAGTCGAACCCCGCTTTGTGCCCATGGAAGGCGATCGGTACCATATTAGTCCTGACGAGGCAGTTAAATTAATCGACGAAAATACCATTGGTGTAATTGGCATTTTAGGTAGCACCTTTGACGGCAGTTACGAACCCATTGAAGCGCTTAACGATGCCCTAGAAATATTAAATGAGAGAACAGGCTGGCAGGTGCCCCTGCATGTGGATGCCGCCAGTGGCGGTTTCATTGCGCCCTTTCTAGACCCAGATTTACGCTGGGATTTTCGTTTACCCTGGGTGAAATCCATCAATACTTCTGGACATAAGTACGGTTTAGTTTATCCAGGGGTGGGCTGGATTATCTGGCGGGATAAGGAAGAATTACCAGAGGAATTGATTTTCCATTGCAGCTATTTGGGGGGAGATTTGCCCAATTTTGCCCTCAACTTTTCCCGTCCTGGCAATCAGGTAGTGGCCCAGTATTACAACTTTCTCCGTTTAGGCAAAGAAGGTTATCGTAAAATTCAGCAGGCCTGTCGAGATACGGCTCTATACTTATCCAGCAAAATCGCCCAATTGGGGCCCTTTGAACTGCTCACCGATGGCGGCGACATTCCGGTTTTCGCCTGGAAATTGAAGGATGACGTGTTGGCCCATAGTTGTTACACCCTCTACGACATGGCCGACAAATTGCGGGAACGGGGTTGGTTGGCGCCTGCCTATCCCATGCCCAAAAACCGTGATGATTTAGTAGTGCAAAGGATTGTGGTCAAAGAGGGTTTTAGTCGGGATATGGCCGATATTTTGCTAGCGGACATGGAAAGGGCGATCGCCTATTTTGTCAGTCAACCAGACCATAAACCAAAACAAGGGGGATCCCACTTCAGCCATTAGTCTTATAGTTGATTTAATTGAGGGTAAGACACTAACCAGGGCTAAAAGCTTCTTTGGTAAAGACCTTGGTAGTCTTAATCTTACTTTGATTGACCATAAAACTGCGAAACAGCCATAAATAACCATTTTGACATCCCCAAACCATTCACTGGCTGTCTGAATCTTCCTTAGTCTTGAGCAAGATGGCTGCTACCAAGGCCGGTGTACCGCCAATCAAACCGATCGCCAGCCAACGACTTAAACTATAGCCCTTACCATAGGCGATCGCCGTGGCGGTGAGTCCCAGTAAACAATGGGCCGTACCTAGGATTAATGCTTGGGTTACAACAGATAAATTGGTAAAGACCGTCAAGAAATCGATATTAACCAAGATTAACCCCTAACCTTCTTGCGCTTCTGGTTGGGATTTTGCCCTGGTTCTTTTAACCCGACGCACGGGCAAATTAGCAATTAACGCCGTCATGCGCTGATCACTTTCCAGGGAAAATTCCATCTCCCTAGGGTCAATTTCCACATAGCGGCTGACCACCTCCACAATTTCCCGCCGCATTTCTTCCATCATTTCCGGACTGAGTCCTGAGCGATCATTGGCAATGACCAACTTTAGCCTCCGACGGGCATCTTCGCCGCTATTTTTGCCACTCCGGCTAAAGAGCCTTTCAATCAATTCCAAAATCATGCTGGTTTTCGCTCACTGGCTGTTAGGTCATAACGGAAAAAGGGAAAATCGACGGCATTAACCCCCCAAGAGACGACGGCGGATACGGTTGAGTAAAGTATTGTGGGCGGCCATAAAATCCAAAAAAGGTATATCTTGCCCTTCCAGCCGCCGGGCAATATTTTGAAATGCGAGCCCCGGCACCGATAACTTTTCTTCCATTACTAAAGGCTCCCCTTTATTGGTGGAAATAATGATTTTTTGATCGTCTGGCAAGATACCGATTAAGGGCACCGCTAAAAGGTCCAAAATATCTTCCACACTAATCATTTGATTGAGTTGTACCATTTCTGGCCGTAGGCGGTTAACAATCAAGCTAATTTTGCCAATGTCTTCTGCTTCCAAAAGACCAATTACCCGGTCTGCATCCCGTACCGCTGACATTTCCGGAGTGGTGACAATGATCGCCTCCTGGGCCGGAGCCACCGCATTGCGAAAACCTGCTTCGATGCCAGCAGGACAGTCAATGATAATGTAATCAAACTTATCTTTGAGTTGTCCCACCAAAGACTGCATTTGTTCGGCATTAATGGCATCTTTGGAGCGATTTTGAGCGGCAGGAAGGAGTACCAAATTAGGCAAGCGTTTATCCTTTACCAGAGCTTTATCGATGGTGCATTCGTCGGCTAAAACGTCGATAGCGGTGTAAACAATACGTTGTTCTAAGCCCAACAGTAGATCCAGGTTACGTAAACCAAAATCCGCATCAATCAGGACAACTTTTTTCCCCAATCGAGCTAGGGCCGCTCCCAAATTGGCGGTGGTGGTGGTTTTTCCGACTCCACCTTTGCCCGAAGTGACAACAATAATCCGATTCATAGTTGGCTGATAACGTGCGGTAATAACTTGGACTGGAAACTGTTAGTTAATGTTCAGTTGGCAAAGGCGCAAAGTTTTATGACAGAGCAGAACGCTGAAACTGACGCACCGGGGTCAGACGGATACCTTCTGAAGTAATATAAGCGATTTCGGGCTCCCGACGATCAACGGCATCGGCCCCCACCCTCGCTAGGCGATCGCCAATGCGGATCTGACAGGCAGCCAAGCGCAGAATCATAATAACAGCCTGATCATTGCCCTTAGCGCCAGCATGGGCAACACCCCGTAAACAGCCCCAAATGAGAATATCACCGTCCGCGACAATGCTACTGCCTGGATTGACATCGCCAATGATTACCACATCTCCCCCATGGCGAATTTCCCCCCCGGAGCGGAGGGTATGGCGCACCACCAGAGGTTTGGGGGATGGTGGGGGCTCGGAGGGATCCACTAGGGGTTTTTCCACCAGGGTTTGGTCGACGGAAAATCCGGCACTAGCGGCGGCTACGGCGGTTTGACGACGGTTGGTTTCCACCCATTGCAGGGTCAAGTTTTGCTCTTTTAGCCCAGTGGCGATCGCCTGGAGTTGCCTAGTATCTAACAATTGGTTGTTGAGGGCCAATCGCACTAGGGTTTTATCCCCCCATCGTCCCGCCATAATACGGAGATAATTGGCCAAACTTTGTTGCAATTGTTGATGGGAAAACACCAAGGTGGGGGAGTCAACGGACGCTGTTACCGTCGGGAGGATCAAAGATAATCGGACAAAGTTTTCCTGGGGAGCCAATTGCCATTCAGGGTGGGGGGCGTCGTCACTCATCAAAACAAATTTAGAATTTCACCTTAGGATCGCCCTTTACCTTAGCATTTTGCTTTCCCCGACAGTCTTCCCCCCAAGGGACAGTTTGCATAGGGGTGAATCGTCTTAAATCTAGCCCTGGGATTGATGGGGAACCTCAACTTTTTCATTAGAATTGGGGAGAATCCTGCCATATTTTGGCTTCTAACATTAATCCCTCGTTACCTATGGCTGTCTGTCCCACCTGTAATCACATCAACCCGGAAGGGGCTATCCAATGTGAAGCTTGCTTTACTCCCTTACCCACCTCCATGCCCTGTCCCCATTGCGGTAGTCCTGTGCAAAGTGATGCCACCTTTTGCGGCAATTGTGGACAGACCATTGATCCCCAACAGTTGGCCACTAGTGCCCCCGACGAGGAAGCACTCCCCCCTCCCATCGCCACAGCGCCAGAAAATAACGAACCAATTCCCGCTATTCCCTCCCCTTCCCCTGCTCCCCCACCGATGGGAACCCAACTGCAATCCCAGGGAGCTTTCCTTGTCCATGTGCAAACCCAAACCACTTTGGTAATTCCCACGGGCCTGACGGTGATCCATCTGGGTAAACCCAACGATAAGGTGCCACCGGACATTGACGTCTCTGGTTTTGCCAATTCCGATGTGGTATCCAGGGTCCATGCGGATATCCGTGTGGAAGGGGAAAATTATTTCCTGGAGGATGCGGGCAGCGCCAATGGTACCTACGTAAACCACAGTGCTCTTCCCCCTGGTAACCGCCATTTACTCCGCCCTGGCGATCGCCTTTCTTTAGGCAAAGGGGATTTAGTAACGTTCATTTTCCAAACCAGTCCATAAAGACTACTAGAGTTTCAATGATTAATTGGTTAATTTCACACCTTTTTTTGATCTCCCATCAATGGGCAAAAAATACAACAGCGATCTAGAATACTAACGATTAAGTTTTTACTTTTATAAATGCCCATGGCCCATCCCCTTGACCTCGAACAAACTTGGCTTTATTCTGTGCTCGACTTTGGTTTAATCGCTTTACACGGGGAAGACCGCTGTCGCTTTTTGCACAATCAGACCACCAATGCAGTGGAAACTAGGGCCACAGGGGAATGGCTAGAGACAGTTTTCGTCAACTCCACTGGCCGAGCTCTGGAGTTAGCCACCGTTTATGTACGCCCCGACGATCTTTGGATTCAGGTGGGAATAGACCAGAAAGATTTCCTCTGGCAGTGGATGGACCGATTTATTTTTCCCTTCGACAAAGTTGAGCTCAAAGATTTATCCACTAGTCATCAGGCCGTGGTTTTGGTGGGGAATAAAGCTAGAGAAGTTTATTCAGATTGGCCATTGCCCCTAGGCAATCAATGGCACGTCCAATCAGTGGAGGGAATTGAATTACTTATTTCAGCTCAAACAGGATTAGATTTACCTGGCTATACGGTTATTTTTCCGACAACCCACGGAGAGGTGGTTAGCAAACTTTGGGGGGATTTACCCGTTATCACCCCAACCCAATGGGAGAGTCTACGTATCCACCAAGGCCGACCCCAAGCAGGGAAAGAACTGACAGAAGAATATAATCCCCTCGAAGCTGGACTATGGCGGGCTATTTCCTTCACCAAGGGCTGTTACATTGGCCAGGAAACCATTGCCCGTCTTAACACTTACCAAGGCGTTAAACAACGATTGTGGCGCATTGCCCTCGATCGCCCGGTGCCAGTGGGAACCATCATTACCCTAGGGGGACAAAAGGTAGGGATTTTGACTAGTGTTGAGGCTTCAACGGGGTTGGGCTATCTCAAAACTAAATTGGTTGATGAAGGGATGGAAGTGCAGGTAGGGCCAGCGATCGGCACAGTGGAAAAACCCCCTTACATTACCCATGAGTACTATCAAGGCCCTAGCTAGACCTTATTTTAACCAAAGTTCTTGGGAAACTTTTGCTCCAAGATCCTGCAATTAAATTCATTGATGGGGTAGCAGGGGGGGAAAGCATTCAAGTATTGTCACATCCCATTCTTATCCATAGCGGAGAAAAATCAGAAGAATCATGATAGGATGATTGGCTGGACGCGGACGTGGCGGAATTGGTAGACGCGCTAGATTTAGGTTCTAGTGTCTTTGGCGTGGGAGTTCGAGTCTCCCCGTCCGCATTGATTGGCTGTGAATCAAAGTCTTAGGTGAATCTATCCAAAGTGCGGTATTGAATGGCTTCCGCCAGATGGGAGGCTTGGATACTTTCTGATTGACCTAGATCGGCGATGGTACGGGACACTTTCAAAATGCGGTCCATGGCCCGGGCGGAAAGTCCCAGTTTTTTAATTGCTCCTTCCAGCAACTGACGGCAGTGTTCATCTAATTGGCAGAATTGGCGTAATTGTCCCGCTTGCATTTCTGCATTGCAACTAATTTTCTTCCCTTGGCCAAATCTGGCGATCGCCATGGCTCTAGCTTTGGCCACCCGCTCCCGTACCTTCTGGGACTCTTCCCCCTGGCTTTGCCTAGTCATTTCCTCTGGCTTAAGACGGTTTACCGCCACCTGTAGATCAATGCGGTCCATTAGTGGTCCGGAAAGCTTTGACCAATACATCTCCCGTTGCCGGGGAGAACAGGAACAGGGCTGAATTGGATCACCAAAATAACCACAGGGACAGGGATTGGTGCTGGCAATGAGGGTAAATTGTGCTGGGAACATGATGGTTTGCCTAGTGCGGGAAATGGTTACTTGTCCGTCCTCCAAAGGTTGCCGCAAAAATTCCAACACATTGCGTTTAAATTCCGTCAACTCGTCTAAAAACAGAACTCCCCGATGGGCTAAGGAAATTTCCCCCGGCCTGGGAAAACTGCCTCCCCCCACCAAGGAAGGGCCAGAGGCGGAATGATGGGGACTGCGAAAAGGCCTTTGGCGGATTAACTGACCTCTTTCTTTGAGTAAACCCGCCACGGAATGGATTTGGGACACTTCCAACGCTTCATCAAACTGCAACGGCGGCAAAATTCCCGGTAAACGACGAGCCAACATAGTTTTACCACTGCCCGGTGGACCGACAAAAATGAGGTTATGGCCCCCTGCGGCTGCTATTTCCAGCGCTCGACGGCCATGGGACTGACCTTTAACATCTTTTAAATCCAAGCAGGGCAAAGGGTTATTAAACTGTTGCTGAGCGTTCTGGGTATTGACTGGGGTAAATTTTTCCGGCGCACTAAGAAAATCCACCACGTCTTTGATGTGGTCAAAGCCATAGACTTTTAGATCCTGCACCACCGAAGCTTCCAAGGCATTGCCCGAAGGGACCACCATGCCTGCTAAACCCATTTTTTGAGCGGTGGCCGCAATGGGAAGAACTCCGGCGATCGCCCGCAAACTGCCATCCAAGGACATTTCCCCTAAAAACAGATAATCTCCCAAGAGTTGGGCGTCCACCTGTTCCGATGCTGCCAGAATACCAATGCTAATCGGTAAGTCAAAGCTGGGGCCTTCTTTACGTAAATCTGCGGGGGTAAGGTTAATGACAATACGTCGTACGGGAAAAGCAAAGCCGGCATTTTTTAACGCCGCCTTGACCCGTTCCCGGGATTCTTGCACCGCCGTATCTGGCAATCCCACCACGGCGATCGCCGGTAACCCACCGGACACATCTACTTCCACCCCAACCTTAATGGCATCAATGCCGAACAGAGAGGCACTCCAAACCCTTGCTAACATAATTGACCTATAAACTTATGACCCTTAATGTGAGCCCATTACCTATAGCTTACCTTTGGTACAGCTTAACGTCCTGTTTTATCGCCTGTTGATCCTGGTTTACAAGCAAATGACTTAATTTCTGCTAGCTATGACAAACTTTCTAGGCCATATGGTTACCACCTCAAAAAGCTAAGCCATAATTCAGGTAGCGGCCAGTAGTAAGGTGGATTTTGACCATGGAATCAACAAGTAAAACCTGGACAGAACTTATGACTCCCTTTAGTCAATTTTGGTTAGAGTCCAGCAGTCAGGCTTGGAAAAATTGGTTTGACCTTATGGCTCAGGGGGGGGCAATGGCTAGTCCAAATCAGACCTTTGAGTCCTTACCCCAACAGTTCCAGCAGTCTCAGCAATTCTATGGGGAAATGCTAAAGCTTTCCTTCCAAGCCTGGCAGAGTATTTGGCCTAAGCTGACCGCCAATGGTTCCGGGCAAGCAGATCTCCAGGGCTATCTAGAACAGTTGCAAACCCAAATTCAGCAATATGCCAGTGGAACCCAAACTTTGCAGGGGGACCTGGATGGTTTATGGCAATACTACCTTAAAGAGGTACAAAAGTTTTCTCAACTGTGGCTCTCCACCTGGCAAAGTAGTATAGCTCCCCTGGGTAAATTGCCCACTGGGGATGTTTATGCCTGGTTGGATTTGAATAATCTTTATGGTGACGCCCTCTACAGCAAAAATTTGGGCAGTTTTATGCGATCGCCGTTGTTGGGCCCCAGTCGGGAAATGAATGGCAAATTATTGGGGGCTTTTGATGATTGGGTTAAGTTATCCCAGGCCATGGCGGACTATCAGTTGCTGGAAGCGGATATTCAATACCGAGGTTTTGCTGCGCTGATGGAGGATTTATTGGCCCAGGCCAAGGAAGATAAACCCGTTAAAACCTGGAAAGAATTCCAGCAACGGTGGGCGATCGCCGCTGATCAGGTTTTTGAAGCAGCTTTTTGTGAGGAAAAAAATCTCAAAATACGGGGCAAATTTATTAATGCCCTGAACCGTTATCGCATCCAACAGCAGAGCATCCTCGAAGCTTGGTTAAAAACGTTTAATTTACCGACCCGTTCCGAGGTGGACGAGATTCACCAAACTATTTACCAACTGCGTAAAGAAGTTAAAAGTTTGAAAAAGCGTTTAGGGGAAACGGAAACAAATCCAGGTTGAAAATTACTCAGCTTAACTGAGTCGCACCATACTTCAAGCTTTTGCGTTCTGGACATTTTTGTTCGGCGCCGATGGGTAGTTAATTAACCATCAATGTTTTTACTATTTTTTATCGTTCATTGGTTAAAAATTATGTTGCCTTTTCTTGCTCAGATGGGATTAGAGGAAAATCTCCATGAAACACTCAGTTTCACAGAAAAAATTCTCTCCGGTTTAGAACATTTACAAGGTTTGAACGAAGAAGATATTCAGGTGGGTTTTACCCCCAAAGAAGCGGTTTACCAAGAAGACAAAATGGTTCTTTACCGTTTTCAACCAGTGGTGGAAAGTCCTCTGCCCATTCCTGTATTAATCGTTTATGCTCTGGTTAACCGTCCCTACATGGTGGACTTGCAGGAAGGACGATCCCTGGTAGCTAACCTACTTAAACTGGGTTTGGACGTGTATTTAATCGATTGGGGCTATCCTTCCCGGGGCGATCGTTGGTTAACCCTAGAAGATTATTTATCTGGATATTTGAACACCTGTGTGGATGTTATTTGTCAACGCTCTCAGCAAGAAAAAATTACGTTGTTAGGGGTTTGTCAGGGGGGCACATTTAGTCTGTGCTATGCCTCCCTTTTTCCTGAGAAAGTTAAAAATTTGGTGGTGATGGTGGCTCCGGTGGACTTTGAACAGCCAAGCACTTTATTAAATGCCAGGGGCGGCTGTACTTTGGGAGCTGAAGCAGTGGACATTGACCTAATGGTAGATGCCATGGGCAACATTCCGGGAGATTACCTTAACCTAGAATTTCTCATGCTTAAACCCCTCCAATTAGGCTATCAGAAATATCTTGATGTGCCGGATATTATGGAGGATGAAGCGAAACTATTAAACTTTTTACGCATGGAAAAATGGATTTTTGACAGTCCTGACCAAGCGGGAGAAACCTACCGTCAATTTCTCAAGGATTTTTATCAACAAAATAAGCTGATCAAAGGGGAAGTAATGATTGGCGATCGCCGGGTGGATTTGCATAATTTGACCATGCCCATTTTGAACCTATATGCAGAAAAGGATCACCTAGTGGCCCCGGCTTCTTCCCTCGCCCTGGGGGACTATTTGCCGGAAAACAGTGACTACACTGTGCAATCCTTTCCGGTGGGACACATTGGTATGTATGTTAGTGGCAAGGTGCAGAGGGATCTGCCCCCGGCGATCGTCCATTGGCTCCAAGAAAGACAGTGAAAAGCTTGGTTCAGAATTACTGAAAATATAATTAGTTAGCAGTCAATCATCAAGACTCATCCAGGGCTTTGGTCGATACATCTACTGCTTCCACATCAATGGTACCTGGGGGAGTGGGACGAGTGAATTGACCATTGCCCACCTCCAGCACTTCCCCACAACTAGGGCATCGACATTGCTGGGCATCAAAACCGGTGAAATGGTACTGGCACACCGGACAGTCTCCCTCCACCAGTTTACTTTTTATCCACCAGCGGAAAACCAAAAAGCCCACCGTCGGAGCCAGAAATAGGAGCAAAATCAATAGGGCGATACCGTTAACAACCCATTTCAGACCAACGGCACTGAGAAGCAGGGCCACGGCCAAAAGGGTAAGTCCACAGCCCAATCCCGACTGGTTGACGGTAACAAATTTGGGGGAAAAATTGTTCACAGACGGCTCCTACCAACAGCATCACCGTTGGGATTACTATTTTCCATCCTAGTCCATTGGCTCCGCAGTTGGAAGCTCGGTTATTTTCCCCCCAAGCTGGGGTTAACCCGCCAAAGCTAAAGTTTCAGCCCATCAGGATTACATTATCAATCACGTGGATGATGCCGTTATCCGCTTCAATGTCAGCCATAATCACCGTCGCATTTTTTACTTCAAACGCCTCTGTACAATCGATGGTGATGGGAGAGCCTTCCACTGAGTCAATGCTTGATAAATGACTTAAATCGGCTTGGGTAAACTTCCCAGGGACCACGTGGTAAGTCAAAATGCGAGCCAATTGGGGAATGTTTTGCACCAAAGTAGTGATGGTGCCGGGGGGCAGTTTGGCAAAGGCAGCATCGGTGGGAGCAAACACAGTAAAAGGACCAGGACTTTGCAGTACGTCAACCAAACCGGCCGCAGTGACCGCCGTTACTAGGGTGGAAAATTGATCGTTGGCCACTGCAATTTCAACAATATTAGGCATGGAGATTGAGAAGTTTATTGGGGATTTTTGGCAAATCAGTTGAAATCAACTATAAAACTTTTTAACGATAACGATCAGTTTGAATATCTTTTAAGCGGGCTTCAGGACGGAGAAAACGATCCATTTGCGCCTCAAAAAATTGACGATTTTTAGCTAAATGTCTTGGGTTTGGATCATCCAGTGGATATAGCAATGCTGTTCGTAGAGCTTGGATAACCGCCGAAGTAACGTTATACATTGACCGTTGAAAAGTTATGCCTAATTGTACCAACATATCGTCTTCTCCCCGGCAATGTTTTTGATAATACTCGATTAAATAGGGCGGCAAAAAGTGCAACATATCATCCATTAACAGCGTGGGGGGAATTCCCGCAGTGCCCACAGGAAAAACATCGGCATACAAAATACCGTAGTGAAAATCTTTTTGTTCTTCTGGCACCTGTTTGGCTTGGGCATTGTAGGACTTAGTGCCTCGGAAGGGGGCCGTGCGATAAAAGACCGCTTCCACATAGGGCAGTGCCGCTTCATAAAGCCAAGTAAAACCCTTGGATTTAGGAATAATTTCAAAACACTCGTCACCAATGTATACATGGTGATAAATAGGTCGACCGGCAATGGCAAAAATACCATTAACAAGGAAATTCATGGCATCGGGAACCCCCTTAAATCCCCCTTCATCATAAATGTCCGACATTTCAAAAAATACCGGAGCCATTACTTCCCAAAAAAGACCTAGATTAGAATAATAAGAAAGTTCTTTTACCTGTTCTAAAAACAAATCGGGGAAAAGTTTATACAAAGCCAACATGGGAGGATTACCTTTGAAATAGGCACGAATGGCTTTGTCGGCATTGGCTTTATATTCTTCCGTATCCAAATAGGCATCAAATTTTCCCATTCCCATATCCCGGCCATGCCAGAGCATCGCTTGCATACAGGCTTCAGCAAACTCCATATTGATGCGGTCATGCCAGAGGTGGTGGAACAATTTAGGCATTTTAGTGGTATTGCCTTTTTCAATGAACTCCAGCAACTCAGGGTGAGCAGAAGCTTCTCCCCGCCAAATTCTCAGATCAGCGGTTTCTCCAGCATAGTGGTTGGGGAAATCTAAATATTCCTGGGGCAGAAAATATTTAAAGAAACGTAGGGGATTGAGAAAAACTCTTTCGGCAATGTAGAGCAGATCCCGCCAGTAAAAGTCCATGGGCACAGCATAGGCTTTGTAAATGCCAATAATCTGCATCAAGTTTTCTGGGGTATCTGGCAACATTGAACCACCGGCTTCGAGGCGATGGATAACGTCAGCAAAGGCATGGGTGGAGGGGGGCAGAATGGTGTTTTTGGTCAGGGTAGTCATTTCAGATGCACCGGAAAAATAAGCTGTACTAATACAATGGAAAATTTCGGCAAAAAATGGTGACAGTGCTAGGGTTGTGGCAAGGTAACAGCTCCCTGGGCTAGTTGTTCGACGGCGGGGCTGCTATGGGGGATCTGGGCAATCATTTCGTTGGTGGTGGTTTGGGTCCACTGTACTAGGTAGTTGGGTTGAACGCCAAGGAAGAAAATGATGGCTGTTAATACCAACGCCGGCAACATTTCCGAAGCCAATACTTTGGGATAATACGCCCGTTGATTATCGAGCTTGCCAAAACAGGTACGGTTTAGAAGAATGACGAAATAGACCGCTGTCAAACCCGAGGCCAAAATACATAGTAGGGTGGGAATGGGAAAGGTAGTGAAACTTCCCTGAAAAACGATAAATTCCGCGGCAAAACCCACCAGACCAGGAATACCAGCACTGGCCATGCCCCCGGTGATGAGAAGAGCGCTGGTGAGGGGCAAACCTCGTATGGGATTCATTAAGCCATTCAGCACATTCAGATCTCTGGTGCCAGCTTTGCGTTCGACGATGCCGACTAGATGGAATAGTAGGGCAAGGATTAAACCATGGCTAACCATTTGGGCCACTGCTCCCAGAACGCTCAATTCAGTACCAGCAGCGGCGGCGACAAGAATGTAACCCATGTGCCCAATGGAGCTATAGGCCACCATGCGTTTGATGTCTTTCTGGGCGATCGCCGAGAGGGCACCGTAAAGCACTGTCACTGTACCAATGATGGCTAGCACCGGAGCAAATTGGGCCCAGGTTTGGGGAAATAGCTGCAAACCGAAACGAATAATACCGTAGGCTCCCAATTTAGCCAGAATTCCCCCCAATAAGATGGCAACGGCAGGGGAAGCTTCTGTGTAGGCATCGGGTAACCAAGTATGTAAGGGAACAAGGGGAATTTTAATGCCAAAACCCAGCAAGATTAGAATGAGCAGAATGGTTTGGGCAGAATCGGTAAACGTTTGGGTAACTTGGGGATTGTAATCGAAGGAATAACTGCCACCGAGTAAGCTGATGCCCAAAAAAGCCGCTAAAACCAATAAGCCGGAAAAGGCAGTGTAGAGTAAAAACTTCATGGAGGCATAACCCCGCTTTTCCCCGCCCCAAATGGCAATCATTAGGTAGAAAGGAATTAACTCCAATTCATAAAAAATGATAAATAAAAGCAGATTTTGCGATAGTAAGGCTCCCGAAATGCCAGCGTTAATCAGCAGAATGAGAGCATAGTAAAGTCTTGATCTATCTATATTTGGCCCAATGCTGTAGATAGCAACTCCAGTTAATAAACTGTTGAGGATAACCAGAGGTAGGGACAGTCCATCAACTCCAAGGCTATAGTTCAAACCAAGTTGGGGAATCCAGGGAAGATATTCTTGGAATTGCAACTGGGAATTATTTATGTCAAATTTAAACAGTATTAGTAATGACCAAACAAGGGTCAAAACAGCAAACAGTTCAGTAATTTGTCGCAGCTGTTTGGCTTGTATATTACCCGGAAAAAAGCCAATAACTAAAGCTCCAATAACTGGCAGTATCAACAGCAGGCTAAGCATAGTAAAAGAGGGGGAATGAAATGGGTTCGGGGATTTAAAATCTGAGACAAGAAAGCAAAATTTTAGTCATTGTGAAGGTTTAGGTCAAAGCTTATATTTACTTATCCATTGCCATATCTAGGCTTAAAAGGCCTGACCAAGCAGGGAGTAGCTGAGTAAAGCCCCAATTAAGGTCAAACCTAAAACAATGGAAAGAACATAAAACTGTGTTTGCCCCGAGACATTATATTTAAGACTTTGACCACTGAAGATTGTCGCAATACCAATTAAATTGATCACTCCATCCACCACGGTCTTATCAAACCAGTTGATCAGGCGGGAAATTGAATCGATTATGGCTACAATTGTGATCTTATAGAATTTGTCTGTGTACAGGTCATAGGCAAAGAAGTTTTGCACTGGGGAAAACGGCAAACGAACCGGCTTAGCTATTGTGGGGTTGAGATAGACAAAAGCCGAACTACCTATACCAATCAGGCTAGACATAATCAATACTAAGCTTAAGTTCCAATTGATATCAGCAAAATTGGGTAATAAATTGGCTTGCTTCAGGATTAAAGACATATGCAACGCAAAACCCACTGTGATCACCATGGGCAACACCAGCGCCCACAATCCTTCCGGCGATCGCCGGGTCATGGGTTTAACTTCACCAAAGAAAATCAAACAAAATCCACGGGTTACATTAAAAGCCGTGAGTAGGTTAACCAGTAGCAGTACCCCCACTAACAAAGGAGATTTAACTGCCAAATTTTCCGTTAGTTTTAACCAAGCCCAGAAAGTACCAAAAGGAGGTAGAGCAATGAGGGAAACAATACCGACCAGATAACTTAAACCAGAAATTGGACGACGACTCCAAAGACCACCATATTGAGTTAAATCCTGGGTAACATTGTTAAGAATAATTCCCCCAACACACATGACCAGAATTGCCATGGCAAAGGTATAAGTCAAAATTAGTTGTAGAGCAATTTCTCCTTGACCGGTGCCCACAGCGATAAACACCAAACCCATGTATGCACTAACAACATAGGAAAGGAAACGTTTAATATCAATCTGGGCAATGGCGATCAAAGAGGCACCGATCGCCGTTAGG
Organism: Synechocystis sp. PCC 6714; assembly: GCF_000478825.2. Taxonomy (NCBI): domain Bacteria; kingdom Bacillati; phylum Cyanobacteriota; class Cyanophyceae; order Synechococcales; family Merismopediaceae; genus Synechocystis; species Synechocystis sp. PCC 6714. Next base: position 2,837,097 of record NZ_CP007542.1, on the reverse strand, counting down.
GAACCCACAACCACCATCACAGTTAGAGCAACCGGGGAAAGAGCAAGAATTGGTTGCACCTTTACCAACACCCAAGCCCCCGTCGATACCACTAAGGTATTTCGCAAAATGGTAGCGGGAATGGGTCCTTCCATCGCTTCATCTAACCAAAGATGCAAAGGAAATTGAGCACATTTGCCCAAAGGCCCAGCAATTAAAGCTAGACAAAGTAGCGTGGCGGCAGTGGAATTTAAATCCGTGGTGGCAGCCCATTGGGCCAGGTCATCGTAATTCCAACTACCAGCTAAAGGAAGTAAAGCTACTACCCCCATCAATAAAACTAAATCTCCTACCCGTTTAGTGAGGAAAGCATCCCTTGCCCCTGTTACCACCAGGGATTGATTAAACCAATAGCCAATTAAAAGATAGGTTCCCAGGGTCAATATTTCCAGAACAACGTAGCTGAAAAATAGTGAATTGCACAAAACTAATGTGCATAAACCAGCTTCAAATAGAGCCATTAAAGAGAAAAATCTGGCCCAGCCCCAATCCCTTTCCAAATAACCCACGGCATAAATTTGTGCCGCCAAATTAAGACCAGTAATCAACACCAAGGCAGCAATGTTAACGGTGGATATTTTTAAGTCGAGGTCAATTTTTAAGTCGGCGGCCTGTAACCAAGGAAAAGAAAGGTCGATGGCGGGGTGCTGCCAAATATAACTAAGCACCAGCAGACTATGCACCAATGCAATGAAAGTCATTAAAATGCTGATGTAGCCCGCTGGCCTCGGCCCCGTTTGTCGAGTTAAGCCCGGTGACCAAGGGACTGCCAACATTGCCCCCAAAAGAGCGTAGCAAGGCACTAACCAGATGATTTGACTCAAACTTTCTAACATGGGGGTTGTGGGAAATTTGTTAATAAGGTTTTAATTTGCTTCGCCAAATGCTCCAGCCATCAAAAAAAGGCTAAGCTTTCTCAGTTCTGGGGGATGGGCACGGCTTAAAACCTAGACGGGGAAAAGCCAATGCAATTACAGTACCGGTTTAAATGATTTATTTTATCTACGCCTAAGGAGGGCAAAACCATTGCCATTCGACTATGGTAAAAGCCGGAAGCATAGAAACAGTGTTATTCGTTACACCATATCATAGGTTAAATAAAATCCCAGATCAACAACCATTTGCTTAAGTAAATGATAAGTCTGGATAATTGGAAGGGATGACGATCACCGTTGGCCAAGTTTGGCCAAAAGTTCACTTCAGGGCTAGGGCTGGATGCGGTAATTTAGCTGTGACCATCAACCAGTTCATTTCTCTGTTGCCATTCCCGCAGTAGGCTCCGACATTGTAAACAGTCCAAAATGCTCAGCAAATCCGGCAGCTGTTGAGGGACCTGAAACTGGGCACCGATCACCTTGGGGTTAATGGCATAGTTAGGATCAACGCTGACCCAGTAACCATAGAGTTTTTGATTGGAAAAAGAGCTATTGACGGACCAGCCGCCGGGGTTAAGAAGCAGGATCTTGCTAATGGAGTCGGCCGGCAAAGCCAGTTCCCGATTAAGAATGGCGACCAATGTGTCCTCCATCCTGGCCAAATTCTTTAGACGACCTCCAGGAAAATCCCAAGTTGCCCTGCCCACCCCCGGCCGAAAGATGGGATGGGGCAAAAGTAGGCGATCGTCCTGTTGAGGCAACACTATCAACGAGTCAGCTTTTTCCACTCGCCAATAATCGAATTCCCTTTGCTGATCATCCCGCCACCTTTCCCCCTTTAGGATCAACCAAGGATTTTTAATTTCCGCAAAACATTCCAGGGGAGTCCAAGTCAGGCCGCTGGGCTGGTTTTTCCGTTGCGGATGGGAATCCAGGGGTAAATCCGAGTCAGATTCCCCAGGGCGATCACAATTTCCATCTATGGAGATCATTGGTAAAATACATTCCTTAACATTTCTTAAAATTAAAACCGTTGTGGTAACAACATTGATTAATTTCTATCTGATTTTTGTCGGGGGCCATTGCTATCAGTTGTAAGTTGATGAAAACGCTGTAAATTTTTGTAACAAAGTTCAACTTTGTCTTGACTTTTGTAAGTCTTTCCAAAATCTAGGAACTATAACCAGTCAGGGTTGAGCCATTTTTTAATTATTGTTAAGCAGGTCTTGCCTAGGGGAGGGGAGGCCGTATTATCTTCTAGTGATGTTTGCTGAAAACGCCTATCTGTGCAAGGTTTAACATCGTTATTATGAAGCGAAAACTAATTCCCTTTTTTACGCTTCCTCTATTACACTATTCTGCATAGGAAACCCTTAATAGTTCATTGTCGAGCGAGGAGAACCCTGCATGACAATTAGTCCACCCGAAAGAGAGGCTAAGGCCAAAGTCTCGGTTGATAACAATCCGGTACCGACTTCCTTTGAGAAGTGGGGCAAGCCGGGTCACTTCGACCGGACTTTAGCTAGAGGTCCCAAAACCACCACTTGGATTTGGAATCTCCATGCCAATGCCCATGATTTTGATAGTCAGACCAGCGATTTAGAAGATGTTTCGCGCAAAATCTTCAGTGCCCACTTTGGGCACCTCGCTGTGATCTTTGTTTGGCTGAGTGGAATGTACTTCCACGGCGCGAAATTTTCCAATTACGAAGGTTGGCTAGCTGACCCCACCCATATCAAACCCAGTGCCCAAGTGGTTTGGCCCATCGTTGGTCAAGGCATTTTGAACGGGGATGTGGGGGGCGGCTTCCACGGTATTCAGATTACGTCCGGCTTGTTCTATCTCTGGCGGGCCTCCGGTTTCACCGATAGCTATCAGCTCTACTGCACCGCCATTGGTGGTTTGGTTATGGCTGCCCTAATGCTGTTCGCTGGCTGGTTCCACTACCACGTCAAAGCTCCCAAATTGGAATGGTTCCAAAACGTGGAGTCGATGATGAACCATCACTTGGCTGGTTTGTTGGGTTTAGGTTCCCTGGGCTGGACTGGTCACTTGATCCATGTATCCCTGCCTGTGAACAAGTTATTGGATGCTGGCGTGGCACCTAAGGACATTCCTTTGCCCCATGAATATGTCATGGACGCAGCCAAGATGGCGGAATGGTTCCCAGGTTTTGCCCAAGGGTTGACCCCTTTCTTCACCCTTAACTGGGGCGCCTATTCCGATTTCTTGACCTTCAAAGGCGGTCTCAACCCCGTCACCGGTAGCCTCTGGCTTAGTGATGTAGCCCACCACCATTTGGCGATCGCCGTCCTGTTCATCATTGCTGGTCACATGTACCGCACGAACTGGGGCATCGGCCACAGCATGAAAGAGATCCTCGAAGCCCACAAGGGCCCCTTCACCGGGGAAGGTCACAAGGGACTTTATGAAATCCTGACCACTTCCTGGCACGCTCAACTGGCCATCAATCTGGCTCTGTTAGGCTCTTTGACGATCATCGTTGCACAACACATGTATGCGATGCCGCCCTATCCCTACCAGGCGATCGATTACGCCACGCAGTTATCCCTGTTTACCCACCATATGTGGATTGGCGGCTTCCTTATTGTAGGGGCCGGTGCCCACGGCGCAATCTTTATGGTGCGTGATTACGATCCCGCTAAAAACGTTAATAACCTGCTGGATCGGGTACTGCGTCACCGTGATGCAATCATTTCCCATCTCAACTGGGTATGTATTTTCCTCGGCTTCCATAGCTTCGGTCTCTACATCCACAACGACACCATGCGGGCTCTAGGCCGTCCCCAGGACATGTTTTCCGACACGGCTATTCAACTGCAACCGATCTTTGCCCAATGGGTACAGCACCTGCACACCTTGGCCCCCGGAGCCACCGCTCCCCATGCCTTGGCCACTGCCAGCTATGCCTTCGGCGGAGAAACCGTTGCCGTTGCCGGTAAAGTCGCCATGATGCCCATCACCTTGGGTACTGCCGACTTCATGGTTCACCATATCCACGCCTTCACTATCCACGTAACGGCTCTGATCCTCCTCAAAGGGGTTCTCTATGCCCGTAGTTCTCGCCTTGTTCCTGATAAGGCTAACCTCGGCTTCCGTTTCCCCTGTGATGGCCCTGGTCGGGGTGGCACCTGCCAAGTTTCTGGTTGGGACCACGTTTTCCTCGGCCTGTTCTGGATGTACAACTCCCTTTCCATCGTCATCTTCCACTTCAGTTGGAAAATGCAATCCGATGTTTGGGGTACAGTTGCTCCCGATGGCAGTGTCACCCATGTGACCCTCGGCAACTTCGCCCAGAGTGCCATCACCATCAACGGCTGGTTGAGGGACTTCCTCTGGGCCCAAGCCGCCAACGTGATTAACTCCTATGGTTCTGCCCTGTCGGCCTATGGCATCATGTTCCTCGCTGGACACTTTGTCTTCGCCTTCAGCCTCATGTTCCTGTTCAGCGGACGGGGATACTGGCAAGAGTTAATCGAGTCCATTGTTTGGGCTCACAACAAACTGAATGTGGCTCCGGCCATTCAGCCCCGCGCTTTGAGCATCATTCAAGGTCGTGCGGTCGGTGTGGCGCACTATCTCCTCGGAGGTATCGTCACCACCTGGGCGTTCTTCCTCGCCCGCAGTCTTTCCATTGGCTAGACTTTGAGCTGAAGTTGGGTTTTCCGGGATAGTTAATGGGGAGATTGGGTTTGTTCAATCAACTAACTTTAATCTTCCCTATCCCTCGCCCTCCCCAGCCTTTAATAGAAGCGGTTTAAATTTCGCTTTTACCCTATATTCACCCCTATAACCCCTTGTTATAGTGGCTTTAACAATCCGGAAATGAGCAGCGCTTCTGCATTAGCCTCATTTTGCTTGCTTAACGAGGAGAATTTCCGAAAAAGCTATGGCAACTAAATTTCCTAAATTTAGCCAGGATCTCGCCCAAGACCCGACTACACGGCGTATTTGGTACGGGATTGCTACGGCCCACGACTTTGAAACCCACGATGGGATGACCGAGGAAAATCTTTACCAAAAGATTTTTGCCTCCCACTTTGGACACATCGCCATCATTTTCCTGTGGACGTCTGGCACCCTCTTCCACGTTGCGTGGCAGGGTAACTTTGAACAATGGATTAAAGATCCTTTAAATATCCGCCCGATCGCCCATGCGATTTGGGACCCCCATTTTGGCGAAGGGGCTGTTAATGCCTTCACCCAAGCTGGGGCTTCTAACCCGGTTAACATTGCTTATTCCGGGGTTTACCACTGGTTCTACACTATTGGTATGACTACCAACCAAGAGCTCTACTCTGGTGCGGTCTTCCTATTAGTGTTGGCTTCCCTGTTTCTTTTTGCGGGCTGGCTACATCTCCAACCGAAGTTCCGTCCGAGCTTGGCTTGGTTCAAAAATGCTGAGTCCCGCCTCAACCACCACTTGGCTGGTTTGTTCGGGGTTAGCTCCTTGGCTTGGGCCGGTCATTTGATCCACGTTGCGATTCCCGAAGCCCGGGGTCAACACGTAGGTTGGGATAACTTTTTGTCCACTCCTCCCCACCCGGCCGGTTTGATGCCTTTCTTCACCGGTAACTGGGGTGTGTATGCGGCGGATCCCGACACCGCTGGCCACATTTTTGGTACTTCCGAAGGTGCTGGTACCGCTATCCTGACCTTCTTGGGTGGTTTCCATCCCCAAACGGAAGCTCTCTGGTTGACGGACATTGCTCACCACCATTTGGCGATCGCCGTGATCTTCATCATTGCTGGTCACATGTATCGTACCAACTGGGGCATTGGCCACAGCATCAAGGAAATCCTTAATGCCCATAAAGGCCCCCTTACCGGCGCAGGCCATACCAACCTGTTCGACACCATCAATAACTCCCTGCACTTCCAACTTGGCTTAGCCTTGGCAAGTCTAGGGGTTATCACTTCCCTGGTGGCGCAGCACATGTACTCCCTGCCCTCCTACGCCTTTATTGCCCAGGATCACACTACCCAAGCGGCCCTCTATACCCATCACCAGTACATTGCTGGATTCCTGATGGTGGGAGCCTTTGCCCACGGTGCCATTTTCTTTGTCCGGGATTATGATCCTGTCGCTAACAAAGACAACGTTCTGGCTCGGATGCTGGAGCACAAAGAAGCTCTGATTTCCCACTTAAGCTGGGTATCCCTCTTCTTGGGCTTCCATACCCTAGGTCTCTATGTCCACAACGACGTAGTGGTGGCCTTCGGTACCCCCGAAAAACAAATCTTGATCGAGCCTGTTTTTGCCCAATGGATTCAGGCAACTTCCGGTAAAGCCCTCTATGGCTTTGACGTGTTGCTCTCCAATCCTGATAGCATTGCTTCCACCACCGGTGCCGCTTGGTTACCCGGTTGGCTAGATGCCATCAACAGTGGTACTAACTCCCTGTTCTTGACCATTGGCCCTGGCGATTTCTTGGTTCACCATGCGATCGCCCTAGGGTTGCATACCACTGCCCTGATTTTGATCAAAGGTGCTTTGGATGCCCGTGGTTCCAAGCTAATGCCTGACAAAAAAGACTTCGGTTACTCCTTCCCCTGTGACGGCCCCGGCCGTGGCGGTACCTGCGACATCTCTGCTTGGGATGCCTTCTACCTGGCCATGTTCTGGATGCTAAACACCTTGGGTTGGTTGACCTTCTACTGGCACTGGAAACATCTCGGTGTTTGGACCGGTAACGTTGCTCAGTTCAACGAGAATTCCACCTACCTGATGGGTTGGTTCCGGGATTATCTCTGGGCAAACTCCGCTCAGTTGATCAACGGCTACAATCCCTACGGTGTAAACAATCTCTCCGTTTGGGCCTGGATGTTCCTCTTCGGACACCTGGTTTGGGCCACCGGCTTCATGTTCCTCATCTCTTGGCGGGGTTACTGGCAAGAGCTGATCGAAACCATCGTTTGGGCCCATGAGCGCACTCCTCTGGCCAACTTGGTTCGTTGGAAGGATAAGCCCGTTGCTCTGTCCATCGTTCAAGCCCGTTTGGTTGGCTTAGCCCACTTTACCGTTGGTTATGTCCTCACCTATGCGGCATTCCTAATTGCTTCTACAGCGGGTAAATTCGGTTAACGAATTCCTCTGTTAGGTGATTAAGCTTGTCCCCTGCCCTAGTTGGTGGGGGATTTGCTTTTGAGACTGGAAATTAAAGCGCGAAAAATAGGGTAGCACCGTCAGTTTATTGAGGATAATTTTGGTGCCCTTTTTGGTTAGGATGATTGAGAAAAAATTGAGGGTAATTTTTACCATGGTTGACACCACTAAAGGAGCCGACGCCATTGACCAGGCGATCGCCGCTGGAATCGATTTTGACGGCAGTGAAATTCCCCAAGCCAAGTTGGAACTTTATCGGCAAGTGATGGATTTGGAAGCGGGGCGCCAACGTAGTGGGGTCAGTAACACCATGCGATCCCGCATTGTCCGCATTGGGGCCAAGCATATCCCCCAGGTTGAATTGGACCAGAAATTAATTGATGCTGGTTTTGCTCCCCTGAAGGATAAAGAAATTGCCTTTTTCTACGGCGGTAAATAATTGCATTGGTGACTGAGGCACGTTAGTTTTCCTCCAAGTGGCATCGCACAGCGGCCGTAAGTTTGTCTGACCAATGGACCGCTGTTGTAGCACAGGACGCTTCCACCATGACCCGAATTAGTGGTTCTGTGCCGGAAGCCCGGACTAAAATTCTCCCTGCGCTTCCCATGGCCGCCTCCGCCGTGGCGATCGCCTGCTGTAGAGATTCACATTCTTGCCAGTGTAAACGAAGCTCCCGGTCCAGTACTCTGACGTTACGAAGAATTTGGGGATAGGGTTGGAAACTTTCTTCCAGCAGTTCCCCCAGGGATAAACCAGATTGTTTGACTAAGGCAGTGAGATGGAGGGCCGCTTGTAAACCATCCCCGGAATAGCTGTGGTGGTGACAAATAATGTGCCCCGACTGTTCTCCCCCCAGCATGGCCCCGGTTTCCCACATTTGGGCTTGGACGTTTTGGTCCCCCACCGCTGTGCGGATTAACTTGCCTCCCAATTTTTCCCACGCTCGCTCAAAGGCCAGATTGGCCATAACGGTGCCGACAATTAAGTTATCGGGCAAATGATTACTTTTTTGAAGAGTTTTGCCCCATAGGAAGAGGATATAATCCCCATCCACCGGCTGACCCTGGGCATCCACCGCCATTACCCGGTCGGCATCGCCGTCAAAGGCAAAACCTAAATCTGCCCCGGCTTCCTGCACCGCTTTTTGTAAACCATGTAGGTGGGTAGAACCGCAGTCCACATTAATCTGACTGCCATCGGCTAAATGATGCAGGGCGATGACCTCAGCTCCTAAACTGCGGAAAATATGGGGAGCCAAGTTAACCGATGCGCCCCAGGCCAGATCCAACACCACTTTCAAACCGTGAAAATCTATGGGTTGGGGCAAACTACTCAGCAAAAAATCCTGGTAGTGCTGAACCTGTTGGGGTTGGCCATAGCTCCTTCCCCATTTGCTTGTGTTAATTGTCCAAGTCTGGTGTTGTCCCCGTAGACCGGCTTCGATCGCCATGGCGAGGGATTTGGGCAATTTCAATCCCTGTTCGTCAAAAAACTTAATGCCATTATCCTCCGGCGGATTATGGCTAGCGGAAATCATAATGCCCCCGATCGCCGCTGTTTTTCTGGTTAAATAAGCCACGCAGGGAGTAGGACAAAGTCCCAACTGCCACACTTCTACCCCGGCACTATTCAAACCGGCAGCCATGGCATTGGCAAGCATATCGCTGGAAAGACGAGAATCCTGGCCGATAATCACTGGGCCGGCCCCATTGGCCTGTTGCTTCAACACCTGACCTGCCCAAAAGCCTAACGATAAAGCCAAAGGTGCTGTGAGCAATTCCCCTGCTTTACCCCGGATGCCATCGGTGCCAAATAAGGGCGATCGGGGCAGACCCAGACCGAATTCCCCCCCTGTTGAAGGCAAAGGCAAATCTAAACCACGACTGTGGATGGGGGACACAACCATCTTGACTTTTCCTCACACAATACTTCCTCCCAGGATAACTGGTCAGGGAAAATTTCCGATCAATCCCCGTTGTTTCGATTGCCTCAGGGGTTGAACGTCCGCTAACCTTAGAGATGTGACAATTTGTAAAAATTCCCCAACTTTTGAAATTTTGACCCTGGCGAAATATGCCCCATACCATTGTTACGGAAACCTGTGAAGGCGTGGCCGACTGTGTCGAGGCCTGCCCTGTTGCCTGCATCCACCCTGGAGAAGGGAAAAACACCATTGGCACCGACTGGTACTGGATTGATTTTGCCACCTGCATTGATTGCGGCATTTGCCTCCAAGTTTGCCCAGTGGAAGGGGCTATTCTGCCAGAAGAACGTCCCGACCTGCAAAAAACTCCCGCGTAGTTTTAGTTAGGGGTGACTTAACTCCCTTAAACCGGTTTGAATATGGCCAAACTGACTAATCCTGCTAACCAAAGCTGACCAACTTTTTCCACTGCTCTCTATGTCTGACCTCCTTATTGTCAAGGATGTTTTCGCCGGTTATGTGGCTGATGTACCTATCTTGCAGGGCATCAATTTTTCCATTGCTGCGGGGGAGTTGGTAACAGTCATCGGCCCCAACGGAGCAGGAAAATCCACCCTAGCGAAGACTATTTTTGGTTTACTAACCCCTAGTGAAGGAGAAATCATTTTTAAAGGGGAGAATATTGCTGGGCTAAGTTCTGACCAGATTGTACGCCGGGGAATGTGCTACGTACCCCAGGTTTGCAACGTGTTTGGCAGTTTAACGGTGGCGGAAAATTTAGATATGGGAGCTTTTTTGCACCATGGCCCTACCCAGGTTCTAAAGGATCGCATCTACACCATGTTTCCCAAATTGGCCCAACGACGTAACCAAAGGGCCGGTACTTTATCTGGGGGGGAACGACAAATGTTGGCCATGGGTCGGGCTTTAATGCTAGACCCGGATTTGTTGTTATTGGATGAGCCCTCCGCCGCCCTGTCACCTATTTTAGTGAAGGATGTGTTTGCCCAAATCAAGGCCATTAACTCTACGGGAAAAGCAATTATTTTAGTGGAGCAAAATGCCAAGCAAGCTCTGATGATGGCTGATCGGGGTTATGTGCTAGAAAATGGCAAGGACAAATTGGAAGGGTCAGGTCAAAGTTTGCTTGATGACCCTTTGGTGGGGGAACTCTATTTAGGAGCGGCGTACCACTCTTAAAACGGCGGCTGACTGTCGTATTTTTTTACCTATACTTGATTGATAATTGATCCCAATCTGGTCGTCAAAGTTAAACTTTTTGTCCCACCACTGCTCAATATCTGATCCGAATCCGACCCGATTATAGCTATTTATTAACTGCCGACCACTTTGCGTATTCTTTCTGCCACCAATGCTTTACAGACCCCAACGGCGATCGCCCTGGGGAATTTCGATGGGGTCCATCGGGGCCATGGGGTGGTGTTGCGCCAGGTGATGAACTTTGCCCAGGCAGTGGAACATCCATTACATTCAGCGGTGGTAAGTTTTAATCCCCATCCCCGCAGTTTTTTTAGCGGCCGTACCCAACCTTTACTAACGCCCCTACCGGAAAAAGCAGAACAATTAACAGTAATCGGCATTGAGCAATTAGTTTTATTACCCTTCACAGAAAAATTAGCCAACCTTAGCCCGAGGGAATTTGTCCAATCTATTCTAGTGGAGCAGTTGCAAGCTAAATTTATCAGCGTAGGCGAGGATTTTTGTTTTGGTTATCAACGTCAAGGCAATGTCCAGGATTTGGCAAGGCTCGGCCAGGAATTTGGCATCACAGTGGCGATCGCTGAGTTGGAACAAACCGATACGGAAAGAATTAGTAGTTCTCGTATTCGCAAAGCGTTAAAAGAAGGTCAACTGGCCACAGCTAATAATTTACTGGGGCGACCCTATGGTCTGCGGGGGACAGTAGTGCAGGGGCAACAATTGGGGCGAAAACTTGGTTTTCCCACTGCTAATCTTTGTTTGCCCGAAGATAAGCTTTGGCCCAAATATGGGGTCTACGCCGGTTCGGTGAGTTTAGATTGCCTTGAAGTCCCCATCCCAGCGGTGATTAACATTGGGGATCGCCCCACAGTCAATGGTCGAGAGCCCTCGGCAGAAGTACATCTTTTGCAATGGTCGGGGGATTTGTATGGCCAGGGGTTGGAGGCGGCATTGCTCCACTATCTCCGGCCAGAAACAAAGTTTGCTAATTTAGATGAATTAAAAAATCAGATCAGTCGAGATTGCCAACGGGCAGAGGAATTACTCCATCTAGAAAAAGTTATTAGCCTTTGATGGGGAAGTTTAGCTAAGAAAACATCGCTGCTTCGTAAATATCCGCCATGGTCACCACCAAATTTAAGATTGGCGATCGGAATCGTGGATTGGAGGTCTTCATTAGTCAGATAAAGCCAAATACCGTCATGATTTTACAGTGCTTTTCAACTTACGATTAGGATTGTTCTACTAACCAGTATTCCCGGAAACCAGTGACGGAAAGATATGCTCTAAATTTTTCACCCCGGCCATACTCAGATGTGAATGGGGAAAGAACTTCTACAATCAAAGTTGGATTCAAGACTGTATCAGTACGACTTTCATAAAATTTGGCTTCCTCTCGGATCACAAATAGATTTGGGTAAGTATAGCGATTGGTTTCCGGTATTCAGACCCGTAGATCGCTGACAAAACTTTTGCTTTTTGTGGCTTTAAGGCGATTCCCAAAAACGCACAGAAATTGATAACTATTTGATTGTCGTTAAAAGATCCACCAGCCACAGAAATAATAGTTCCGTTGCAGTATCCATGCCTTTGTTCAGCTTTTTACTTTAGAGCTAAATGTTCCGCAGGACTGTATAACTTATAGTTGATTTAATTGAAAGTAAGACACTAACCAGAGCTAAAAGCTTCTTTGGTAAAGACCTTAGCAGTCTCAATCTTACTTTGATTAACCATAGAGGTAAAATCAACAGTAGTGGCAGGCATAACTTAAGTTTGTAGACTGGTTATCAATCGGGACAGAGTAAAAGGTTGATTATCAATGGAGAACCACTCCAAGCATACGTGTTAATTCTGCTTGATCAATACCAGGGAAAAATAGGACAGCGATAATTGGGGATAATTAGTTAAAGGATGATAAATTTTCTCTTCGGTAGTAGAGATTTTTTCTAACACCCAAGCACGGTTTAAAAGTTTTCTATCTGCTAGGATTTGCCACACCTGTTCATATACTAACCGGACTTTCATCAACACCACTACCTCAGCCCAATCGAGCGTTTTCTCCAGTTCTTCTGGGCAATATAGTGCCGGCAAAATCGCTAACTTTTCCTCTTGGCAAGTCAATGGTAAACCGAGAGTGGAAGCCCCAGCAAAGGGGGAACTAACCCCGGCAACATAGTTAACTTTCAATTGGGGATGATTGGTTTTCAGGGTTTGGGCAAGGTAGGTAAAGGTGCTGTAAAAACTGATATCCCCTTCACAGGCAAAGGCCACATCCCAACCTTTTTCCAAATAAAGCCAAACTTCCGCCGCTGCTTCTTGCCAAGCCTGCTCTAAAATTTCCGTTGTTTGCACATAGGGAAACTGTAGGGGCAGGGTAATTTGTTCGGTGTTTAGGTAGGAATGAATAATTTTTTCGGCGATTCCCGATCGCCCTTGTAAACCGGCTGGAAAAGCTACCACGGGGCAGGATTGTAAAATTTTTAATCCCTTGAGGGTGATTAATTCCGGATCGCCGGGGCCCACACTAACGCCGTGGAGAATACCAAAAGTCATGGCAAATTATTGTGACAATGTTTGTAATAGTTCTTTACTTTACCGAGGTGAAAGCCGGTCTATATTAGACTGGACGCAAACTTTTCGGTTAATTAATGTCATGTTGAAGCAGTTGTCCGCCACCTTCATTGGACTGTTACTAGCTACGGTGGGAGCCCAGGCGGCGATCGCCGAAACGGTAATGGAAAAAATTATCCGTACAGGGAACCTAACCATCGGGGCCAACCTGGATAATGTCCCCTTTTCCTACATCAACGAAAACAACGAGGTGGTGGGTTACTCCATTGACATTGCTGATCGTATCCGGGAGGAAGTGGGCAAAGAATTAGGCCGGGATGTGGTTTTGCAGATCGTCGAAGTGCAGGATATGAGCGATGCCTTACCAAAGGTTAAAGCCGGAGAGCTAGACATTGTCTGTGACACTGCCTTTACCTGGGAAAGGGACCGCTATGTGGATTTTACCGTTAGCTATGCAGTGGCGGGCATTCAACTGTTAGTTCCCAATGACACCCCCATCAATTCCCGCGAAACACTGATGGGGCGGAGGGTCGCCGTAGTACCCAACACCATTGTGGAGGATGCAATCAAGGTTATCCAAGACGACATTGAGGTGGTCCCCGTCACCAGTGTGCGTGCCGGCATGGAAGCGTTGAAGAAAGGTACTGTGGATGCCGTGGCTGGGGATGGCATTCAAATGGGAGGACTGCGGCAGGTTTTGGATATGCCCAACACCAAAGTTATTCCTCAACCGGCGGAAATTAGGTATGGCGTTGGCTGTATGGTACAGGAAAATAATTCTGGCTTTTTGCGCCTGGCCAATCGGGCCCTGGTGCGGCTAGCGGAGGGTTATATTCACGGTGACCCGGAGGATGTGGCCATTGTCGACAAATGGATTGGCAGCGAAGGACTTGTGCCCGCAGACAACGATAAGCTACGGCAATTTTTCAATTACCTAGTGGTTACCCATGAGCAGGTGATGGAGCCCCAAAAATAGCCGCTGGTAAAATCATTGGGCCAAAGGTGCTTTAGGTTAATGTTCTAAAGTATATTTAGCTTCCTTTGAACCCTATTTCTCTTCCCATTCCCTTTGTCGATTTAGGTATTTCCCATGAACTCAAACCAACTTGGCTGGACTGCTTTTCTTGTGGCGATCGCCGGGATGACATCCCCTCCAACCCAGGCTGCCACCACCGACCACCATGGGCTAGGACAAAATACCACCATTGAGTCCCGTATTGCCCGTATCCATTCCACCCTTCAGAACACCACTGATAATGGAGAGAACAATAATCCGGCGGAAAATACTTCCCAGGCACCCCAAAACCCCATGCAGGTGGCGATCGGTTGGGGGAATGGCCGAGGTGGCGGTACATTTGTCAACCTAGGTAGAGGGGGCTGGGGCAATGGCCGAGGCGGCGGTGGCTTCGGCAATATCAATCCTTGGCGCAACGGCTGGGGCGATCGGGGAGGCTTTTACAATCGTCGTTGGCCTGATGGAGGCGGCTTCATCAACCGTTGGTAAGGCTTATCATTGAGATCTGTCCTTTGCCCTATTACCTCATTAATCTGGGAGCAATATCCATGGCTATCAATAATCGCTCTAGCTGGACGGCATTTGTAATTGCCCTAACGGCGGTGGGAACAGTGGCCGAACCCGGCAATGCCCTGAGAACTAACCCCCAGAATGCCCTTTCGACCCGGTTAAACAACCTCAGCTCAGCTTTACAGCAGAGGGCTAATCAAATGCCCCAACAGGAAACCCCCGTCAATCGGGTCGACCTACAGGCTGGTTTTGCCAATGGTGGCGGCGGTGGTGGTTTCGGTAATGCCCGTCGGGGAGGATGGGCCGATGGTTCTGGAGGTGGTGGCTTTGCCAATGTAGGGCGAGGTGGTTGGGGCGATGGTAATAGTGGAGGTGGTTTCGTCAATGTCAATAATCCCTGGGGCAATGGTTGGGGGGATGCCGGCGGTTTTGTTAACCGTGGTGGTGGCGGCGGTTTTGTTAATCGCTGGTAATTTTTGGCAAGGATGGAACTAATTCGGAGGCCGAGGAAAAGTAAAGTTGTCGTTTTCTTGTACTCCTGTGGTTGGCCAGGCGGTGGTGGTGATGACTCTAGCCATGGTTGTTTGCCAGTTGGTCCGAGTGGAACCCAGTTTTGCCGCCCCCGCAAACACCACTGACAAGGATTTTGGTGATCTGATCTGATGCAGGGTTTCCCCGAATGTCAGCTTGAAGGGATTTACATTGCCCCTTGGGCAGATATTGATCGCCCAAAACATCAGTTTTTTGATCGTCTTTTACCCAACAAAATTGAAGATGATTTTGCTTACTATCAAATTGAAACTAACTACTATGACCTTCCCGTTTCAGCAATGATGATTCCCGCCGGTACCTGGGGCGTTTATTTCGTCACATTTAACGTTCCCATAGAAATTTCCCGGGAGCGACTAAAACAAATATTTGGTTCTAATTTTGAAAAAACTGAAGCATCAGAGTTGGGATTAGCGCCACAATTAATTCCGGACCCAACCAATGCCCAAAGGTCAATCTGGGTCTGCACCGCCCCCATTTAGCACCCATTTAATTGTCATTACCCCCTACCCGTCCAACTTTGGTGACTGTTTATGCAAAGCTTAGTCAAACAAACCCAAACCATCCCTTCCGCCATAGACATCACTAAATTTGGGCCCACCAATTTAATTATTATCCAACCTACTTCCTATTGCAATCTAGACTGTGATTACTGTTATTTACCCGATCGCCATTTAAAAAACCATTTACCTTTGGCGCTTTTAGAGCCAATCATGCAGGCAATTTTTGCTAGTCCTTTCACCACCAGTAACTTTAGTTTGTGTTGGCATGCGGGGGAACCATTGGCCGCTGGGCTAGAATTTTACCGTCAAGCCTTTGCCCAGATTGAAGCCTACGGGGAAAAGTATAATCACCGCCAACTCTGGTTTGATCATTCTTTTCAGAGCAATGGTATTTTAGTTAACCAAGCTTGGTGTGATTTATTTAAACAATATCCTGTCCATGTAGGTATTAGTTTGGACGGCCCAGCTTTTCTCCACGATAAACACCGTAAAACCAGAACTGGTCGAGGTAGCCATGCTGCCACCATGCGGGGCATTGAATGGTTGCAAAAAAATGATATTTGTCATAGTGTCATTGCTGTTTTAACCGAGGAATCCTTGGATTATCCCGACGAGATTTTCCATTTTTTCCGGGATCATAACCTGTTGGATGTGGGTTTTAATATGGAGGAAACAGAAGGCATTAATACAGAATCGTCTCTTAATAAGCAAGGCACTTTGCAAAGATATCGACAATTCCTGGAAAGATTTTGGCAATTGGCCAGTGCCAGTGAACCGGAATTTAGGGTGAGAGAATTTGAATCTTTATGTAGTTTGATCTACACCGAAGATAGATTAGACCACACCGATATGAATCGTCCCTTTGCCATTGTTAGTATTGACCACCGGGGTAATTTTTCCACTTTTGATCCAGAATTATTAGCCATTAAAACTCCCCAGTATGGTGATTTTATTTTTGGTAATGTCTTAACGGATTCCTTTGAATCTGTCTGTCAAACGGAAAAGTTTCAGTCTATTTATCGGGATATGACCGAGGGGGTAGAAAAATGTCGCCAAACCTGTGATTACTTTGGCCTATGTGGCGGCGGTGCTGGTAGTAATAAATTTTGGGAAAATGGTAGTTTCAACTCCACCGAAACCCTAGCCTGTCGTTTTCGCATTCAACAGGTGGCGGAGGTGGTAATTGGAGCTTTGGAAGAGTCCCTAGGGTTAACTTAAAAATTATCCAAAACCCAGTATTCTTAGAGCAAACTATCCATTAAAGTTAAAATTTCTACACTGGCTGGGGTTAAGCTTTCTGAGTCAGAACGCCCTTGCCGATAACTTGACCACAAATCCCGTAAAGCAATTAACTTCAAACTGTTTTCCGCAAAGGTTTTGGCGATCGCCTGGGCACCGGGTAAATAACCAGTGGCCCCTAAATCCATCATGGCGGAACGGCGTAATTGCAGGTCTGTGCCTCCTAGGGCGCTGATGAGGCGATCACCGTAGTAATGCTCCCCCGTCAGTTGGAATAGGGCCCGGGCAGCAGCGTATTGAACTTTGGCGGAAAAATGCTCTAAAAATGGCTCAATTTGTCCAATGGCAGGGGTGGCCTGGAGAGTGCCAAGGGCTTCAATGATCGCTTCGTAGGGTTGGGCCAAATGGGGCTTACCCTCCACAAGTTGGGCCGCTTCCAGTCCCCCTCTTAATTTGGCCATCAGGGGTTCGATGGCCCGATTATCCCCCAAACCCTCCAAGGCCTGGGCCGCTGACTCCCGCACATAGTAATCGTCACAGTCCAATGCTTTGATCAAAGCTGGCACCACCTGGCGATCGCCTAATTTTCCCAAGGCTTTGGCCGCATTCCGTCGTAGGGGATAACCACCGTCCGGGGAGCGATCAGTCTCATCTTCCAGGGCTACTAACAAAGCAGCAATGGTTTCCGGCTGGGCAGCGCGAAAACGACCAATCCACCAGGCCGCATAGTAACGGGCACTGGCATCTTCTGTTTGCTGCAGATTGGCGATCGCCTGGTCGAGGGTATAGGCAGGGTTAAGGTTGGGTTCACTCATGGGCAGAGAAAAATCTTCGGTCAACACAGAACATCAACGGCCGGCAGTAATCAACCATCTAATTAACTATTCAACTATCTACTTGTAATTCCACCGCTTCCGGTAATTCTGGGGCAGGTGGGGTGGGCGCAACGATTATGTTAGTCAAATTGCCAATGCCCTCAATTTCCACATCCACTTTATCCCCCACCTGGAGGGAACTAATGCCTTCCGGGGTGCCGGTCAAAATCACGTCCCCGGGGTAGAGGGTCATCACCTGGGAAATGTAGCTCACCAACACGGGGGGAGTAAACACCATATCGCTGATAGCCGTAGCTTGCCGGGGAGTCTCCTCATCGTTGACGGTGGTTTGCAAATGGGCCTCGGGGTCAATCTGACGCACCACCCAGGGCCCCAGGGGACAAAAACCATCAAAGCCCTTAGCCCTCGTCCACTGGGAATCCTGCCGCTGTAAATCCCTGGCCGTAATATCGTTAGCAATGGTGTAGCCCCAAATAGCCCCAACCGCTTCTTCTTCGCTAATGTTTTTCACCTGTTTGCCGATAATGACTGCCAACTCCCCTTCGTAGTCCACCCGTTGGGACTGGGGCGGGTAAACGATCTCTTCCTGGTCAGCGGCGATCGCCGAAGGGGGTTTGAAAAATAACAGGGGTTCCGCTGGCACGTCATTGCCCAGTTCCGCCGCATGGGCCCGGTAATTGCGCCCCACCGCCACAATTTTGGAGGGTTCACAGGGGGCGAGTAAACGATAATCCCCTTCACTGATGGCAATATCCAAGGCTTGGCCCCCCAACCAAGGTGCCGCGCTTAACAAAATTACACTGTGATCCAATTGGAACAAACCGTAATGGACAGTGCCGGCATTAGCCTGGATACGAACGTAACGTTGGACCATGGTGGTGTCAAAAAAAGTTATTAGGGGGACGGCAAACCATCCAATATTGCCCAAAGTTTAGAGTCAGAGGGATATTGCAGTCCATGAACCGGCTTTTGGTAAAGGCTCAACTATGGGATTAACCTCTAGCTCCCCGGCCACCCTAACGAGTATGATAAAAGATCCTTGCTTTTACTCAAACTTTGGTGTCAGCTAGTCATGGTTTTAGGCGGTAACAATGTCTTCAATGGCGAATGAACTAGCCCAAACAATCATGGTTGCTACGCCTGCCCGAGTTTAAGCCCTAAAGTCCATAAGGAGTCATGTGCTTGTGAATAGTTACGAACTGATGGTAATTCTCCGCCCCGACCTTAACGAAGAACGGGTGAGCCAAGAAGTTACCAAATACCAAGAATTCTTAACCAACAATGCCGCCGAGGAAGTATCGGTGAAGGTGTGGGGTAAACGCCGTCTAGCTTACCAAATCCGTCGCTTTAACGATGGCATTTACGTTTTATTCAATTTCAATGGCGATGGTCAGCAGATTGCTTTAATTGAACGGGATATGCGTCTTAACGATAATGTGATGCGCTTTTTGAGCATTAAACTCACCCCCGAAAAGCCGGAAAAAGAGAAAAAAGCCAAAGCTGTGGCCGTAGAAGCTTAATCCTTTGGTTTTCAATTTCCCCCGACCCTAAATCTCCCCCAGCGCCAATGGGCGAATTTTGGTTAAAGCTTCCGCCTGGGCCTCTGCGGTCAGGGGGGACAGTGTTTCTCCATAGTCAAAGGCAAACGCGGGAATGAGTACCCACCACGCTTCCACTCCGGCCCCATAGAGAATTTTAGCCAGGGCAATTAACTCCCAAGGGCTTCCCCGATGTCCCAGTTGTC
Source organism: Synechocystis sp. PCC 6714 (assembly GCF_000478825.2). Lineage (NCBI taxonomy): Bacteria > Bacillati > Cyanobacteriota > Cyanophyceae > Synechococcales > Merismopediaceae > Synechocystis > Synechocystis sp. PCC 6714. The sequence continues at coordinate 2,817,943 of NZ_CP007542.1, read as the reverse complement.
CTGACAATTGCTCCGGTGTTGGTAGGTGTAGCGCCTTGAGTTCCACTGTAGGTGAATCTTGATTCTCATGGCACTGGGCATCAATGAAAATTACCCGGTCCACGGCGGCGATCGCCTCGGCCAATTCTGGGGTGAGTTGATGGGTGGAAATAACCCGACAATGGGGCCAGTTTTGCTGATCAATTTCTTCGGCTAGGTAACGCCCCACGCCGTCGTCCCCCCGTAGGGTGTTGCCGTAACCAATGATTAAAGTGGACTTGGTGGATTCGCCTGCCATTCAATTTTTGTCAACCCACTGGGGTAATTTGGGGAAACCGACTAAGACCTGATTAGGGTATCAGGATAAAATTTGGCCATAATCTTCAGCAACCGGATTGACTATCGTGATTAGTAACGCCGCCACTAGCACCCCCGATCGCCTAACTAGCACAGTCCGCAAAACCTATCCCAACTTTAAGATAATTGTCCTCAACGACGATTTCAACACGTTTCAGCATGTCTCCGATTGTTTGCTTAAATATATCCCCGGTATGACCGGCGATCGGGCTTGGGAATTAACTAATCAAGTGCACTTTGACGGCCTAGCCATTGTTTGGGTGGGCCCCCAGGAACAAGCGGAGTTATACCATCAGCAACTACGGCGGGAGGGCTTGACCATGGCTCCGTTGGAAAAGGCTTAAAAACTTATCTGGAAACTAGGTTTGGGCAGGAAGATCTACAAAAGTTGGCCCCGATTTAGTAAAAGTCTAGCTAGGAAGTCTTTTTAGGCAAGACTATACAAAAAACCTCTCAGATTAAGGGTTTAAGCTCCACCAAACTGGATTTTGAGCCAATCTTTGAGAATGTCAATGATGGTGATGCCACCGTTGAAGAAAACGTAAATGACCGACACCATTAATACCCCGATTAGAACAGAAAAAAGCATCCCCGCCCCGGTGATCAAACCATCATCTTCTTGTAAACCAAAGCCAGTGATAAAAATGGTCATGGCTGGGAGGGTATTGGTCCCGGGAATGGGAATCATCATGGAAATGGCCATGGAGCCAACGGTAATGCCCATGAGCACTTTGCCTAGCCGACTTTGACAAACGAAGGGGAAACGGGGGTGGGCGATCGCCTCTAGCCTTTTCAACCACGGCAGACCAGCTTTGACAATGCCTTGTGCATTACTGGTTTTAATGGTTTTGCTTTGCCAGGAAAGGGGGAGCCACAACTGCTCACGACCGGCCATCAGTTGAATTGCCACCAAAAAAATTAAAACTCCGAAGGGGGTGGAATAACCAGGGGCCGGCAGGGGCAGAGCAGAGGGAAGGGACAGAATGACCAGGACAATGCCAAAAATTTTCTCCTTGGCGATCGCCAAAACCTGAGCCAGATTCACCGTTGGGCCACGGTCTTCCTTAAAAAAGTAATCCTGCAATTCCTGGGACAAACGGGCCATACTGATGGGGGGTAAAGCTTTTAGGGTGAAAAATTTCTTTGTTTAGCGAAGACTATAGATTAACCAAGAACTATTGTTTAGTGGCTAGGGCGGGCATGGTACGCCACCGCCAGCTGTAATAGTCGATCCACTAAGCTAGGAAATTCTACCCCAGAAGCTCGCCACAGTTCGGGATACATACTAAAAGAGGTAAAACCAGGCAGGGTGTTAATTTCGTTGATGACAATATGCCCCGTAGCGGGTTGATAGAAAAAGTCCAATCGGCCTAAGCCAGCGGCGTCAATGGCTTTAAAGGCTTGGATTGCCATGGTCTGAATTTTACTCACCACTTCCCCGGGCAGATCGGCGGGAATATGCATTTGGGAGCGGCCATCGGTGTATTTAGTTTCATAGTCGTAAAAGTCACTGTCATAGGTGATTTCCCCCACCACCGAGGCTTGGGGGTTTTCATTACCCAGCACCGCACACTCCACTTCTCGAATATCCGCTAAACCAGCTTCGACAATAATGCGGCGGTCATAACTGGCGGCGTTATCCAGGGCCACTTCCAGTTCGCTCCGATTGCGTACTTTGGCAATGCCGACGGAGGAACCCAAATTAGCTGGCTTAACAAAACAGGGATAGCCCACCTGGGCTTCGATTTGGTCACATAGGGCCGGAAAGACACAGGGATTAGACCAAATTTCTCCCCGCTCTACTCCCATGTAATTAACCTGGGGCAACCCCGCCTGCTCAAAGACCATTTTCATAGCTAGCTTATCCATGCCCACACAGGAGCCCAGCACTCCACTGCCCACATAGGGTACCTGCATCAAACTAAATAGCCCCTGTACTGTGCCATCTTCGCCGTTGGGGCCGTGCAAAATTGGGAACCACACTTCCATTTGGGCCGCTTCGGGGGGAAACTGCCATCTTTGTTCGGCTGTAACGGGCTGGTCCCCTGAGGGGATTCCTTGGTCCAAGACCTGTTGAGAGACTTCTGGCCCCAGCCAAACACCATTTTTTTGAATGTAAAAAGGGGTTACTTGGTATTTTGTTTGGTTATCACCGCTGGCCAGGGCTTTGGCGATCGCCTGGGCGGATTTGATCGAGACTTCATGCTCCCCAGAACACCCACCAAATAACAGCCCCACACGCATGGCAATCCCCTGAAAAATTAAGCTTAGATTGATTTATTCCGCATAGCCTATCACAAAAGTCTAAGCTGTCAGTGACAGAAAAAATTCCCCTTTTTGTGCTTAATTGAACCGGCGCTCTCCCTTGTTGTCTATGCCCATGCCCCCTTTGCCCCCCGCCATTGGTCTTATCTGTAAACGTTTGGCGATCGCCGTCGTTACTCTGTTGGGGATTAGCTTAGTGATTTTTAGTTTGCTGGCCCTTGCTCCGGGCAATCCGCTGGGAGAATTGGCCACCAATCCATCTATTTCCCAGGAGGTGCGGGACAACTTACGCCGTAGTTTGGGTTTAGACCAACCGTTGCCCATCCGTTATCTAAAATGGCTATGGAGCCTTCTACAGGGAGATTTGGGCTATTCCTTCACCAGCCGTAGTCCGGTGATTGATTTGATTGGCCAACGATTACCCACTACCCTCTGGTTAATGGGCACCGCTTACCTTATCAGTTTGGCGATCGCCATTCCTTTGGGCATAATAGCGGCGGTGTATCGGGGACAGTGGTGGGAGCCCGTGATCAGTGGCATCAGTTTAATGGGCTTTTCCCTACCTACTTTTTTAACAGGGCTATTATTTATCCTCATTTTTAGCGTGCAACTAAGGTGGTTACCCTTCATCTACGACAGCACTTTGGCGGTAAATAGCGTGGCCAGCTTGGGGGAACAAATCCGCCAACTATTGATGCCGGTGGCGGTGTTGGTCTTTTATCAATCGGCGGTAATTCTCCGGTTTGTACGCTCAGCGGTCTTGGAAGAATTACCCCAAAATTACATCCGCACTGCCTACGCTAAGGGTTTAGGCACCTGGGGAATGCTAAAAAATCACCTGTTAAAAAATGCTTCTCTGCCCCTGATCACCCTCATGGCCCTGGATGTACCCACCATTTTTACGGGAGCCCTAGTGACGGAGCAGGTTTTCCGGGTGCCCGGCATTGGAGCGTTGCTAATTGAATCCATTTACCGTAGTGATACCCCCGTAGTGATGGCGGTTACCTTTTTATATGCAATGTTAATCGTCTTTTTCAGTGGCCTAGCGGATTTAATTTACCAATTGGTGGATCCCCGCATTCGTTGGTGAGCGCAATTTTCGGGGGTCAATATTCCCTTGGGTAACCCCCACTGGTGAATCGAGGGTAGAGTTGAGCCGTGGAAATCCAGCCTGGATTTGCTAGCCCTGCCATTGTTAGCCCGACGGAAAAGGGCTATAAATCAAAGGTGAACCCTTAATATTCTTGATCATGTTGGATAAAATCACCCTGCAGGAACGGATTCTTACCATCAAAGAAAAACGTAAATTCCTCGAAGATCTAGCCGCACAACCTAATTTGGGCATTCTTTCCCTAGACGTGTCCCAGGCCCTGGGGGAATTGGATGACCTAATTGAAGATTTTGAAAATACTTTCCCCGATGCCTAGGCTTTTCTTTCACCGTCGGCAAAAAGCTGATTTGACCTAAATAGTATGCGTATTTTAGCTCCCAATCCCCTGTGGCAAACTCTATTGTTCACAGCAGGCATTGCGTTGGCGGCGGGCATGGGCTTTGGCATGGCTCTGCGGTCAGCTCCCCCCACGGTGCTGGTGGACTCGGAAATTCCCACTGAACCCCAAACCGGCGGTGGTATTTTCCGTTCTGAGCAAAGTTTCCCCCCCCAACCGGGCTGGAATTTGGATTCCCAGGGGGAGGATGAGAATAATGATGGAGCGCGTTATAATTCTTTACAAACGCAACCATAGAAAGAGTCCATGCAAAACCAAGTCCTCCAAGCCTTTTTTCTTGGCCGCGCCTTTGCCGAAGTCCTCAGCGAAAAGGTAGAAGACGGCGTTACCAATGCCCTGAGTGAGTTGGGCAAGTTTGATGCGGAACAGCGGGAACACCTACGCCAGTTCATTGCGGAAGTGCAATCCCGGGCCGCCAATGATGTCACCCAAGAGGGAGCGGCGATCGCCACGGTGGATGGCCCAGTGACCGCCGACGAGTTGCAAGAAACTTTGGATAAATTGCGGGCGGAAATTGCCAGCCTCAAATCTGAATTGAAAACCTATCGGGATAACCAGGGCTAGGGCTAGCCAGATCTCTATGGCTGAGACTGTTTACCTAGAAACCAGTATTTTTGGCTATCTCACTGCTAGACCCAGTCACAACCTAATATTACTAGCTAACCTAGAGGTAAGGTGGCAACTGAGAAGAACTGACTTCAACCTTTATGCTTCGGAGTCTGTGGTAGAAGAGGTATCTAAAGGAGATCCTGAAATAGCATCCCGACGTTTGGAGTTGCTCAAGGGTATTCCTTTATTGCCCGCAACACAAACTGCTGTGGACTTGGCTTTACATTTCTTAGCTAAAAGTAACTTACCTCCAGATGCAGATGTTGATGCCCTTCATATTGCCGTTGCTACAATTCACTCCCTTGACTACCTACTAACATGGAATTGCAGGCATACTGCGAATGCTCAAATTCAAAAAAAGTTGGCACAAATAAGTAACGATTTTGGATTCAAATTACCGATACTGTGCACACCCTATGAACTTTTAGGAGATTAGTCATGTTTAAAGATGAAATTGTTGAAGAAATTCGCAGGATTCGTCGAGCTTATTCCGAGTCATTCAACCATGATTTGCAAGCAATGTACGAAGACATAAAACGCAGAGAAGCTATTAGTGGTCGCACCTATGTAACTCCTAATCCCACTCCTGAGACAAAACAGGAAGCAACCTCAACTTCCCAACCATAACTCCTTACTTTTTCATCCCGCATTTTCCCTTTAGCCCTTTCTTAATATCAGTGTGTCTGCCCTATCCACCAAGCTTGAGCCCACAGCCCCCTACCCCAACTCCATGCCCTCCCAAAGGCGATCGCCATTAGAAGCGGAAGGTCGCTATCGTTGGAATCGAGGTAACTATTCCATTACCCGGCGACGCATTGACATTTGGGGTTTTGTGCTTACCCTGCTCTATCAGTTTTGGTTAAACGGCAAAAAATGGAGCTATACGGGGGGCTACAGCGAAGAAAAATTACAGCAAAGAAGAAGACGGCAAGCCAAATGGATTCGAGAAAATCTCCTCAGCCTTGGCCCCACTTTCATTAAAGTTGGCCAGTTATTTTCCACTCGTTCCGATCTTTTTCCGGCGGAATATGTGGAGGAACTTTCCAAACTGCAAGATGAAGTGCCGGCCTTTAGCTACGAACAAGCCGCTGGCATCATTGAAGGAGAATTAGGCAAACCGATCGCCAAATTGTATCGGAGTTTTGATCCCGTACCCTTGGCGGCGGCCAGTTTAGGACAGGTACATAAAGCCCAGTTGCACACAGGGGAAGATGTGGTGGTGAAAGTGCAACGGCCGGGGTTAAAAAAACTATTCACCATTGACTTGGCCATTCTGAAAAAAATTGCCCAGTATTTCCAAAATCATCCTAAATGGGGCAGAGGCAGGGACTGGAACGGCATTTATGAAGAATGTTGCAAAATTCTTTGGCAAGAAACTGATTATCTGCGGGAAGGGCGCAGTGCCGACACCTTCCGCCGTAACTTTCGGGGGGAGAACTGGGTTAAGGTGCCCAGGGTCTATTGGCGCTACACATCCAGCCAAATTCTGACCTTGGAATATCTACCCGGTATTAAAATTAGCCACTACGAAGCCTTAGAGGCAGCAGGTTTGGAACGAAAACAATTGGCCCAACTGGGGGCCCGGGCATACTTGTTTCAATTGTTGAACCATGGGTTTTTCCATGCGGATCCCCACCCTGGCAATTTGGCCGTTAGCCCCGAAGCGGGGGCATTGATTTTCTATGACTTTGGCATGATGGGTGAAATTACCCCGGACACCAAAAATAAACTCATGGATACCCTATTTGGGGTAGCAGAAAAAAACGCCGAGCGCATTGTCAATTCCCTCGTGGCCCTGGGGGCTCTGAAGGAAATAGAAGATATGGGGCCCATCCGGCGATCGGTACAATTTTTATTGGATAACTTCATGGACAAACCCTTTGAGGAACAATCCATTACTAAAATTAGCGACGATCTCTACGAAATTGCCTACGATCAACCTTTCCGTTTTCCCGCCACTTTTACCTTTGTCATGCGGGCATTCTCCACCCTAGAGGGGGTAGGGAAAGGGTTAGATCCAGATTTTAATTTCATGGCGGTGGCCCAACCCTTTGCCCTACAAATTATGAACAATTCCAACGGTTTCAATCCTGCCGGCAACATTATGGATGAACTAGGCCGCCAGGCAGTTCAGGCGGGGAACAGTGCCCTGGGTTTGCCCCGACGCATTGAGGACAGCCTCGATCGCCTGGACCGGGGTGACATTCGAGTCCGGGTTAGATCTACGGAAACTGATCGCCTTTTGCGACGGATGGGTACCATGCAGATGGGTACCAACTATGTTTTATTTACCTGTGCCTTGGTGTTGTCGGCCACGCTGCTGTTTGTAAATAATTATTTTGTGGCGGCGGCGGTTGTATTATTAATATCATTGGTACCGGCCATTGCCCTCTGGCGGTTGTTAAAACGCCTGGAAAGACAGGATCGGATGTTTTAAAATAAGTACTTCCCCTCTGCCAACTAAAACTAACCCCATTTTTAAGGCCTGTGACAGAAGTGAATTTATCAGTTGTTAGTCGTAATTCCACGGGGCAAACGGATCCCGGTCTAGTGCGCCAGTACAATCAAGACAGTTACTACCTTGATCCGGAAGGGCGGTTCTATATCGTGGCTGATGGCATGGGGGGGCACGCTGGGGGAGAAGAAGCTAGCCGCATTGCGGTGGAGCGGGTGCGGGATTACCTGAATACCCACTGGGAATCAGACATTGCTTCGGCGCAGTTGCTCAAAGATGCCCTAATGGATGCTAACGAAGGCATTCTCCAAGATCAACAAGTCAACCTGGAACGGCGCGATATGGGCACCACCGCCGTGCTAATTGCCTTTCGTGAAGATGGTGCTTGGCGCGCCCATGTGGGGGATTCCCGCCTGTATCGTTTGCGGGCTGAGCAACTAGAACGGGTAACGGAGGATCACACTTGGGTGGCCCGGGCCTTGAAGATGGGAGATATTGACCCAGTCCAGGCTAAAGTTCACCCCTGGCGCCATGTGTTGTTTCAGTGTTTGGGGCGACAGGATTTAAATTTTGTCGAAGTGGAAGCTTTGGATGCCCAGCCAGGGGACACTTTTATGATGTGCAGTGATGGTTTAACGGAGGAAGTACCCGATGAGCTAATTGAAAAAATCCTAACTAGCCAGGGTTCCTGTGATGAGTTGGCGGCCCAGTTGATAGAAGAAGCAAAGGATGCCGGTGGCTCGGATAATATCACCATTGTGCTGGTGAATTTAGCAGGTGAAGACCTGGAAAGTTAGCGCTTTAGAAAAAATATCAAAAGATACGAGTATAGAAATAGAAATAGTGAGCGATTCCACCAATTTGACTATTGCGGAGGAGACCTTGGCGTTGTTGGAATGGCCTAGGCTCTGTCAGCATCTATCTACCTTTACCCAAACTCCCCTAGGGGCGATCGCCGCTCAATATTTAGTTCCTCCTACCACGGAGAAAGAAAGTCGGGAATTGCTGGCCCAAACCCAAGCGGTGGAGTTAATTGAGAATTCCCCAGAGAGCAATTGGCATTTTAAAGGCATTGCCGATATTACTGAACCCTTGGCCCGGGTAGAACGGGGCGGTTTAACGACGGGGCCGGAACTGTTGGCGATCGCCAGTACGTTAGCGGGGGTGAGAAGATTACGCCGGGTGATTGAAGAACGGGATGACCTAGAAATTTTGCAAATCTTGGTGGCGGAAGTGAGAACCCTACCCGAATTGGAACAGACCATCCACCATTGTTTGGGGGAAGATGGCAAAGTGGCGGAGCGGGCCAGCCCGAAGCTAGGGGAAATTCGCCAAAAATTAAAGGGTTTGCGGGAGCAAATTCAGCAAAAACTGCAAAAAATCATCCAGCGCCAAGGCAATGCACTCCAAGAAGCGGTCATTACCCAACGGGGGGACAGATTTGTTTTACCCATCAAAGCGGGTTACAAAGAACAGATGCCCGGCATTGTTCACGACAGTTCCGCCAGTGGTAACACCCTATATGTGGAACCCCAAGCCATTGTGGAATTGGGCAATAAACTGCGGCAAGCCCGTCGCCAGGAGCAAACGGAAGAAGAACGGATTCTGCGACAACTGAGCGATCAAGTTTTAGAAGTTCTGCCCGATTTGGAGCACCTTTTGGCGATCGCCACCCGTTTAGATTTGGCCACGGCCCGAGTCCGTTATAGCTTCTGGTTGGGGGCCCATTCCCCCCAATGGTTGACCCCCGGGGATGAAAGACCAATTACGTTACGACAATTGCGCCATCCCCTGCTCCATTGGCAGGCGGAAAAAGAGGGCGGCCCGACGGTGGTGCCCATTACTTTAACCATTGACCACACTATTCGGATTATTGCCATTACAGGACCCAATACAGGGGGGAAAACCGTCACCCTTAAAACCCTAGGCTTAGTGGCCCTAATGGCCAAAGTGGGTCTATATATCCCCGCCAAGGAGCCGGTGGAAATGCCCTGGTTTGCCCAGGTGTTGGCAGACATTGGTGATGAACAGTCCTTACAACAAAATCTTTCCACCTTTTCTGGGCATATTTGCCGCATTATCCGCATTTTGCAGGCTCTTCCCAGTCAATCAGATGGTATTGACCTGGAAATTGAATCCCCAGTCCAGATAGGGGCTCCCTCCTTGGTTTTACTGGACGAAGTGGGGGCCGGTACCGATCCCACCGAAGGTAGTGCCCTGGCGATCGCCCTATTGCGTCATTTGGCCGACCAGCCCTGTTTAACGGTGGCCACCACCCACTACGGGGAATTGAAGGCGCTGAAATATCAGGATGCCCGGTTTGAAAATGCGTCAGTGGAATTCGATGACCAAAGCTTAAGTCCCACGTACCGTTTACTCTGGGGTATCCCCGGTCGTTCCAATGCCCTGGCGATCGCCCAAAGATTGGGTTTATCAGAAATTATTGTTAACCAAGCTAAGGATAAATTAGGGGGTTTTTCCGAAGATATTAACCAGGTCATTGCGGGGTTAGAATCCCAACGGCGGGAACAGGAACGCAAAGCTTCCGAAGCCCAAAAGTTATTACAGGAAACGGAAATTTTCTATCAACAAGTATCCCAAAAAGCCGCCAGTTTACAAGCTCGGGAACGGGACTTAAAATCCTATCAAGACCAGGAAGTGCAACAGGCGATCGCCACCGCCAAGGAAGAAATCGCCAAGGTTATCCGCCAACTACAACGGGGCAAACCCACCGCCCAAAAAGCCCAACAGGCAACCCTTGCCCTTGGGGAAATCCAAGCTGAACAAAAGGCCAAAGTAGCTCTTAAACCCTTGGGTTATCAACCCATAGTGGGGGAGCGCATTCGCATTCCTAGTTTTGGCCAAACCGCCGAAGTCACTCAAGTTAATGCCATGGCCCAAACCGTTAACGTCACCCTGGGCCTGATGAAAATGACAGTACCCATGGCGGAAATTGAATCCCTGGACGGGAAAAAAGTGGAGCCGCCCCCCAAACCGGAACCTGCGCCGACAAAAGTTAAAGCTAAGCCCCAACCAACTGAAACCAAATCACCCCCCGTTGTGGTGCGTACAGAAAAAAATACACTAGACTGCCGGGGCGATCGCCTGGAGCGGGCTGAATCAAGATTGGAAAAGGCTCTCAACCAAGCCGTAGAGTATGGCGTTTTATGGATTATCCATGGCAAAGGCACCGGTAAATTACGCCAAGGAGTGCAGGAATATTTGTCTCACCATCCCCTGGTGAAAAGTTATGCCCTAGCGTCCCAAAATGAGGGGGGAACCGGAGTAACCATTGCCTATCTGCAATAGTGATTTTCGGGAGGCTGTCTGCAAAATTTTAGTTTGCTCACTCAAGCTGTAAAAATACTGAAGGACTTTTGAAACTTTCCCTGAGAAACTCCGTGAAAAGTTGGATTTTGGTGGAAAGATGGCGATTAACCGGATAGATAATCGAAACGCTCAATGCCCGTAGGCAGTAACTTGGCAAGATAATTTGTACTTTTCCCGATTCTAAATAGGGCTGGATAATGAATTGGGGCAACAAAGCAACCCCTAAACCCCGGGCCACGGCGATCGCCAAAGCCTCGCCATTGTTAGAGCAGAAAGTACCAGCTACGGATATAACTTTTTCCCCTTCTTGACCAAGCAATTGCCACTGACTCCCCCCACTGAAATAGCCATACAGTAAACAATTGTGGTGCTGCAAATCCTCGGGAATTTGGGGCGTTCCCCGTATAGCTAAATATTGGGGTGACGCACAAAGTAGTAGCTTAGTCTCGAACAAAGGTTGACAGATTAAACTGGCCGATTCCACCGGTTGGGCAATGCGAATTAACAGGTCATAGCCTTCGGCGATCGCATCCACAAACCGATCCTCCAAGGTTAACTGGACTTCCAGTTGGGGATATAAAGCCATAAATTCACTCACCAACGGTGCCACATACATGGTGCCAAAGGTCATGGGGGCATTAATCCGTAACAAACCCTTCGGTTCCCCATGGAGTTGGGACACTGACAATTCCGCCTCTTCTAAATCCGCCAAAATCTGGACTGATTTTTGATAAAAAGCAATGCCTGTGGGGGTAGGGGTAACTTTACGAGTACTACGGTGGAGAAGCTGTACTTTAAGCTCATTTTCCAGGGCAATCACCATTTTATTCACTGCAGATCGCCCAAGATTCATTTTTCTCGCCGCCGCCGCAAAACTCCCCTCCTGCACCACTTGGGTAAAGGCATACATACTCTCGAGCTTATCCATGGAATTATAGGAATTATATTTAATGTCTCTATTTTGGATGCAATCTGTAGATAAATTAACATATTGTCTTTATTTGAGATGCAAACTAAGATAGAAACCAAGGTCACAAACCCCAACATAAAAAAACTAACGGAGGTCACTATGATCACACTCCGCCCCTCCACAGCCCGCGGTCGTGGCAAGCTTGATTGGCTAGATAGTTATTTCAGCTTCTCTTTTTCCCAGTATTACGATCCAGCCCACATGAATTTTTCCAACTTGCGGGTGATCAATGAGGACTACATTGCTCCTAGTCAAGGTTTTGCCACCCATGGCCATAAAGACATGGAAATTATCACCTACGTTCTGGAAGGAGAACTGGAACACAAAGATAGTATCGGCAATGGTTCGATTATCCGCCCCGGGGATGTGCAACGCATGAGCGCTGGCACCGGCATCCTCCACAGTGAATTTAATCCTTCCCCCGACCAGCCTGTGCACCTGTTGCAGATTTGGATTACCCCCAATCAATTTGGGTTTGAACCAAGTTATGAACAGCAATTTTTCCCCCTAGAAGATAAACAGGGCCAGTTGAGACTAGTGGCTTCACCGGACGGTCGTAATGGCTCCGTGACCATTCACCAAAATGCGTTTATCTATGCCTCTGTCTTGGCCCGGGGGGAAACCGTAACCCATGCCATGGGCGATCGCCGGGCCTGGATTCAAATCATAAAGGGCAGTCTGACGCTGAATCGAGAAACTTTGAAAACCGGAGATGGGGCGGGTATTAGCGATGAGCAAGCTATTACTTTGATTGGTCAAGATCAGGAAACGGAATTCTTACTATTTGACTTGCCTTAATTTCACCTAACTTTTACTAATATCCTGAGAGGAAAACAACAATGACTCAACCTACAATTGCTGACACCAAACCCGTAGTTATGGAACTAGAAGCTGGGGATTATTATTGGTGCACCTGCGGTAATTCGGCCAATCAACCTTTTTGCGATGGCAAACATAAAGGCACGGAGTTTACCCTCCAAAAGTTCACCCTGGAGGAAAAAAAGAAGGTTGCCCTCTGTCTTTGCAAACACACAAATAACCCTCCCTTTTGTGATGGGGCCCACGCCAAACTTTAATTTAGTTTTTCTGAATTTTCCCTAAATTTTCCAGGGGAGCAGTCTCACCATGTCATCAGGATGCTTCCCTCCCTTTCCCCCATTCCCCTTGTTCGACTACCATGATGCAGACAGTTATAGCCAACTGAAATAAGAGTGGGGCGAACAGTATGTATAATGCTATATTATGAATAATGCGCCTATTCATAGAAAGATTAGGATTAAAAAAATAGTGGAAGAGGCAGGACATACAATTTTATTTTTACCTACCTACTCGCCAGATCTTAATGACATAGAGCATGATTTTAGTGCATTGAAAAGAGCAAGAACATACGCCTCTCCAGGTGTAAGCATAGATGAAATTATTCGTAACTACTGTGTAGCATAGTGTCCTATAGTTAATTTAACTAGTTATACTCCTACTCCTTGGCCATTTGGCGGCTAAATGTCAAATCCGAGGGCAAAGGAGCAGTCAAGGTTAATTTTTGGTGACTACGGGGATGGATAAAGCCCAGTTGGTGGCTATGCAGAATGTAACCCCCATCACTGGGCCTGGCAGTGGTTGCGCGAACAATGGGCACTCCTCCGGGGCCGTAGAGGCGATCGCCAAGTAAGGGGTAGCCTAAACTAGCCAGATGAATGCGAATTTGGTGCGGTCGACCAGTGGTAATTTCCACCTCTAGCCAGGTTTTATCTGCAGATCGAGCCAGGATTTTGCCATAGCTGTGGGACTCCTTACCATTGGGGGTGGCGGCGTAGATGTATCCCAGTTGGGGGTAGGGAATTTTGCCGATCGCCTGGTGACATTCAAATTGTTCAGGCAAGGTACAGGGGCCAATGAGGGTACGGTAAATTTTGCGGCAAACGTGTTCCCGAAACTGACGGCTAAGCTCCTGACGGGCCAGGGGGGAACGACCCAGTAATAAAAGCCCCGAAGTACCAGTGCCCAGACGATGGAGGGGAAATAACGACTCCTGGGGATACTGAATTTTTAGTTGTTCTAAAACGGTGTTGTAAACAAAATCTCCCCCCGGTAACACCGGCAATCCCGCTGGCTTATCAATGGCCCAGAGATCTTCATCTCGATACAAAATTGGTAATTGCAAAGGTACTTCCGGTTCCGCCCAGGGCGATCGCCAATAGGTGAGGGTTTGTCCCAACTGCAATGGGTGACTGGTTTTGACGGAATGGCCGTCCACTTGAATTTGCCCGGATTCAATGCGTTCTTGCCAAGTTTGGCGATCGGAATGGGTGTAGCGTTGGCTGTAAAAATCCAGCACCGTCTGCCCGGACCCTTTGGCGGTGACCACATCAGTGTAGAGCCAACCCTTATTAAAACTAGTACTCAACTGATTACTCCCTGGGGCAAACCAATCTATCCCTCCATTTTCATTGAAATAAATCTATTGAAATACCCCTGTAATTCTAAAAAACTATCTAGACACATCTTCACCATGGCTTAAGTTTCTGGTCTCCCCGGATCTTTCCTACGAAACCGTACATAAAGCGGCGGTCAATGTAGTCCTTTAGCCACCACCAGCATCGACCGTGGCTTGCCAGTGGTCCCCAAAGGGCCATGGCCCTGCCATCCCCTGTACCGAGTAGACTTAAATACTGAGATTGGGGAATAAATGCTTTCAGCGGTTTGTGGGTAAGGGATCTCTGTAAATTTTCAAAGAGAGGCTTTCCCTGGCGCACCGCAAAAACCCCTGCCTTGGGTCGAGGATATTTTTTCATGGTGGCCACGTCCCCCGCGGCAAAAATATGTCCATGGGAACAGCTTTGTAAAGTCGGTTTAATCAACACAAACCCCCGGTCATCCAGCCTTAAACCGGATTGGCATAACCAAGGGGCCGGGCTAGCCTGGGTCACTAGAAACACAGCATTAACTGACTTGCTATGGTCATTACTCCAGAGTTTATACCGGAGTAATGGATTTAATGGATTGTCATGGGGGGAAAACTCTGGCTCTATAGCGGTGACGGGGTGATTCGGTAACACAGAAATATTTTTCTTGGTCAACAAATTTCCAATTATTTTTCTCCCTTGGACACTGTGGTGCGGTAGCAGGGTCGCTCCCCGTTGCCAAATTTGTATATCTAAGACCATGGCAGGGAAAAGTTGAGCCAAACGAGCTTGTAGATTAAACGCTAACTCTATTCCCCCTGCCCCACCCCCGGCGATCGCCAAAATAAATTTTTCCGGTCGACTCTGGTCAATCTTCTCCAACAGAGCTTGCCAAGCGGCCAAAAATTGGGGTACGGGCTTAGCGGGGATGCCATACTCCGCCCCAGCAATATCGTCGATAAACGGAGTGCTACCAATGTCTAGGGAAAGGCAATCAAAACTTAACTGTCTTCCCTGTTCCGTGGTCAATAAATTCTGCTCCGGGTCAACGGCGATCGCCCTATCGTTGATAAACTCAGCCCCCGCTGAGGCACAGAGGCTGGGTAAATCAATATGACTTTCCGCGTAGGAATAAAAACCCGCCACATGCCCCGGCAACATACCGGAATAGGGCGTTTGCTCCCCATCACTCACCAAGACCAGTTCTAAATTGCCTAAGGGATGACGGCTCCAGTGTTTCAGCACCAAAGCATGGCTATGGCCTCCCCCCACCAGCAGTAGTTTCTTGGCCATTTTTGTTGATCAACCCAATCATCACCGGCACTTTTTGGCTTTAAATTTCTGCCACAGCCCGTTCAATTAAACGGTGGGCCAGGGTTTGGATGCCCGTGTGTTCGTAGTAATTGGTGGACATATCAATGAACGCGGCCAAGTAGTCCATTTTGTCCTCCGTTACCTCCATGAAATTCCGCAATTTACCCAGCAACTTCTCCCTGGTAAGCTGGCGATCGCCGACAAAACTGGTCATCCAACCCTGCACAGAGCCGAAACTTTCACCGATGAAATCTAATTGATTGCTGGTGCTATTGCCGGGAATGAGGGGCTTAATTTTATTAAAAGTCTGATTTTGCTCCAACTCCTTAGGGGTCAATTTTTCCAAAAAGTCCATGGTGGTCAGGACAAAGCTAGGGCCAAAGGGAATAATGCCATCAAAACTGATCAGAGCGGCCATCCGCATCAAAGACTCGCCGCTGTAGTCCGTTAGGGAACGAACAAAATCCCCAATGCTATTACCGGGAATACCGTTAATTTGGCAGAAAGCCACCAACTCCGCCACCAATTTAATCGAAAGGTCAATGGCCTGGGCTTTTTGGGGATTGGGGGTAATTTTATTTAAAAAGCCGAGGAAATTAACACTTTCCCCCACCTTATTAGCCAAAGCCGCCGCCCCTAAAGCACTGTCGGTAGAATCAACGGTTTGGTATAGCCAAAGAGCATTTTGGTAACCCTGGGACTTATCGTTGAACAGCCACACCGCCCGATCGCCAATTTGCTTCACCAAGGCGGGATCGGTTTCCCCGGTTACTTTTTTAATCGTATTTTCAAAACCCACCAAATTTTCCCATTTCCCCGGCACCACAAAATCAAGGGAATTGAGCAACATTACCGTTAATCCACCGGTGGGCAGATCATCGACTAACTTAAAAATCGGCTTACTCACGCTAAAAACTCCTGTTTTTTCGGTTGGTTATGGTTTGATACACTTGATTGACCGTTTTAATTTCTACTGCTCAAATTTTCTAGCCCCTGCAGGTCAAATTTGCCCAACCATTCCTCCCGATCCTGGGGAGTGAACGACGGCGATCGGGACAATACTTTGATCTGATAGCGATCGCCCACCAGTAGGGCTGTGGCAGTGGAACCCTGTTGTACCACCGGAAATCCATCAATGGCTTGGGTACTTTGCTTAAACTTATCCGCTGCGGTCGGATTATTTTTGACATCGTTGATGGACATTACCGCCACATCTTGGCCATTTTGCTTGAGCTTAATTTCCGCAAACCCCTGCTTCTCTTGGGCAAAAACCCGCTCATATTCCCCATTAGCCTGGGGAAAAAAGGCATTGAATTCTCCTCCCTTGGTGGATTCCTTAACGACCGCCGAAGCCCCCCGTTCTGTGCTTTCCTGTTGGGCTTGCTCGAATTGGGAAGGGGGTTGACTGGTGCAGGCACCGGTCCCAAACCAGAGTAGGCCTAGCATCAGGGTCAAGGAAAGGAAGCGAGTCAGTTTTTTTCTCATGGTTATGGGGGCAAAAGTTTGCGGCAGATGGATAAAAATCAAACTGATCGAGTTGAATATATCTGAATCAGGCTAAAAGCGAGGTTGGCCGGAGTCGAACCGGCGGCCCAGCGCTTAGGAGGCGCTTGCTCTATCCGTCTGAGCTACAACCTCAGTTCAAAAACCCATTGTGCCATATTCCCGGAATCATGCTGTGAACGGCGGAAATGGCCCCCAGTCAAATTCCCCGGTAGGGTACAATTCTTAATTGGCTTAGTTTTGTTTAATTTACAACCCGCCTGTCTTGGACAACGAGGGCCCGACCGGCACCCAGGGGCGTTTAGGATCGAGTGCAGTGGATTTATTTCAAACTTTTCAGACCCATAATCCTGTCATCGGCGTTGTACACCTTCTACCATTGCCAACTTCGGCCCGTTGGGGAGGTAATCTCACCGCTGTCATTGAACGGGCGGAACAGGAGGCCACAGCCCTTGCCGCTGGGGGGGTAGATGGCATTATTGTGGAAAACTTTTTCGATGCCCCTTTTCCCAAGCAAAAAGTAGATCCGGCGGTGGTCAGTGCCATGACCTTAATTGTCGATCGCCTGCAAAATTTGGTTGTAGCTCCGGTGGGCATTAATGTTTTGCGTAACGATGCCCACAGTGCCTTGGCGATCGCCAGTTGTGTGGGGGCAAAATTTATCCGGGTTAACGTGCTTACGGGGGTTATGGCCACGGATCAAGGGTTGATTGAAGGCAATGCCCACGAACTGTTGCGCTATCGGCGGGAATTGGGCAGCGACGTGGCTATCCTAGCCGATGTACTAGTCAAGCATGCCCGTCCCCTGGGCACCCCCAATTTAACCACCGCCGTCACCGACACCATTGAACGGGGTTTGGCCGACGGCATTATCCTCTCCGGTTGGGCCACGGGCAGTCCTCCCAATCTAGAAGATTTAGAGCTGGCCACCAACGCCGCCAAAGGCACCCCAGTTTTCATTGGTAGTGGTGCAGATGAGGACAATATTGGCCAATTAATCCAGGCGGCCAACGGGGTAATTGTGGCTAGTTCCCTCAAACGCCACGGCAGTATTAACGAAGCTATTGATCCGATTCGGGTGTCCGCCTTCATTGAAGCCATGGATGAGGGATTGAAAGCCAAGCAAACTAAATCCGCCGTGGTAGATGTTCCCAGTGGGACAAAGTCAGTGATTTGTTAAAAACTAGATGGTTCAGGCAAAATTTGCTTTTAACCCTAAAATTCCGTTATCTTTTGCCCCAAAAGTTCCCCTAGCGCCAATTTTAGGGACTGGTATTGCCCAAAAACCATTTTTTGTTCCCATTCAAGCTAAATAGATGCAAAAATCTTCCCCTACGGCGATCGCCAGAATTTTGGATGCCAATTTGAACCGAGCCCGGGAAGGGTTGCGGACGGTGGAGGAATGG
Source organism: Synechocystis sp. PCC 6714 (assembly GCF_000478825.2). Classification (NCBI taxonomy): domain Bacteria; kingdom Bacillati; phylum Cyanobacteriota; class Cyanophyceae; order Synechococcales; family Merismopediaceae; genus Synechocystis; species Synechocystis sp. PCC 6714. The sequence goes on along the minus strand of NZ_CP007542.1, from coordinate 2,799,845 downwards.
TGTCGTTTTGGGGTGAACCATCAGCATTTAGCAGAGGAATGTAAACAACTGCGGCAAGCTCTGGCTCCTTGGCACCAGGATGATCTGCGAGCTGCCCGAGACACGCCTAATGATGTGGGCACCCAGTTAACCCATCCCCAGGAAGCTCAGCGCACTGATGTGCGAGCTCTGTTACAAGCAAATCTCTGTCGGGTAGAAGAGGCGTTAAGGGTACTGGAGGAGTACGGTAAACTGCGAGATCCGGCCATGGGAGCCTGTTGTAAGCAGTTGCGGTATCGGGTTTATACCTTGGAAAGTCAATTGCTGGGGGGCAAATTACTACAAAGGCTGAGACAATGCTCCCTTTACCTAGTCACTTCTCCCCAGGAAAATCTGCTAGCAACGGTGGAAGCTGCCCTCCAAGGAGGATTAAAGTTAGTCCAGTACCGGGATAAAGATACGGAGGATGAGTTACGGTGGCAAAGGGCTAGGGATTTACGGCAGTTGTGCCGGCAATATGAAGCGCTGTTTCTAGTCAACGACCGGGTGGATCTGGCCCTGGCAGTCAATGCCGATGGAGTGCATTTGGGACAACAGGACCTACCCATTGCGGTGGCCCGTCAGCTACTGGGGCCCGATAAAATCATTGGCCGCTCTACCACTAACCCGGGGGAAATGGCCAAGGCGATTGCCGAAGGGGCAGATTACATTGGTGTTGGCCCCGTATATGCCACCCCCACTAAAGCTGGGAAACGGCCCGCTGGTTTGGAATATGTGCAGTATGCGGCCACCAGCTCTCCGGTGCCCTGGTTTGCCATTGGCGGCATTGATGGGTCAAATCTCGCAGAAGTTATGGAAGCCGGTGCAACCCAAGTGGCGATCGTCCGGGCCATCATGGAGGCCACCAATCCTACCCGGGCCACAGCCCAATTGTTAACCCAACTAAGCGGGATAAATCCTTAGGCGACGGTTCGGCTCATCCCCAAAACTATCGGATTGCAAACGGTAATGCTCCACCAGCTCGTGTTGCATCTTCCGCACATGGGGCGATCGGGGCAGTAATTCCACCGGTTGCCCTGTGGGAATGACAATCTGCTCCACCGCTAAGCGTGCTTCCTCCAGCGCTTCCAACTCATCGTTACTGCCACTGCGGGTAAACAAACGCAGATCCGCCGCTTCGGCCTTATGAGGTTCGTCCATGCCCAGAATTCGTTTCAGGGCCCGGCTAATTTGGGGAATGGTGTTGGATTTAACACCATAGATGGGAATTTGAATGCCCTTAGCCATCTGTCGTAATTTTTGATTACCCTTGACGTGGGAACGCAGGGCTAAGACTGCATCCGCCTGGTGCAAATCCTTGGTGACCGCCACCGGTAGTTGCAAAATTTCGATTACCTGATCCAATTGCGATCGCCCGACACCGTAGGGGTAAACATATACCGGTAAATCTTCCCCGTTGGGCCCCGGCACCCGGACTTTTGGTTCATCCTCCCCTTCCCACTGTTGCCAGGACTGTTCCAATAACCGTTCAAAATCCCGCACCTGATCAGCGTTGGCGTGGAGGGGGGCTTGGGGCTTCATTCGCCCAGTGGAGCGTAAACCAGTGGGTCTGCTAGGCAACGGGCGATTATCCACCAAGCCCAGGGAGAAATAGGGGGGCGGTTGGGGCGTTCTTTCCTGGGGTTGGGCTTCCACCGTTTCGATTTGTAATTCCCCGTCCTCGTTCATGTACCGCAATTGTTCCACCGGAGCACGGCCCCGCAGCAGGTTATCAATGGTTTGGGCCACATCCCTATGGATAGTCCATTTTTGCCGCTCCAGCATTTCCACCGCCATGGAAAAAGTTGGAGGAGCTTTCCTTTCCAGCACTGTTTTTTGGGAACCCCGCCGCCGGGCTTCGTCATCTCCCAAGGTGACGGCTTGGATACCCCCCACTAAGTCTGAAAGGGTGGGATTTTTAATCAAATTTTCTAGACGGTTACCATGGGCGGTGCCGACTAACTGCACTCCCCGTTCCGCAATGGTGCGGGCGGCCAAGGCTTCCAATTCCGTACCAATTTCGTCAATGACAATCACTTCCGGCATATGGTTTTCCACCGCCTCGATCATCACCTGATGTTGTAATTCGGGCCTGGCCACCTGCATTCTCCGGGCTCGACCGATCGCCGGATGGGGAATATCACCGTCCCCGGCAATTTCGTTGGAGGTATCAATGATCACGACCCGTTTATGCAAATCATCCGCCAGCACCCGGGCAATTTCCCGTAGAGCAGTAGTTTTTCCCACCCCGGGCCGCCCCAGTAGCAGTAGGGATTCTCCCGTTTCCACCAGGTCTTGAATTAAATTAATAGTGCCAAACACCGCTCGACCCACCCGACAGGTCAAACCAATAATGTCATTGGTGCGGTTACGGATAGCGCTGATGCGGTGCAGAGTTCTTTCGATACCGGCCCGGTTATCACTGCTAAACAGTCCCACTCGGTCAATGGCATACTGCAAATCCTCTTTGGCGATCGGTTCATGGCCCAAATAGACAGCGGCGCCGGGAAAACGGGCTTCCGGTAATCGTCCCAGGTCCATCACCACTTCCACTAACTGTTGCCGCTGGGGGTGTTCGGCAATGATGGCTTGAATGGGTTTAGGCAGAATACTTAATAATTGTTCGAGGTCGTCAACGGGGTAATCCTGATGGGCCAGGCTAAGTTCCGACATTATGATAGTGGGCGCTGGGTTTATAAAATTTTCTAATTATCTACGAAGATAACAAAGGAACCTCCAAGGTTGGCAAAATTTCTGGCAAAATCAACTAATAACGTTGAACAGCGATGCCCCTGGGGTTATGGCAAAGGGTAGGGGCGTAGTTTGGTCAGTAAAATTAGGGCAAGAAACAATGGTCTTTTCCATACACAACATTTCTCCGCACAAATACCCTGGCGATCGCCAGAGTTTCTCCAAGTCTCTGCTGAATAAACTGATGGTGGTGGGTATGGGCTTAGCCCTCGCTAGTTTCGCCGTGGCGCCGGCTTTCAGCCAAACCTTAAGTGAAAAGATCGTGGCCATGGAAAAAGCTCGGGAAAGGGAATTTGCCGGCTATTTTGGCCAAAGCTTTGGTGAAGTGACCCAAACCCCCGAAGAAATTGCCCAAACCCTGCAAAAAATTGGCCAGGAAACAGGGACAAAACCGGCGGTGCTATGGATAATCCCCGAAAAGGATTTTTTACATTTAGTCCTGGTGACCCCGGACTTGGCTCCCATTGTGGTGGATCTGTATGATGTGCCAGAGGCAGTGTTAAGACCAGTGGTGGCCGCTTTCCAGCAGGAATTAAAGTTTTCTCAAACTGTTACTCGACGCACAGCAGCCCAGCAACTTTATCAATGGATCATTGCTCCCTACGCTGAAACTTTGCAAGCCCAAGGCATTGATACCCTGCTTTTCTGTTTAGGTAATGGGGTCCGGGGTTTACCCATGGCGGCCCTGTTTGACGGCCAGGAGTTTTTGCTAGAAAAATACAGCCTAACTAATATCCCCGCTTTCAACTTAATTAATAGTGACTATAAACCGCTCCAACCCGGCAATATTTTGGCCATGGGAGCTTCGGAATTTGCTAACCAGAGTCCACTGCCGGCCGTTCCCCTAGAATTGGACAATGTCATTTGGGCCATGGCTATCAATCGTCCAACGGAAGACCGTTGGCAGGGGGATACTTTTCTCAACCAAGATTTCACTATTGATCGCCTCCAGACTGAATTGGCAGAAAAACGTCCCAGTATTGTCCATTTAGCCACCCATTCCTATTTTCGTTCCGGTAAACCAGCCAATTCCTACATCGAATTTTGGGATGACAGGTTAAAGCTAGATAAGGTCAGTAAAATTAATTGGCGTTCCCCTGCGCTGGAATTACTGGTGCTCAGTGCCTGTCAAACAGCCCTAGGGGACGATGAAGCGGAATTAGGTTTTGCTGGTTTAGCGCTCAAAGCGGGGGTCAAATCCGTAGTAGCCAGCTTTTGGAATGTGGACGATGGTGCCACTCTAGTATTAATGAGTGAGTTTTACAGACAATTGGGACAAACCCCCACCAAAGCGGAAGCCCTACGCCAAGCCCAACTGAAAATGCTCCGGGGCGAATTAGTGGCCGACTTAGAACAATCGGGCCTTTCTCGGGGGGCGATCGCCGTTCCCCCATCCCTAGTCAATCTAGGGCAGGCGGATTTTTCCGCTCCCTACTATTGGGCCTCTTTTACCATGCTGAGTAGTCCTTGGTAATTTGGGAAAAGTCAGCGAACACCGCAGGCGTTGCAAAACATTCCAAAATATTCCTCAGTGGTTCAATCCCACCGTTGCCGTAAACCGCTAGGATAGTTCACTGGTAATTTTTTCAAGGAGTGGGGAAACATGGCTTCCTATGACATCACAATTATCGGCGGTGGCATTGTTGGCTTGGCCACGGGGCTGTTTATTGGTCGCCGTTTTCCCCAATATAAACTATTAATTTTGGAAAAAGAGGACGGGCCTGCCCATCACCAAACTGGGCATAATAGTGGCGTAATTCATTCTGGCATTTACTACAAACCAGGGAGTTTTAAGGCCCAGTTCACCAAAGCTGGGAACCAAAGCATGGTGCAATTTTGCCAAGAACACGAACTACCCCATGAAGTTTGCGGCAAAGTAATTGTTGCTACTAAACCAGCGGAACTCCCCCTCTTAGAAAACTTGTTTAATCGTGGCCAAGCCAATGGCCTAAGTGTCAAAAAACTAACCTTTGATCAAGTTAGGGAATATGAACCCCATGTGCAATGCTTAGGGGGAATTTATGTGCCCACTTCCGGCATCGTTAACTATAAACTAGTTTGTCAAAAGTACGCCGAATTAATTCAAGCCCAGGGGGGAGAAATTAAGTTTAATCATCGGGTTCATCAGATTGAAACTCGAACCGATGGCCATAGTTTACAAACAAATCAAGGAGATTTTTTCAGTCGTTTCTTGATTAATTGCGGTGGTCTGCAGAGTGATCGCCTGGCCAAAATGGCGGGCATTAAACCCGAAGCAAAAATTGTTCCTTTTCGGGGGGAATATTATGAACTAAAGCCGGAAAAAAGATATTTAGTTAAAGGCCTAATTTACCCGGTACCCAACCCGGCATTTCCCTTTCTGGGGGTGCATTTCACCCGTATGATTGATGGCAGTATCCACGCTGGGCCCAATGCAGTACTAAGTTTGAAACGCGAAGGTTACGAGAAAACGGATTTTAATTGGGCAGATTTCACTGAAGTAATGACCTATCCTGGCTTTTGGAGATTAGTGGGTAAGCACTGGCAAGAAGGTTTACAAGAAATTATCCGCTCCTTTAGCAAGGCGGCGTTTGTCCGGAGTTTACAGGAATTAATCCCGGAGGTAACGGAGAATGATATTGTTCCCAATCCCGCCGGAGTCCGAGCCCAAGCTTTGAAAAATGACGGGGCTTTGGTAGAGGATTTTTTAATCGCCCCTGGCCCTAATTCCCTCCAGGTACTCAACGCCCCTTCCCCTGCGGCCACTGCTTCTTTAGAAATTGGCAAGGCGATCGCCGCCCAAGTGCAAAAGTATTTCTAGTGCTGATTCCAGCATCATTGCTTCAATTATCCTTGCTTTTCCATACCTGGGGCATAGGGGCATCATGGCCCACTTTTTTCCAACTAAGCTTTTGGAAACTAGCTCTTATAATTCCCATAACGCCCCTTTTCCTCCGAGACTTCCCATGGAGAACAACAAAAATATTGCTGAATCTGAGCCGGCCTATGTTGGCACTATTCTTTATCCTGACCCTAGTCCCTACGCATTGGCCATTTCTCCTCTAGTACAGCTCAAGAAAATCTTTCAAGCTCTCTACACCAGTCTACTAAAAATGATGTGGCGGGAGTTGCTAGCCGAGGAAGTGCAAAAAAAAGAAGCTTACAATCTCATCCTATTTTTGATTTTTCTCTTTCTTTCTTGGTTAACTTTTACCTTTCGCACCGCTAGTCAATGGCTATTTATTGTATTTTTTATTTTTTGGTTTATTGATAACGCCATTAGCTACAAAAATTTCCAAGGAGGGCATTACATCCAGCGGGTTTATTTACGAAAAAATAAAACTGGTGATTTGAGTTGGCAACTGCAATTACCCAACAAAGCACCCTTATTTATGGAGTTTAATCCGGGACAAGTGCAGGCCATTAGTGTGCGAAGGCGGGAGATTAGGGGCGGTGCTTTTGAGGATAAATTGGCGACAGTGTGGCAGGGGCAATTGCTTTTGTATGACGGTTCTGATTGGATTTTTGAAGAGGACCAAGACCTCGATCGGGTGCTGGAGGCGATCGCCAAAATTCAAAAAATTCTAGGGGAAGCAGTGCCGGTGGGCTTTGAACATAGTCACGGTTTGGGAGCCTATGCCCTCAACCCCATTCCAGCCCAGGAGGAAGAATGGCTGTTGCAAAAAAGGGGGGCAGTGGGACTAAAAAGAACAGGGCGCAAATGGCACATTTTTTCCCGTTGGCGTTGGGAGGATTCCTGGTCCCTAATTCGACAAATTTTTCGCGAATCAGGCTTTCTTTTGTTTTTCATGTTGATGGTGGGGTTTATGGTGCAATTGGGGGGCATTTTAGATGGTTTTCGGCGGGCCTTTGCCGGGGAAATTGTTTATGTTGAAGTGCCTGACAATTTTGGTCTGGTTATGCCTTGGCAGGATTGGCGCATCGGCTTACCCTTACTACTGGCGATCGCCATTATGATTTATCGGGGCCGGCGGCTCAGTCGAGTTAAACATTGCTCCGTTGATCACCATTTTGTCCGGGCTAACCTGGATAATCATTCCCTGGGAAAACTCCCTACCGATGAGGTGGAAGCGGTGTTGGCGGTGGGGCAAGGAAAACCTGAAGTCCTACTTCTATCTGCCAATAAAAGTTTACTTATTCCTTCTTTTCAACGGTTAGAAGAAGCCTTGATCTATGCCTGTGTTCTCACTAGGGCGATTGATGAATTTTCCCCGGTCAAAAATCCAACAGAAATATTGGCAACAGAGGAATCTACCAGACATCCAACGGAATTTGTGGACGAACTTTAAGCCGCACTAACAAGCCGGTTAAATTATCGTGGCCGTTGTACTCGTTGGCCGCTTCCATTAATTTCCTTAGTCCCCGATCCACATCTTGACCGGAGCTAACATAGGGCAACAATAATTCTTGCCAATGTTCTTCAACGAAATCATTGTCGGAAATGCCATCGGAACAGAGCAGAATAAGACAATCTTCTTCGATTTCTGAAATTTTTACATCTGGCTGGACATAACTGCTACTGTGGGGCCCCAGAGCCTGGGTTAATTGATAGGCATCGGGGCGGGCATAGGCCACCTCCGGCTCCAAACCGTTGAGGATAGCCTGTTGACCCACTTCATGGTCCACCGTCAGTTGCTCCAAACCATTCTTGCGGGTGACCCGGTAAATACGACTGTCCCCCACGTGGGCGATCGCCATGGTAGTGTCTTTGACTAACATCATCACCAAAGTGGTGCCCATGCGGCCACTACCGGAACTGGAATTACTTTGATTAACCTCATAAATTTTTTGGTTGGCTAAACTAATGCCCTCAGCAATGGTGTTTTTATCGGGGAACTTGCTGGCCATAACAATCTGAAAATATTCCAGCAGACTTTTCACCCCCATTTGACTGGCCACTTCTCCGGCGGCATGGCCCCCCATGCCATCGCAGACCACATAAATCCCCTGGGCCCTAATGGTTTTACCGTGGTTATTGCGGTGGGTTTCCACACTAGTGGCAATGCCAAAAAAGTCTTCATTATGTTGCCGGTGACTACCCCGGTCGGTGTAGCCCGCATCCACCAAGCTAATTAACTGCATGGGGAGTACGGCGGTGGGTATGTCATCCACTTCCTCCGAGTCAAATACATTGACATCGGGCATGGTTATTGGGTTACTGCCGGGGTTTCCTTCATCCCTCGATAGACTATTTTCGCTACTTTCGATCGCCGCAAACACTTCCTCTGGTATCTGCTCAAAATCCACTTCATGGACAGTGAAATCTTCCGTTTCTTCCTCTACGGTAATTACTAAATCTTCAATTTCCGTAAATAAATCGTCCATATTTTGATACTGACCCTGGGCGGCTTTTTCCAATATGGCCAGCAGTTCTTCCCCAGCGGAAGGCACCGGACTGAAATATCCGTGCAACAAATGGCCAAATTCCTCTAGGGAAACTTCGGTATGGCAATCGCTATAAATCTGTGCCAAGGCAATATTTTGGTCTTCATCCACCCGGAGATTTTGCTCTAGTAACAAACTCCGCGCCCAACCCGCGGGGGCCAACTGATGCCAAAGTTGGAAGAGTTGATTAATCCAAAAGACAATTTCCAACCCCGGTAGAGAATCACCCTGGTCATGCAAAATGTCTACTAACAAATCCCATTCGGAGCGATCCTCTAACAAGAGAAAACTATGGTCTCCATCACACCAAGCATCATAGACTTCGGGAATTTTGGGCACCAATTCAGGGAAACGGAAATAGGGAATAATTTCCTTGGGTAAATTTAGGCTGGACCAGATGTCCTTGGCAATAATTTCCCCATTGGACATTTGGGGCCACTGGGCTAAAAATTCCCCCTGTTGGGAAAGCAACACTTTTAGAACTGACGGTTGTAGGGGTTGGCAATCTACCACCCTACTGTGGAAGGTAATCTGGTCTCCATTGCCAGGGTCATCAATGGTAAAGGTACTTTCTTCCCCTGGTGCCAGCAACTGATATCTTTGTCCTACATCAATGCAATTTTCGTACAGCTTAATATGTTGGGGGGCAAATTCCTGCTCCGGTTCTCCGTCTGGTCCCACCGCCACCGGTACCTTAACCAACACCGTTAGCACCCGGCCGGCGATCGCCCCACAGTGAGGACAATAGGCCTCTCCGTACTGTACCGTCTCTCCACATTGCCCACAGGGATGTTCCTTTAGGGATGCACCGCACTTTTGGCAAATGCTGTTACGGTTAGGATTTTCGGCGGAGCATTGGGGACAAATTAACATAATTCAGGAAAGACGCAATGGACTGCGGTAACCAGTGCCGGCAACTACCGGTTTTTCTCGAAATTGACCCACTTTGCCCATAAAACAAAGAACAGTGATGGGCCGATGCGGAAATTATGACTATCGGCGAACGGGGATTAATTTTTAGGGAGATAGTAACTTTTAAAGGTTATTCCCTCCCATGGTAAATACCTTAGCTCAAAAATTCGACACTGCCTCAACCAACTCTATTTTTGTGGGAATTACCTCACCTGCACAACCACACAATGGGCAGTGGATAGTATGGTAATGAACAATTTTGCTTTTGTACTGCCAACTATGCTTAGCTGGGAATTCGATTAAGAACTAAAATATTTACGTTCCGGAAATAAAGTTAATAACAACTGATTAATATAAACCTGCCCCACCACTGGGGGTTTTTCCTGTATTTCTTCAACTAACGGTGCGGTATCCATTACCACTGGGGAAGTGGAAACTAGTTTTTCAGTATTTTGACCGGGTGGAGGTTGTTTTTCTGTTTGAGCTGGGGATGTTGGCCCTGCTGTTGGAGATTTATCAGAGTCCTTGAGGCCACTGGAAATAGAGTCTTTTTGTCTCTTTTTCCGCCAATCTCTCTCTTTTTCAGGAGCTTCGCTATCCCAGGGGGAAGGAATGGGATCAATGGCTTCCGGAGCGGGAGGAGGGTTTTCTCGGTTAACAGTTTCCGTTTCTGTCCGGATATCGGCAATGGGATTAATTAATAGAGAGCCTGGGGGAATGAGAGCCTGGGCATCGATATTTTGCTGAAAAATGGTGCTACGGGAACCAAGGCATGCCGCTTGCCCAATGGTTACTGGTCCAATTAGTAAACAACCAGGGGCGATCGCCACCTGCTCCTGAATTTTCACATCACCGGCATGGGCTGTAATCACACTGCCCAAACCAATACAGACCCCAGCATCAATGGTAACTTGACAATCTGGAGCCGCTTCCAAAATAACCCCCGGAGCAATCACCGCCGTTTCGTGAATGATCACGTTACCACTCACAAAATATTCAGAAACACTAACACTGTGAACGGGCGGTAACTGCATGGCAAAATCCGGAGGCTGGTCAACTAGTTGCTACTAGGGACGCTGAATAATGGTTTCCAACACCCGTCGCTTAGCTGCAGGATCAATGCCCAGTAAACGTACGTATTCGCCATTGTGCTCTGCCAAGCAACCCTCCAATGCCCGCAACACTTCCGATTCATGGGTGCTGGTAATGGGGGCACAGCTTTGCCAGGATTTAGCTTTAAAGCGGCGCTTATCCGTGTGCTCGGTGCCAATTTTGTAGCCCTGGGCCAGGAGGGACCGCACCTGGGTAACCACACTGTTATCTAGGCGCACAGCGGAGTTGCTGTAACCACCATTGCCACCACCGAAGCCATTGCTAGGGGAGTTATTGGCCGCGCTGGTGCTGGCGGAAGATGACGATCGCCCAGCGGCAACACTATCCCCGGGACGTTGGATAATTTGTTCTAACACCCGTCGTTTACCGACCCGGTCAATGCCGATAATCCGCACATATTCGCCAGCATGGTCTGCTAAGCAAGTTTCCAATTTCGCCAAAACCTCCGCTTCCCGGCCGCCGTCAATGGTGGGGCAAGTATCCCAAGATTTGGCTTTAAAGCGACGTTTATCCGTGTGTTCGGTGCCAATACTGTAACCACTGGCCAGTAATCCCCGGATTGTTTCCACCACCTCCGGAGTCAAGCCACCAGCCTTAGAGCCTCCGGCGGAGCCCACGGAGGTAGATTTATGGCCAATGGAACTGCTGGAACCCGAAGATTTACCATTTCCATTACCGTTGGGCCGCTGCACCACAATTTCCGCCACCCGCCGTTTTCCATTGGCATCAATGCCAATAATGCGGACATACTCATTACTGTGATCAGCTAAAAACCGATTCAATTCTTGGAGCGCTTCCCCTTCCCGATGGCTAGTGATGGTGCCCCCAGTGAGCCAAGAACCGGTTTTGAAGCGACGGGCGGTGGCATATTCCAAGCCAATTTTGCAACCCTGGTGGAGTAAAGCCCGCAACTGATTAGCACCGTCTCCCGCTAAACTGCCTGCCTGGCCAGCGGTACTACGGCCGCTACCGCCACTGCTCAAAGCTTTGGTGGTGGTGGTACCCCGACTGGGGGAACCGGGCACATCGCCGGGGCGTTGGATAATCACTTCCACTACCCTGCGCTTAGCCCCCTGGTCAATGCCAATCAGCCGTACGTATTCCCCCGCAAACTCCTGGAGCCAACCTTCCACTGTGGCAATAACTTGGTCGGGGCGGAAACCTTCAGCTGTGCCACAACTCTGCCAGGATTTGGTTTTAAAACGCCGTTCGTTGGCGTGCTCTGCACCGATGCCATAGCCCTGGGCCAGGAGGGAGCGAATCTGGTTGGTAATGTCAGAATTAATAGTCATGTTGTCTATGGAATTTATATAGGGAGTTTCGGTAACGGGGGTAACAGCGGGGAGGGACTCCGGTAAAACACACACGGTGGGATTAGTTCCCTGGGTTGGAGAAGCACTCTGCCCCTGCATGGAAGCAATCTGTTGCACAAAACGGCGATCACCAGCCTGGACATCGGGCAAACTGTCCGCTTGGTGTTGCTGGGTAATCATGGCACCGGAAGGAACCAACTTGTTGGGAGGAATCTCCACATCCTGCACCAGGGAATGCATCATCACCACCGCCCCATCCCCCACCCGGGCATTAAGCACGGTGGAACGGAAACCAATGAAACAATTATTGCCCAGGTACACAGGGCCGTGGATCAACGCCAAATGGGCCACACAGGTGCCCGGCCCAATCCAAACGGAATATTCCCGGTCATCATCCCCCAGCACTCGACCAGTTTCTAGACCATGGACCACCACCCCATGTTGAATCAGTACATTACTGCCAATCCAAAAGGGTGTTCCCTCGTCCGCCCGAATGGAGCTACCGGGGGCAACACTGACCCCAGGCTGAATACGCACATCCCCCACCACATTGGCAAACGAATGAACGTAGGCCGCCGGGTCAATCTGGGGGTCTGCCAAATGTTTAGACCAAGGCCTGGAAGCCAAGGCGGTGCGAGATCCCATGCAATTATTCCTCCTAGATACAGCGAAAAACCAGCCTAGTGGCACTGCTAGCACTGCATCGGGTTCAAAATAAGTCCCAAGCAAAACCCCATTCCCTGGGTCGGGGATAAAAGGGGATCAGGAGAGAATGCTATCTCCCATCGTCCCTTTTGTTGTAAAGGGAACCACTAGCCACATTAACCGTGTCGATAATGCCCACCACCATGGCATCCAAAGGGCGATCGCCATTACCCCGTTCCTTACGGGCGGCGCTTCCCCGGGCCACCAGCACCCATTCATTCAAGCCTGCTCCCACCACATCACCGGCCACCTCATAGCGCTCTAGGGGTTGGCCGTGGGTATCGAGAAACTGAACTAGGAGCAGCTTAACGCCAGTCAAGTTCGGTGTCTTCGAGGTGCTGACCACAGTCCCTAAAACTTTGGCAAGTTGCATGGCTTAATTGAGCTCAAATTATAGGGAAAATTAACGGCGGATAATAGAAGGATTAACAATTTCCCGGAACTGCTCCACCGCCTCGGTGTAGCGAATGGGAAGGACATACTCCAAGTTTTCGTGGGGACGGGCAATGATGTGGTTAGACAAAACTTCACCACCATTGACCCGGCGAATATTTTCAATGCCAGCGGTAACAGAGGCTTGAACTTCAGACACGTCGCCCCGCACAATGACGGTAACCCGACCACTACCAATTTTTTCGTAGCCCACCAGGGTAACCCGGGCGGCTTTCACCATGGAGTCAGCGGCCTCCACAACGGCGGGAAACCCAAGGGTTTCGATCATTCCAACTGCAATTGACATAGGTTTAAGTTACTCCCAGGGAATATCAAATCAAAAAACTAAAATTAAGCCCATCTAATTCTCTCGGTCTAGCTCGGCAGTCCCGGTCATTCCGTGTAGTTGACTACCGATCGCCAAGGGGAAGGGAATTAATATGTCCGAAACTGCTCAACTTCTTCGGTGTAGCGAATGGGAAGGACGTACTCCAAGTTTTCGTGGGGACGGGCAATGATGTGGGTAGAAAGCACTTCCCCACCGTTGACTCGGTTGGCAGCTTCAATACCAGCGGAAACAGAAGCTTGTACTTCGGACACATCCCCCCGCACAATAACGGTGACCCGACCGCTACCAATTTTCTCGTAGCCCACCAGGGTAACCCGAGCGGCTTTAACCATGGAATCGGCTGCTTCTACAACAGCGGGGAAGCCACGGGTTTCGATCATTCCAACTGCAATGGACATGGGGGATAGTCTCCTAGAATCGTGAAAGTTCGGGTAAAAGTTAGCAAGCGATTTTGACTGTGGTCAGGGGCAGAGCCGGATCTGGCCATTCCCACTAAGGGAGCAAAACCCAGAACCCGATTGATTGCCTAACAGTCCACAGTAACAGCTTGGTGAACGGAAAAATCAAGAGAATGCAGAACGAGTTTTAGGAACCCAGGGCAAACACCCGACACATTGAGCGTCGGCTCTTGATAGCCTTTCCTGCCGTTGAGGTTAAGTTGGTGAAGATAAATAAAAATTTGATTATCTACCCTATGAAAAGCATAGGAAACCTTGGGCCCTTTGACAATATAAGGGATTATGATATTTTTTAATTCGATTATTCAACATTACTAATCAAACGTCTGCCATTGCCAGGCTGCTTGGCATCAAGATCCCCCAGCCAGAAGATAACCAGGGGGATAGCGGCCGTCATATTGGTTAATAACTGTCAACTGGACAAAAATTTAGGGTAAATCCGTTTCTCCCATCAGGTAAAGATCACAGGCTTTGGCCGCCCCTCGACCTTCGTTAAACGCCCAAACCACCAAACTTTGCCCCCGGCGACAATCCCCAGCGGCGAATACCCCGGGAATGCTGGTTTCATACTGGCCATATTCTGCTTTGATATTGCCCCGGGCATCTTTATCCAATTTCATCGCATCCAAAAGTTGACTTTCTGGCCCGAGAAAGCCCATGGCCAGCAGTACCAATTGGGCCGGCCTGACCTGTTCGGTACCTGCTATTTGCTGGGGGATGAATCGCCCTTGATCATCTTTTTCCCAACGGACATCGACAGTGTGGACTGCTTTAACCCGACCCTGGTCATCCCCTTCAATTTTGGTGGCGGTGGTGAGGTAACTGCGGGGGTCATGGCCATAGACCGCGGCGGCTTCTTCCTGACCGTAATCCATTTTGTACACCTTAGGCCATTCTGGCCAGGGATTGTTAGCGGCCCTTTCCTCCGGTGGTTTAGGCATAATTTCCAGTTGCACTAAGCTTCTGCAACCGTGGCGCAGGGAAGTGCCCACGCAGTCGGTGCCTGTATCTCCTCCACCGATGATCACCACGTCTTTGTCTTTGGCACTAATAAAATCGGGGCCAGGGGTTTTATTCAAAATAGCTTTGGTATTGGCGGTTAAAAACTCCATGGCAAAGTGAATGCCCTGTAATTCCCGTCCCTCAATAGCTAAATCCCTGGGTTTAGTGGCTCCGGTACAAAGCACCACTGCATCGTAATCCTTGAGCAAAGTTTCTGGGGGAAGGTCCTTGCCAATTTCGGTACTGCAAACAAAGGTCACCCCTTCTGCCTCCAGCACATTCAACCGCCGGAGTACCACTTCTTCCTTGTCCAACTTCATGTTGGGGATGCCGTACATGAGCAAACCACCGGGGCGGTCTTCCCGTTCATACACCGTTACCCAATGGCCGGCTTTATTTAACTGGGCGGCGGCGGCCAAACCGGCGGGGCCAGACCCTACCACGGCCACTTTTTTACCCGTGCGTTTTGCGGGCGGTTCCGGAGTAACCCAACCTTCCTGCCAGCCCTTTTCAATGATGGAATATTCAATATTTTTGATGGTCACCGGGGGATTATTAATGCCCAATACACAGGACCCTTCGCAAGGGGCAGGGCAAACTCGGCCGGTAAATTCAGGAAAGTTGTTGGTTTTGTGAAGTCTATCCAAAGCTTCTCGCCATAGCCCCCGATAGACTAGGTCATTGAATTCGGGGATTAGGTTATTGATGGGACAACCACTGGCCATGCCACTAATTAAAGTTCCCGTATGACAAAAGGGAGTGCCGCAGTCCATACAACGGGCTCCCTGGGTTTCCACCTGTTTATCCGGCATGGTGAGGTGAAATTCATCCCAATTTCTCAGGCGATCGCCGGGGCTTAACTCTTGGGGAATTTCGCGGGTATATTCCAGAAAACCAGTGGGTTTGCCCATGCTCGTAGTTACCTCTCGTGGTGGAGTGCGATCGCCATAAAATTAGACATTAAGCCTAGTTTAAAGCAGTTCCTAAGTAATAGAGGGCAACTTTTATCGAGATTTGGTGGCAATGTTGCTTTTTGTTACAAACAATTCCCTAATTTTGATCCCAGCCATTTCTAATCACCGTCTCTGTAGATCCCTATACTAAAACTAAATGAAATTAGGGAAACGGTAAAAAGGAGCAGAAAAAACCCTACCTTTTAGGTAGGGCATAGTTGCGAGGAATCTTGGTGTGAGCCTTTGGCTTTATCCCACGGATTGTTCTAAAACTTAAATGTCGTTCTTACTGTTGCCACCCAAATAGCACTGTTGTCGTTGTTGTTATTGGGATTAAGCACCACAAAAAAGCCAGGGGTCAAGGTGATATTTTTGCTCAGAGGATAACGGTATTGAGCTTCCAGAATATAGGATGTGCCCGGATCACTGGGTCCCCCATCCACTCCCCGAGCGCGGGGCGGCATTCCCCCACCTAATGAGAGCACTCCCCCCTCCGTAAATGCGTCCACAAAAGAAACATTGGCATTCCAAGTCCAGAGGTCAGCATTATCCCCCTGACGGTTGCCCCCCTGGGCTGTGGCATTGGCATAACCAACCCACCCCGCTACGTTGACACTGGAGGTAATTTGCCAAGTGGTCTGAAGTCCAAAACGATCCGCTGTGGTGGGCACTCGGCCAAAGGGACGGTTGGAAATAGGACTGCCGGTACTGCCGGTGAGGTTAACCCGCTCCGCAGTTTGATAGCTGTGAACATAGGTGGCCGCCAATTCCCAATTGTCAAAGGGCTTAAAGCCAATCTGAGCCCCAGTACTAAAAGAACCGTTAAATAATCCCCGACCTTCATCCGGGCTATTAGCTGTATCTCCATCAGCCAAATATAGGGCCGCAAAGTGAAATTGACGATTAGGAGCATAACGGATACCGGCCCCAGCCCCTTCAGGTCCCCGATAAACCAATGGATTACGGCGGCCAAAGCGGGTTAATGTTCCGGTGGAGTCACTTTCTAGGTAAGGATTAAGAACCGGGAAAATATGGTCTAGGTTCAGGGCCCTTGCTCCCACCCAAGCAGTCACTTGATTGCCAATCGGAAAACGGTACTGTAACTCGTCCACCACAACGCTATTGTTGGTGTTGGTGTCAAAGGATAATCGAGACATATCAGTGCCAGTGACTTGGCTAAAGTTAGGCAAATTGCCAGCTTGTAAACGGGTTCTTAGTCGATCTTTGCCCGTAAAGCTAGTATCGAAATTCAACCGAGCACGGTAGCCCAAGGTAAACTGACTCTCTAAAGGGCTTTGGGCGGCATTGGCCATCTCACTACCAAAGGCATTGGCGGGGGCGAGAATTACTTCCCCATTCAACTTGGTGGTGGTGGAAAATTGGTGGTCCTCCAAATAGGCTGTGCGCATTTCCAAATTATCGACCCGGGCCCCCAAAGCGGCCAATTCTCCCTGGAACTCCTGAGCCAGACGCTTGAGAGCATCTAGATCCCCTTGTACGATGGCAATATTTTCCTGCAATAGCCTTTCCATCGTGTTGAGGCAGGCGTTTAAACCCGCTGCAAACTCCCAACGGCTGAGGGCCCGATCGCCACGGAAAGTGCGGTCTGGATAACCCACAATACAACCATAGCGTTCCACCAAACTTTTTAAGGCTTCATAGGCCCAGGCATTGGGAGACACATCCCTTAGTT
The DNA here is from genome assembly GCF_000478825.2 of Synechocystis sp. PCC 6714. NCBI lineage: Bacteria > Bacillati > Cyanobacteriota > Cyanophyceae > Synechococcales > Merismopediaceae > Synechocystis > Synechocystis sp. PCC 6714. The sequence goes on along the minus strand of NZ_CP007542.1, from coordinate 2,782,761 downwards.
CCGACACATTGGTGATTTGAGCCATGCTTCCCTGGGAGGTATCCAAGTTTGACAACAAGTTACTAGTCTCAGTCAAATAGGGAAACTGCTGTTGCAAAAGATTTTTCTTGAAATCATCCACAAATGCTGCCGAATTAAAATTTTGAGCCTTCACATCTGGGGTAAAAGCCAACAAAATTGCCAGAAATGCTAAATTTGGGCGCAAAAAGCCCTGAGAAATTATTCCCATAAATTTTACTCCCCACACAGAGATCAATGCTAACTATTTGATTTTGAACTTTTAGCAGGCTATCACAATTGAGAATAGCTTTCAATTTAGTTGATAATATTATCAACTAGCCAGGGGCCAGAGGCAGGTTTCTCCACTTGACCTAAAATGGTTATGGATAATTTAACTTGACCAAAAATCAAAACTCTTTTACTAAACAATTGACAAAACCATGGTCAATCCCATTGTGGTGGCGGCTAAACAGGGTCAATGGCAATTAGTGCAAAAACATTTGTTTACTGCCACGCTAGACCAGGTTAATCAAAGGGATGAACGGGGTTTAACAGCTTTGATGTATGGCGTAACAGCTCTAGAAGTTCCCACTGTCAAACAATTGCTGCAAGCTGGGGTTGACCCCAATTTGTCCCGACCGCCCCACGACATTACTCCGCTGATGTTGCTGGCGGGACTTCCTCATAATAATACCAATGACTTAAATTACTCCAATAAACAGGAGCAGAGGCGAGAAAATCTCTGCGGCATGGCCAAAATATTGCTGGAATTTGGGGCAGAGGTAAATCGGCAAAACGACGACGGCACCACTGCTTTGATGATGGCAGCCTATCGCAATAACCTTCCATTGGTGCAAATCTTCTTGGCGGGAGGAGCGGACTGCCAAGTTCAGGATCGGCAAGGCACAACGGCTTTAGAGTGGGCGATTAAACACCGGAATTTAGCTATGGTGCAAGCACTCTTGCAAGGACAAGCCCGGTTGGACCTCCGGGATGGGGACGGTAATTTGCCCCTAACTTTGGCCATCAAAATAGATGACCACGACATCGTTGATAGTTTGCTCAGGGCCGGCGCTCCCTGGGATCAAGAGAGTTGGTTTACCGCTGTGGAGGAAGGAAAAATTGCCCCGGTGCAAGCTTTGATTGAAGCTGGTTACCCCATAACAGAGCCTGGGGACACGGGAGATACTGCTCTGCACATTGCTTGTTTGGAAGGTTATGAAAAGATGGTGCAGATATTGTTAGCCCATCAAGCTCCCCTCGATGTGGTAAATCAGGCTGGGGATACTCCTCTGATCTTGGCGATCGCCCAGGGACAATTGGCCATTGTGGGGCAGTTATTAAAAGCTGGGGCAAATCCCAATTTTTCGGTGACTGGGGAATCGCCTCTAATGACCGCTTTGACGATGGACAGCTTAGGCAGCCAAGTCCAAAGGGAAATTGTCCAGGCCTTATTCAAGGCGGGGGTTTCTGCAAATCAATGCCTATGGGAAGATAAAACCCCTCTAATGGTGGCGGCTAACTTAAATTTGGCCGACCTAATTTCCTTGCTGGCGAACCACGGCGCTGACCCCAACCAAACTGATCCATCGGGTTCCACGGCTTTAATGTGGGCTTGCCATCGGGGACACCTGGAAGTGGTTAAAGCTTTGCTGGATAATTTTCCTGCTATGGACGTTAACGTGAAAAACAACGGGGGCCAAACTGCCCTCCACCTTGCCCACCTCAATCACCGGCAAGCAATAGTTGCTTTCTTGAAATCCCATCCAAGCCATGGCCAATAATCTTCCTGCTCCGCCCCAACCCCTGCCCGATCGCCTGTTGGGGGAAAGTTGGCAATTTATCGCTCTTCCAGCCCAGGATCTCTGGCCCTACTTTGGCGATCGCCCCATGCGTTACCAATCCATGCCCATTCATTTATCTCCCCTAGAGTTGGGTTTGGCGGCGGATTTACCCATTCCAGGGGTGGTGATTTACGGCGGTCGTCAATGCCGTTTCATCGGTGAATGGTTAACGGAACAAAAACCAAAGAGCCTGGTTTATATTGCTGAAGATCCCCGCCAATCCGGGGGTCTAGTTCTTCACAGCCAAAGCGGCGATCGATGGGTAATGGTTACTTTTAAAGATGGGGAAATGGCCACCGCGGCGGGGATATTTAGCCAACGGCAACAAAAAGCAAAAGGCTTACATTTTCTCTGGCTCCAACCGGATAATTCGGGGGTAACCACTACGGGGGTATGGTTATTGCAAACGGGGAAAAATTCAGTCAATTTCACCAGCAATTGACACCTTTTGCCGCCCCAAAGGATGGAGATTTTTAGACTTCACAATCTAAGGTTTCCACATCACAGTACAGTTAAAGGAATTAGCGGAAAGTCGGCACTCCCTAGGGAGCGGCTAGAAAGCCCAGGGCATCCCGTACTCTGGTGAGGGTTTTGTCGGCTGTTTCGTTAGCTTTGGCGTTACCCGCTTGGATAATGCGTTGTAATTCCCCCGCATCGGCCAGAATCTCTGCATATTTTTGCTGAATTGGCTCCAGGGCGGCGATCGCCGTTGCAGTCAAGAGAGGTTTAAATTGACCCCAACCCATCTCGGCGCATTCCTTGGCCACCGCTTCCTTAGTTTGATTGCTCAACAGTGTGTACAAAGTTAGTAAGTTATGGCACTCAGGCCGTTCTGGATCATCAAACCACAAACCCCGCTGGGGATCGGTCTTACATTTTTTAATTTTCTTTTGAATCACATCCGGCGGATCTAAAAGATTAATGCGGCTCAGCTCTGACTCATCGGACTTGGACATTTTCTTTGTGCCATCGGCGAGGCTCATTACCCTCGCTCCTTCTTTACGAATTAGAGGTTCGGGGAGCTTCAATACCGGAGCATCTTCCCGGCCAAACTTATCGTTGATGCGAATGACAATGTCCCTGGTTAGTTCTAAATGTTGTTTTTGGTCTTCCCCCACGGGCACCTTATCGGCATCGTAGAGTAGGATGTCCGCCGCCATCAGCACAGGGTAGTCCAATAGCCCCACGCTGACATTTTCCCCCTGTTTGACAGCCTTTTCTTTGAACTGAATCATTCGTTCTAGCCAATTGAGGGGGGTGATGCAATTAAGCAACCAGGCTAACTCACTGTGGGCGGGCACGTGGGATTGGACAAAAATAGTGGAGTATTGCAAATCAATGCCACAGGCCAGGTATAGGGCCGCAATGGTGAGGGTGTCCTGGGCTAAGGTTTGGCTATTGTGGGGGACGGTGATGGCGTGGAGATCGACCACGCAGAAAAAGTTATCGTAGTTTTGCTGTTGTTCAACCCAGCTACGGATAGCCCCCAGATAATTGCCCAGATGAAGATTTCCTGTGGGCTGGACTCCAGAAAGGATGCGTGGCTTTTCCATGGCAATGGTTGACTGAATGGGCAAAGGTGAACTGAAAATTTGATTTGGCTGACGCAATGCTTTCCCCGGGGGAAATTTCTCGGGCGCTTTTCACAATTCTTAATGGTATCCCTGGCGGTGCCCCCTTGATGATTCTGTGGGCAAAGTTCAGTTACCAGAGACTGTCTCAATCAAAGGCTGAAAGGTATGATTAGGACGGGAAAACGATTAGTTTTCTGGATTTTTTCCGCGACCAAAATTAAAGCTGTCCATGACTGAAACCCAACCGCCCAATTTTGCTGATATTTATCCTGTACAGTGGCGGGACGATCAGGTAATTCTCATTGACCAGACCCGTTTACCTGCGGAATATAGGGAGGTGGCGATCGCCGATTATGAAGCGATGGGCCATGCCATTAAGTCCATGGTAGTGCGGGGGGCACCGGCCATTGGGGTAGCGGCGGCCTATGGTATATATTTGAGCGCCCGGAGAATTCAAACCACGGAGTTGAGAGAATTTGTGGCCCATTTGGAGTTTGTGGCGGATCAATTGCGCCAAACCCGACCCACTGCGGTAAACCTCTTTTGGGCCATTGAACAAATGCTAAATGTGGCTTATCAAAGTGGGGAAAATGTTGAACAGGTTAAGGCTAACCTGCTGACCCAAGCCAAACAAATTCAACTCGATGATCTCCGCACCTGTCAATCCATTGGAGCTAGAGGTTTAAAAGTATTACCAGATTATCCCCAAAAGCTGACCATTTTGACCCACTGTAATGCCGGTGCCTTGGCCACCGCTGGTTACGGTACGGCGATCGGGGTCATCCGGGCCGCTTGGTCTGCCGGCAGATTAGCCAGGGTCTATGCCGACGAAACCCGGCCTAGGTTACAGGGGGCTAAGTTGACTGTCTGGGAATGTGTACAAGGAGGCATTCCCGTTACCCTAATTACGGACAATATGGCCGCCCATTGTATGCAACAACGACGTATTGATGCTGTGGTGGTAGGGGCAGATCGCATTGCCAGAAATGGTGATACGGCCAACAAAATCGGCACCTATGGCCTAGCTGTGTTAGCAAAAATGCATGCCATCCCCTTTTTCGTGGCGGCCCCCCTATCCACGGTGGACTTTGCCTTGGACGATGGTACCCAAATTCCCATCGAAGAAAGGGATCCAGCGGAAGTTTATCAACTGGGGGAAACTCGCATCACTCCGGAGGGGGCCGAATTTTATAATCCCGCTTTCGATGTCACCCCCGCCAGTCTGATCACCGCCATTATCACAGAGCAAGGGGCCGTTGCCCCCGAACAATTGGCAAGCCTCCAAGGTTAGCCCAAGAAAAATTTCCCCGGTCTATTTCCCCACAAAAGTAAGTTTTTCCACATTTTCAGCAGTGGTTTTCCACAGAAAAAATTCCTCGGGTACCGCTGCTAATTGCGTCCCAGATCCAACATCTGGTTAATTTGCTCCTGACAAATCCTGGTGACAGCTTCCAATTCAGGCTTCTTATTCTTTGCCGGAGGAGCGATCGCCTGGCCGATGCGAATGGTTAAAGGAACTGGATGAGGCCAGCCAGAACCGGGCTGAAAAATTCCTTCCACCCCCCCCAGACTGACCGGAATAATGGGCACCTGGGCTTTCGCCGCAATCATTGCCGCCCCCAATTTTGGTTGGTGAATGCGGCCGTCATCAGTTCTGGTTCCCTCCAAAAATACCCCCACTAACCAACCATCCCCCAAGGCCGTTAATGCTGCCCGTAACGCCCCCCGATCACCACTGCTCCGTTTGACTGGGTAAGCTCCATAGAGACGAATGGCAGGCCCCAACAGGGGCACATTAAATAATTCTTCTTTGGCCATAAAAGCGACGGGGCGGGCCATGGCACAGGACAAAAAAGGTGGGTCGAAGTAACTGGCATGGTTGCTTACCACCAATGCTGGGCCTTGGGACGGAACCAATTCTTGTCCGTACACCTTAGCTTGGAACAGTCCATGGAGCAGTGGCCGCACTACGCCCCACTTTAAACCCCGGTAGAGGGCCAGATTAAGCAACGTTTCCCTTGGGCGGGGAGTTGTCAACCCACGACTATTACTGATGTCAGAATTCACTGAACTTCCCTAGAAAAATATCCGCTCCAACACTTTATCGAAAAAATGGGTCGAAAAATCCTGCCCTTTGGCGCAGTCTAATCCTTAAACTTGGTACCCCCCATGGCCAAACTGGCTGTACAGTGGCGGGAGTGTGGTTCTCCCCATTCAAATATGTCTTTCCCCAGCCTTGCTCCCCATTACCAAAAAATGCTTGATTATCTGGATGGCCAGGTGCTCCAGCTAGACCGCCAGGTATTTCGCCGCCTAGCCCGCTTGGGTTACCAACCCCAGGTGATTTTTGATGTGGGTGCTTCCAATGGCGGCTGGTCCTACTATATGAGCCAAGTGGTGAAGGAGGCGGATTTCCACTTGTTCGAACCTTTGGTGGACCATGTGCCGGATTATCAAGGTTTAATGGCAGAGGTGTTGCGGGTTTATCCCTCATTCCATCTCCATAAATATGCTCTCGGCGATCGTGACGGCACTGTAACAGTCAATGTTTTTAACGACCCGGCCAGTAGCACTACCTTACCCATGCCAGAAGGTTGTCCCCCCACCACACCGGTGTCAGTTCCTATGCTTACGTTGGATTCGGCCCTAGTCAAGCTCAATTTGCCCCAACCCCAGGTCATTAAAATTGACACCCAGGGTAATGAGTTGTCCATCCTCCAGGGGGCCACCCAAACGTTGACCAGAGTTGACGTTTTATTTCTGGAGTGCTGGCTCTACCGGGGTTATGGCCCTGCCACTCCCCTATTGACTGAAATTGCCCATTGGTTATTGCCCCTCAATTTTCGTCTCTGGGACGTTTCTGAACCCTACCGCGGTCCCCAGGGGGAATTGACCACCCTAGATTGTATTTTTATCAACACTGCGGCCGGCCTAAGTCCAAGTTGGTACTATTAGCTTGCTAGTTTTTCTGTCCTATCAAGGGGAATTAGGTAAAATTAACTCCCGTGGGACTGAATTCGCTGGCTACCGATCCAGCCATTTTCGATTTTCAGACGCTGGATGGAAAAATATCTCTGCATTTCCTGATTCTTAGGCTATAATTTGCCTCAAGTAGCAATTCTAGTGTGTGATTCAGTGGATTGCTAATCCTATTTACTGAGAAGAACGCAAAGTTTCTCCCCGTAAAACAATGTCAGTCGAGGGCGAAGGACCGTCCGTCGGTATTCCTTTGTTTTCAGTCTTGACAGTAGGGCAATCCTTGCTATGATTACCCTAAGCAACTCCGAGACACACATAGATGGACCTTGTTTTGTATATTTTTTACCGTAAAAACTGAGGAGTTTTAAGAGGTCCTATGGCACTAAGTCCTAACGTAATTGCGGCTCTGCAGATTATGTACACCGGCCGTGGTGTATCCGCGAGTGACCTGAACTGGTGGGCCACGGAGGGAGCAAATATCACCTACGAGGAAGCCGTTGCCCTCTTTGCCAACAGCGCCGATGCCGCCGCTAAGTATCCCTTTTTTCAAGCACCCCAGACAGCGGACAAGCTGCAGTACATTGCTGAAGTTTTTGCCAATCTCTACAACATTGACATTAACGATACCGATCTGGTCCCCACGGAAGAGTTGGATTACTGGATCAACTGGTTGTCACTGTCTCCGGACAACTACCTAGACTTTCCTAACGCGTTGAACAATGCTTCCGCTGCTGCTGGTCTGACTGACCGTCTGGAAGCGCTGACCAACAAGACTGATGTCTCCCTGTCTTTTGCCGAAGTTTTCTCCAGTGTTGGTGTTAACACCTTCACTCCCGAACAGTACGCTGAAGCTAGTGAAATCATTTCCGGCGTTGATGGCACCATTGAAAGTGTTCTGGCTGCGGAAGCCCAAATTATCGAGTTAGCGGCTGGCGTAAATGTCTTTACCATCGCCGAAGCCGAGGCTACCCCCAACCTTCCTCCTCTCTACACCATCAGTGACAGCGCCGATAATTTAATTGCTGGCACTGCTGACCCCGTTGTGGTTGGAGCTACCGCTGTCATTGCTGACCAATCCCCAGCCGCTCCTTTGAGCGTGGAAGACGCAGAAACACTGCTTGCTACCGCTGATTCTCTAGCTCCTGGTGTTACCTGGGATATTCTCGATTCCGCCACCGCCGTCCTTGATGGTGGTGATGCTGTATCTGGTGCCGCTAGTGTAGGCATCACCGACACCTTTGTTGATGTTGCTACTGCCGAGCAATTGGTGGGTCTAGACAACTTTGACGGTATCTACGCCATCGAAGATACTTCTGCGGCTATTCTTGCCAACACTGAAGTTGCGGGCGGTGCCACTAGTGTTACGCTTACTGACCCCGAAGTAGCTGTCACCGTTGCTGATGCTGAGACTCTACAAGGCTTAGGCAACTTCGAAGGTCCCTACAACATTGAGGATACTTCTGCAGCTATCCTTGCCAACACTGAAGTTGCGGCTGGTGCCACTAGTGTTACGCTTACTGACCCCGAAGTAGCTGTCACCGTTGCTGATGCCGAAACTCTACAAGGCTTAGGTAACTTCGAAGGTCCTTACAACATCTCCGATACTGCCGCTAACATTCTGGCTGCAGAAACATCCCCTGCTCTATTGGCTGCTGACAGTGTTGTATTGTCTAATCCCTCCACTCCCGTCACTGTCGCTGAAGCTGGAGTTCTTCAGGGCTTAGGAAATTTTGAGGGTCCCTACAATATTGCCGATACCTCTGCCAATATCTTGGCTGCCGCCACTTCTCCTGTACTTCTGGGTGCTGACACCATCATTCTGTCCAACCCATCTGCCCCCGTTACCGTTGCCGGCGCTGAAACTCTCCAAGGCTTGGGTAACTTCGAGGGTCCTTATAACATCCTGGACACTTCCGCCAATATCTTGGCGGCGGCAACCTCCACCGCAGTACTTGGTGCTGACAGTGTAGTTCTTTCTAATCCCTTTGTGGGAATAACTGTTGCTGATGCCGAAGTTCTTCAGGGACTAGGGAATTTTGGTGGTGCCTACAACATTCTGGATACTTCTGCCAACATCCTGGCAGCGGCTACTTCTCCCGCAGTGCTCGGTGCTGACAGCGTTACCCTGTCCAATTCCTCGGTTCCCGTAACAGTTGCTGATGCTGAAGTTCTCCAGGGCTTGGGTAACTTTGAAGGTCCCTATGCGATTGAGGACACCTCCGCTAACATTCTGGGCGCTGCTACGTCCCCTGCGGTCCTCGATGCCACCAGCGTAACTCTGTCTGACCCCGATGTGGCCATAACCGTTGGCGATGCAAAAACCCTGCAAGATCTTGGTAACTTTGGTGGTCCCTACAACATCGAAGACACTTCCGCTGCCATCTTGGGTAATGCCACCTCCGCTGCAGTACTCAACGCCGAGAGTGTCATCCTATCCGATCCCGGCGTACCCGTAAGTGTTGCTGGTGCCCAAACTCTCCAAGGTCTAGGTAACTTTGAAGGTCCCTACCACATTGAAGATACTTCCGCCAACATTCTGGCGGCGGCTACTACCCCTGCGGTGCTTGATGCCACAAGTGTGGAGCTATCCAACCCCGGCGTACCCGTAAGTGTTGCTGGTGCCCAAACTCTCCAAGGTCTAGGTAACTTTGAAGGTCCCTACCACATTGAAGATACTTCCGCCAACATTCTGGCGGCGGCTACTACCCCTGCGGTGCTTGATGCCACAAGTGTGGAGCTATCCAACCCCGGTGTACCTGTAACTGTTGACGGTGCCGAAACCCTCCAAGGTTTGGGCAACTTTGTTGGTCCCTACAACATCGAAGACACCTCCGCTGCTATTCTTGCTGCTGCCACCACTGGTGCGGTACTGGATGCTGATAGCGTGACTCTGTCTGACCCCGGTGTACCTGTAACTGTTGACGGTGCCGAAACCCTCCAAGGTTTGGGCAACTTCGTTGGTCCCTACCACATCCAAGATACCTCTGCCAACATTTTGGCTGCCGCTACTACCCCTGCGGTCCTTAATGCCACCAGTGTTGAACTGTCCAATGCTGGTACTCCCGTTACCATTGCTGAGGCTGAAGTTCTTCTGGGTATTCCTGGGTTTGATGGTGTTTACGCGATTGAAGATACTTCGGCGAATATTTTGGCTGACGCTTCTTCCCCTGTGGTACTGGATGCCACCAGTGTTTCCCTATCTGACCCCGGTGTAGGTGTGACCGTTGCCGGTGCTGAAACTCTGCAAGGTCTGGGCAATTTCGACGGCATTTATGCCATTGCCGACACTTTGGCTAATCTCACTGATGCTCCTTCCCAGTTGTTGATTGATTCCACTGGCTATGAGTTGACCAATGCTCCAGGTAATCTCGGCATTGTTTCTGACGAACAACAGATCTTGGTTCAGAATGCCATTAATGCCGCTGACTTTACCTTCACCACCGTTGACATTACGGCTTCCCGTCCCCAGGTGAATGAGGGTTCCGTAACTGAAATTCTCGTTACTTTGAGCGAAGCTCAGGCAACAGATACAACCGTAACCTTCTTCTTGACTCCTGGTGACCCCACGGCTCCTGACACTGGCACCGATGAGTCCAACACGAACGACTTCATTGGTGGTCAGTTCAATCCCATTACGGTGATTATTCCTGCTGGTGAGCTTTCGGCATCCGTCGATTACTCTCCCTTCCTGGACGGTATTGCTGAGTTGACTGAAGGGTTCAGCGTTGTTGTTACCATCTCCGGTTCCGCTGCCGGTGCTGTGTTTGACCTAGGTGGTCTCGCTATTCTGGATGGTCCCGGTGATGGCAGTATTGTTAACCTCACCATTGGTAATGACATCGTTTCTGCCACAACGTTCATTGCTGCTCCTGAGTTGGCCATCGGTGGTCTCACTGCAAATACTTTAAACACCGGCGACAGATTGACTGGTATTGGTGAAGATACAAGCCTGACCGTGAGCTGGGTGGCAAGTACCTTTGGCAGTAACCTAGTCCAATTGCAGATGAAAGGGGTGGAAGACCTCAACGTCACTTTGCTCCAAGATGACCTTTTTATCTTTGCGAATAATCCCGGTGGCGTTACCGTCACAGATGTGAAGAATCTGAAAGCCAGTGGTAGTGTCAACGGCGACTTTTCTATCGTTGATCTCCAAAGCACTCTGGAAACCATTACCGTTCAGAATTACTTCTTTGGTGATGATGTCAACGTTACCATTGGTGATCCTTTCCTCGCTGGGGATGATGATGTTCTGGGGCTAACCCTTGACCAAGTTACAGCTAGCAAAGGTGGCAATACCCGCGTTAATGTCAGTGACTTCTCTGGTACAGGTGGCTATGAAAACTTGCTTATTCAGTCTGGTGTTAGCACCACGTCGAAAGGCATTACCAACACGGTAGAAATTGACGGCATTGTCGCAGTTGAATTCATCGGCATCACTGGAAATGAAAATCTCACTCTGGCTACTTCCCTCATAAGCTCTACCACCGTTGTTGATGCTTCTAACTTCGAAGGTGATTTGAATGCCTTCGTTGATACTCCTGGCGGTGACATGCTCTTCCTGAGTGGCTCCGGCGACGATGTGATTTCCATCTCTCGGGACGCTCTAACCGCTGGTCACATTCTCGATGGTGGTGCCGGCGATGATTTATTAACTATCACTGGTGACGCATTTAGCGCATTTGATGCTGGTCACACCGTTATTGGTGGTGAGGGAGACGACTTTATTCTTCTCACAGGTGTTGCTGATGGCCCCATTGCTGGTCACGTTGTCAACGGCTTTGATATCGGTGGTGGCGTCTTTGCTGAAGTTGGTGGTGATGGTGACGACATTATCATCATTGAAGGTGATGCCATTGGCTCGTCTGCTGGGCACGTTGTCTTCGGTGGTAAAGGTGAAGACTTAATCGACATCAGTGGTAATGCCATTGCGATCAACTCCGAAGCTGGTCACGTAGTTGATGCCGGCGATGATGATGACATTGTTTTGATTACTGGTAATGCTGATGCTTCAACTGCTCTTATAGGCGATGTTGCGGTCGCTGGCCACAGCGTTGATGGTGGTGGTGGTGGTGACATCATTGACATTAGTGGCGATGCTATCGCTTTCTCTGCACTTGGTGATGCCTTCGCTGGTCACAGCGTTGATGGTGGTGATGGTGATGACATCATTGATATTAGCGGCGATGCTCAGGCAGTTGGCGGATTTGATTTTGCTGGTCATACAGTCAATGGTGGCGAAGGCAATGACGTCATTGATATTAGCGGTGATGTTCTGTCCTTCGGTGGTCACTTTGTCACCGGTGGATCTGGTGATGATGAAATCTTGCTCAGTGGCGATGGCGATCACATTGCCTTTGGCGATGATGGCGATGACCTCATCGTTATGACTGGCATCGGCGACGTTAGCTTCTTCGGTGGCGACGGCGAGGATACTCTCGTTGGTGCGGCTGGTGATGATGTCCTCTCTGGTGGTGACGACGATGATTTCCTGATTGGTGGTGACGGCGACGACACCCTGACCGGCGGCGAAGGTGACGACACCATGTTCGGTGACGAAGGTGCTGACCTGTTTATTGTTGATGCTGGTATTGACTTCATCGGCGACCTGGGCAACAGCACAAATCCCGACGACGACCGCTTCCAAGTTTCTGTGAATGCCATTGCCAACATTGCCGTAGTAGGCGATTTTGTGGCTACTGGTGGCATCAACGGTACATGGAATAAGGGAACCGCAAATCTAGAGATTGCTAGTCCTCTTGGCCTTCTTGTCGACTTGTCTGACGCTAACACTATTGCGACTCCTCCTCCCACCTTCGGTTTTACAGTTGTGGGCAACGTGGGTGATGACACCATCATTGGTAGTCTTGACGATGACACTCTATCTGGTGGCATTGGTGAAGATGAAATCGATGGCGGTCTTGGTGATGACATCATCAGTGGTGGTGCTGATGACGACGAACTAGTCGGCGATCTGCGCCTCGGCGGTGCTGCGGTTAATGCAAATGGTCTTGCTTTTGCTGGTGGCAATGACACCATTGATGGCGGTACTGGGGAAGACGAAATCGCTGGTGACCTCTGGATTGGCGCCGGGAACATCACAATCACCAATAGCTCCGTTATCGGCGGAAATGACAGTATTCTCGGCGGTGCTGATGATGATGAAATCACCGGTGATGTAAGGCTTGGTGCTGGTGCAGTCACCATTACGGGCAGTAGCTTTACCGGTGGAAACGACTTCATCGACGGTGGTTCCGGCAATGATGAAATTGCTGGTGACCTGATGATTGGTGCTGGCTCTGTCACTATTACGAACAGCACCCTTACTGGTGGTATCGACAGTATTGTCGGCGGTATCGGCAGTGACGAAATTGCCGGTGATGTCATGATCGGCGCTGGCACGGTCACAATTACTAACAGTACCCTTACCGGTGGTGACGACATCATTGAGGGAGGTACCGGCGATGGTGGTAACAACATCTTTGGTGACTTGTCGATCAGTTCTGGCGGGTTAGTGACCCTGACCGATTACACCCTGTTCGGTGGCAATGACCTGATAGTAAGTCAAGCCATCAACCGTGAATTCCTATTTGGTGATGCCTTTGTTGACTCTGACGACCTCACTATTAATGGATTGAAGTTCGGTAAATTTGATCTAGATACTGGTGATGTTACTGTCGGCAACGATTTCATCATTGGTGGCGATGCTGGTAACAATATCTTTGGTGACTTGTTCTTCCGCACGGACAATCTTCCTACCCTTGCAACTGTCACCAAACTCACCCTAATTGGCGGTAACGACACTATTCTTGGTGGCGATGGTGAAGACCTGTTGGTTGGTGACTTTGCCTTCCGAATTGATGACGGTGCGGACTTCGGCGATGCTAACCTTGTTAGCCTTTCCAACGCTGCCAAATTCAGCCTGGCTGGTGGTGAAGACCTACTAGATGGTGGTAAAGGTGACGACATCTATTACGGTGGTGGCGGCATAGACACCATTCTTCTTGGCAACAACATCACCGATCCCTTTGGGGAAGGTCTCAACGGCAACAATGAACTCTGGTACATGAACGGTGCTTCCGAAAACGCAGCCCGTAACGGCGCTAATGTTGACGTTATCACTGGTTTCAACACCATCAATGACCAGTTTGTCTTTGCTTCTGGTGCGGGGAACTTCTTGGCTAACCTCAACCTCCAGGCTACTCCTGCTGAGACGGTGATTGGTTGGTCTCCCCTGCCCTTTGTGCCCCTTGTTCCCTCCCCAATCGCTGTCAATGGTACTACCTTCAATATTGCTCCGACGGTGACCAACGCCTTCGCGAATAATTTGAACAACGTATTTGAGGCAGTGACAAATACAACGGCATCTAGCTCTGGTGGTGCCCCCGTATTTGTTCCCCAAGTGGGCTTCCCATTCTTCGCCTTTGCTGGTGTTACGGCTTCCAACCTTCAGATGCAGCAAATCAATGTTACATCTGGAGCTTTGGCAGGACGTCAGTTCTTGTTCATCAACGATGGCGTCGGTGAAGTTAACACCCAAGATGATTTCCTCGCGGAAATCACCGGTATTACCGGTACCTTCGGTGGTGCAATTCCTCTCACTGAAAACTTCGAGGTTCGTCAATTCAATGTTTAATATATCGAAGCTTAGTTTGGTGTAGTTTACCTAAACTGAATAAACAGATTTAGTTACAGCCGTCCCTCCGGGGGCGGTTTTTTTGTTTTTCATTCGCTCTTTAGGAAAAGCGGCTAGGGGAGGGATAATGAACGGAAATCAAGATAATTGGTTAATATAGATACGATCGCCGAGTACGCTTCATGGCACCAATATTTTTTTGCTCTGATCATGACTATGGGTCCCGATGCCCCCATCAGCAAAGATTTGCCAACAACAGGGCATGGATTCGAGCAATCCATATCTAGATTAATTTTGAGCATTATCCCGGCAACGGAAATTTATTATTGGTATCTAGGTGTTGATTCAGACAAAGCTGAAACTTTCCCCACCGTTTCCATTGCTCTCCAATCTGGGCCTCCCCCATGGTCGGTGCCAGAAAACTGTCAGAAATTTATCGGCGATCGCCAGCAAGATTTTCAAGGGGGAAAGATTTTAGTAACGGACTTTAACTGGGACTGGCGATCGTTAACTGTGGACAATGTTGCTTCCTCCCATAACTTAGGGTCAGTTAATGGTAGTTTGCCCTATCTTTTATTACCCGTCTTTAAACAGGATCAATATGTGGGAGGTATTTGCTTGGGGTTACCCAATGGTCAATGGAACCTTGATCAATACTTTTTTTTACAAGAAGTGGGAAAAGTGTTTGCCTACCAGCACCGGAATACGACAAAAGTATGGTCTTCCAGGGAAAATTGTGACTCCGACCAACGCCATTCCCCCATGGTGATGAACCTAAGCCACATCCACCATGAATTTAGAACACCTCTCAGCGCAATTATCGGTTTTGCCCGGATGTTGGAGGATGAACTCTATGGCAATTTAAACCCTAAACAACATCAATATGTGGGGGGAATTTTAAACTCTGCCGATCATTTACTATCTCTGGTAAATGACTTTCTTGATCTGTCTAAAATTGAGGCCAATTGTGAAGAGTTATTCTGCGAATTAGTGGCAGTGGAAGACCTGTGCCTTTCGGTGATTTCCATGGTGCACACTAAAGCTAAAGAAAAACAACTGGATTTAAATTTAGAAATTGCTGACGGGGTTGATTTTTGCTATGTGGACCAAAAAAGATGGAAACAAATCCTAATCAATCTCCTCTCCAACGGCATTAAATTTACTCCCCAAGGGAGCGTCACCCTTACCGTGGAAGCCAAGGAAAAAGCACTAATCTTTTCTGTGATTGACACTGGCATCGGCATTAGCCCAACAGATCAAAAGAATTTATTCCAGCCGTTCAAACAATTTTACCATCCCCCTGGTTTTGCTGAAAAAGGTACTGGCCTAGGATTAGCCCTTTCCCGTCGTTTGGCCCAACTCCATGGCGGTGACATTGAATTAACTTCAACTCCTGGGATTGGTAGTCGTTTTTCTGCTATTCTTCCCCTAAAAAAATCCAGAAAAAGTGATTCAATCTGACCATGAAACCAGTGAAAATTGCTAATCGTGCCGACAAAAATTCTTTGGTGAGTAAACGTTGTTGATGTTACGGAGACTTTGGCCATAAAGGCACAGGGCCGACAAGACCAACAAATTTAGTTAAGGTTAAAGAATACCTAAAAGCTAGACCATGCTCCATCCCGCGGCCATTCCCCCCCAGCGTTATTTTGCTTACCTAACTTGGACGGACATTGAGGCTCTGCCTGATAAGGACAAAACCATTATTATTCAACCCCTGGGTTCCATTGAACAGCATGGCCCCCATTTACCATTGATGGTGGATGCGGCCATTTCTGAAGGGGTTTTGGGTAAAGCATTACAGACTTTAACAACGGAAATTCCCGCCTACGTGCTCCCGACTTTGTACTATGGAAAATCCAATGAACACATAGGTTTTCCTGGGGTCATTACCCTCGGAGCGGAAACCTTGTTGGGTATTCTCAGGGAAGTAGCGGCTAGTTTGTATCAATCAGGTTTTCGTAAATGGATTCTGCTCAATTCCCACGGTGGTCAGATTCAGGTGTTGGAAATTGCGGCCAGGGATCTGCACCAAATTTATCCAGACCTACAAATTTTCCCCTTTTTTACCTGGCGGATGCCCCACTGTGCGGCGGATGTACTCACCAAAAAAGAAATGACCCATGGCATCCATGCGGGGGACGCGGAAACCAGTTTGATGATGGCCCTCTGGCCGGAGCTGGTCCGGGAAAATCGTTTAGTTAAGGAGTTTCCCCAGGGCATTCCCGCCGACGGAGAACTGCTGAGCATGGAGGGAAGTTTGCCCTTTGCCTGGTTGACTAAAGAAGTTAGTCGCAGTGGGGTGATGGGGGATGCCACCGTAGCCACTAGGGAAAAAGGAGAGGTTTTACTCAATTGTCTGGCCGATGGTTGTCGCCAGGCGATCGAGGCGGTGTATCACTTCCAACCGCCTAGTCTAGGGAAAGTTTAGGGCAGACGAAACTCCTGGGGGATAATGGGGGATGGAAAAATTACCAAGAGGAGAAGGCAATGGCCCGTTTAGCCCTGCTGAGTGTGTCCGACAAAAGTGGCATTGTGGAACTGGCCCGACGGCTAGTGGATGAATTTCAGTTTGACCTGAT
This sequence comes from Synechocystis sp. PCC 6714, assembly GCF_000478825.2. Taxonomy (NCBI): domain Bacteria; kingdom Bacillati; phylum Cyanobacteriota; class Cyanophyceae; order Synechococcales; family Merismopediaceae; genus Synechocystis; species Synechocystis sp. PCC 6714. The sequence continues at coordinate 2,766,149 of NZ_CP007542.1, read as the reverse complement.
CAGTAGTGGTGGTACGGCCAAAACCCTCAAAGAAGCAGGGGTTCCCGTCACTAAAGTGAGTGATTACACCGGGGCGCCGGAAATTTTGGGTGGACGGGTCAAAACGTTACATCCCCGCATCCATGGGGGCATTTTAGCCCGGCGGGATTTGCCCAGCGACCAGGCGGATTTACAAGCCAACGATATTCGGCCTTTAGATTTGGTGGTGGTTAATCTTTATCCCTTTGAAGCCACCATTGCTAAACCGGGGGTCACCGTTGCCGAGGCAGTGGAACAGATTGATATTGGTGGGCCGGCCATGATTCGAGCGACGGCGAAAAACTTCGCCCATACCACTGTCCTTACCAACCCTAACCAGTACGAAGCCTATCTAGGGGCCTTGCAAGAAGAGGGAGAAATTCCCTTGGCTTTGCGCCAACAATTTGCCGGGGAAGCCTTTGCCCTGACCAATGCCTATGACCAGGCGATCGCCAATTATTTCAGTACCTTAAGCGGGGATAGTGCGGCCCGATTTGGCATTAGCGGTACATTGCGGCAACCATTGCGGTACGGGGAAAATCCCCACCAGAGTGCAGGTTGGTATCAAACGGGCAGGGAGGCGACGGGTTGGGCTAAGGCGGAGAAACTCCAGGGCAAGGAACTGAGCTATAACAATTTGGTGGATTTGGAAGCGGCCCGGCGTATTATCAACGAATTCGATGTCAGTGAACCGGCGGCAGTGATTCTAAAGCACACCAATCCCTGTGGCGTAGCCTTGGCTCCCACATTGGTAGAAGCCTATCAAAAGGCTTTTAATGCCGATGCAACTTCCGCTTTTGGGGGCATTGTGGCCCTAAATCAACCCCTGGACGGCCCCACGGCGACGGCCATGGTCAAAACCTTTTTGGAATGTATTGTCGCCCCTGGTTGTAATGCTGAAGCCCGGGAAATTTTAGCGAAGAAAAATAATTTGCGGGTATTGATCCTCTCCGATCTGGCCACTGGCCCCAGCCAAACCATTAAGGCGATCGCCGGGGGATTGTTGGTGCAGTCAGCGGACGATGAACGGGAAGATCCCGGCACTTGGCAGGTGGTGACCGAAAAAGAACCCAGTGCGGCAGAGTTGGCGGAATTAGCTTTTGCCTGGAAAGTTTGCAAACACGTTAAATCCAACGCCATCACCATCACCAAAAACAAAACCACCCTGGGGGTAGGGGCAGGGCAAATGAATCGGGTCGGCTCCGTGGAAATTGCCCTTAAACAAGCAGGGATAGAAGCCCAGGGAGCTTGCCTAGCCAGTGATGCGTTTTTTCCTTTTGACGATTCCGTCCGCACCGCCGCCGCCGCTGGCATTACCACCATCATTCAACCGGGGGGATCTTTACGGGACAAGGATTCCATCCAAGCGGCCAATGAATTGGGTTTAGTGATGATTTTCACCGGAGTGCGGCATTTCCTCCACTAGGTCAATTGAGTGTTAACCGTTGTGGGTGGGCACATGGGACGATTTATTCGGTTTCAGACTCACCCCAACCAACTTTTTAGGCCCCAGCCAAGGATTAAACCCAGGCCCCCAAAGCGAATGATCTGCCAAAACACATCCCCCATCAGGCCTCGCCGTAGACCATCCCAAAACATTTTTTGCAACTGGCGATCGGTTAACAGTTCACTTTCCAATTCCAAGGATAACGCTTCTAATTCCGACTGAATGCGGGCCAATTCCTCTTCTAACTCCACCTGGGGGGATTCCTGAAGCTTAGTTTCCACATCGGCCCGATACTCTTGGATCTGCTGTTGCTTGGCCCTTTGGGACTGAACTTCGTCGTAACGGGTCTGCAATTTTTGCAAAGACTGGGTCAGTGCGGCCAGAGCCAAGCCAAAATTGCTATCACTATCTCCGTTCGGTGCGACAAAAGTTTCTTCCATAGCAAGTTAGGACGGGTCGAAGTTAGGAATAGTCCCTAAGGATGTACGGAAGCGATGACAGTGCGGTGCCGGGGACTATTAGGCTGGATGGTCACCTGGTCGAAACCGGCGGATAGTAACTCCTGTTCCACATCCAAGGCGAAATACTGGTCCATAAATGGTTCCGTACTTTTGAGCAGGGTCATAATGTGGGGAGCCATGGTCAGATAGGCTTGGGAACGGGGATTCATATCCATAAAAGTAAAATGACCACCGGTTTTGACTAAGCGCCGAGCTTCCCGGAAAATGCGGCGGGTGGGTTCCTGGGGCATTTCGTGGAACAGTAGAAAAGCTGAAACTAGGTCAAAGCTTTGGGTTTCTAACCCAGTGGCCTCGGGCAAAGCATGGATCCAGTTTATCGTTGCTCCCTTTTCCTGGCCATGGTGATGGGCGAGGGTGACGTAATAGGGGGAGAAATCTAGCCCAGTTAATTTTGCCTCTGGATAATAGCTCTGCAAAGTAAAGCTACTCAGGCCGACGGTGCAATGTAAATCAAGGATAGTTTCGGGGGCTTGGGGCAATTGGGCCAATAAAACATCGTGGTAACTACGTCGTAACTCGGCGTCCCCCTGGGCCCCTGCTTCTGGGTAAAGGCTGGAGTGGACAGCGTTGGCCGCCACTTCAAATTCAAAGGCCGCGTCCCAACACATATGTCCCTGGTCGTAGCCATGGAAGGAAGCGTTGTAATAATCAGGATAGGTTAAATCTTCATCCACCACCGATCGCCAATGGTTTTGCCAGTCCTGCTGTTGATAATGTTTCACCGTTTCCCGCCAGGGAATGCCCAATCTTTCCGCCCGTTTGATCATCATGGAGCGGGCCTGCCATTTGGCCACATTCCACAAAGGCTTGACAGCCAATAGTCCATTGACGACCTGGCTCATGGGGGTGGGGGCAGGGGTGGCGGTGCTGACAGTCATGGAATGCTTTAATGGGACTAGGGAAAATTGTCGCTGAAAAATCCAAACCTGTCTAGGCGTGGGCATCAAGCGGCGATCGCCTGGGGCAATTTCGGTGTGGAACTATGACCGGTAAACAGTTACACCAATGGATTGTGGATAAATGGGGCTACTCCTTCGATGTGCAGTTGCGGCGCATCAAAGATCGTATTTTTCTACAGATTATGTGGCGGTACCTGGAACAGGCATCCTTTCCCCTCTCGGAAGAAGATTATTTCGCTAACCTAGAGGCGATCGCCCAGTATCTCCAGGCCTGGGGAGGGGCAGACCAAGTGCAGAAATTTATTAGCCAAACTAAAGAGAAACCCCGCTTAGGTAAAGCTGTTAGCATCCCCCTGGAGCTTGGGGCCAGGGCCGCAGAATGGTTCATTTGAAAGCTGGAAAAGCTAGGAGCACAGGGCATTGCCATGGTTACCCCATTGAGACTACTCAACAACCGCTACAAAATTCTTGAAACCCTGGGCAGGGGTGGATTTGGGGAAACTTTCTTGGCCCAGGACATCCATATGCCCTCAGCCCGCAAATGCGTGATCAAACGCCTCCAGCCGGTGTTGGAAAATCCTGAAATCCCCCAATGGTTAAGGGAAAGATTCCATCGAGAGGCGGCTATCCTAGAAGAATTGGGAGAAAACCACCCACAAATTCCCCAACTGTACGCCTATTTCAATGAAGGGGAAGACTTTTACCTAGTACAGGAATGGATTCCCGGTTTGACCCTCACCCAAGCCCATGCCCAAAGGGGGAATTTTTCTAGCACAGCGGTGGAGGAACTGTTATTGGGAATTCTGCCTGTGTTGGAATTTATCCATCAACGGCGCATTATCCACCGGGACATTAAGCCCGACAATATCATTCTGCGGGAGACCGATGGTAAGCCAATTTTGATTGATTTTGGCATTATTAAAGAAACCATGGGCACATTGGTCAATCCCGATGGCCGCAGTGCCTATTCCGTGGCGTTGGGTACCCCCGGTTACATGGCTTCAGAGCAGGCGGCGGGGCGACCTGTTTTTTCCAGTGACTTGTACAGTTTGGGCCTAACAGCAATTTTTTTGCTCACCGGCAAAACGCCCCAGTATCTAACCAGTGACAGCCGCACCGGGGAAATTCTTTGGCGACAGGGGGCACCGCAGATCAGTCCGACGTTGGCCCAGGTTTTAGACCAGGCAGTGCGCTACCATCCCCGGGAAAGATTTAGTTCCGCCACTGCCATGGCCCAGGCCCTCCAGGGAAATTTCAGCACTGTGCCCATGACCAAAGGCGATCGCCAGGGAAATACCGTTGCCAATGGCAAGGCCAAACCTAGCCACCAACCCACTGCCCCAACCCTAGTGGTGGGCACCCCCTACAATGCCAACGACACCCAAGCCACTAAAGTTTACAGTCAGGAATTTACTGGATATACCGAAACCCAGGAGGGTTCACCACTGATGAAATGGGTTGTTATGCCCCTTGTCGTACTGCTAGTTATTGGCGGTGGCATGGCGGCGGGGTTTTGGGTAACCAGTCAACGGCGCAATAATCCTCCTCCAGCGGTGGAAGAACCCACAGAGGAAACTCCCACTCCCCTGCCCTCTTTGGAACCCAGACCCAATTTATTTGAAACCCCTAGCCCTATTCCCACTCCAGCAACCCCCAGCCCGGAGCCAACTCCCAGTCCCACCCCAGAACCGACTCCAACTCCGACAGAAGATACACTGACTCCCATGGAGCCAGAACCTAGTTTGGACAATCCTGCCCCCATACCCGAGCCCAAGCCTAGTCCATCCCCTACCATTAGCCCCCAACCATCACCAACTATTTCTATTCCCGTTACCCCTGCTCCTACACCAAAACCCAGTCCTTCTCCCACCCCCAAGCCGACCACTCCTCCCCAGATTGCCCCCACTCCCCAGCCCGGGAATACAGTGCCAGTGATCCCCCCACCGGAAAATCCCAGTACCGGGACTCAGCCCAACCTGCCGGCCCCCCCAGCGGCGGAAAAACCCATTGACCCCGAGCAAAATTAGGGATTTATACTAAAAATGGAAACTATGGGCGAGCGAAAACCTAGCTCCATGTCCGTCGTTTCATTCACTCTGTCAATAATTAGCCAACATTAAGCCGAGGAGACGCCCCATGAAATTATCCAGCAAAAACATAGATGCCCGTCTCGACACGGTTTATGACGCCATTGTGCTAGGCGGGGGCATGGGGGGATTGTCGGCGGCTATCTATCTGGCCCGCTACGGCTTGAAATGTCTGGTGGTGGAGAAAGGCCGGGGTCGCTCCTTTTGGATGCAGGATTTACGCAACTATGTGGGGCTAGATCCCGATACCCCAGGACGGGACATTATCAACCACAGTAGCCAGCAAGCTCTCCATTGGGGCGCAGATTTGTTGCGGGGTTACGTGGAAGATGTGACCGATGAAGGGGAAACCATGGCAGTGAAGGTGAAAGTGGGCAAAAAGGATAGTCTTTATCCAGTTTTTCGAGCTAAATATGTCATCGCCGCCACAGGTATTATCGATAACTTGCCCCAGTTGGAGGACATGCAAAATGTCTATGATTATGCTGGTTACACCCTCCACGTTTGCATGATTTGTGACGGGTTTGACATGTGGGATCAAAAAGCTGTCTTGATTGCGGGCACCGAGGGACAAATTAATGCCGCCTTTGTTTTGAATTGGTTTACCCCCTATATTTCTGTGTTGACCCATGGGCTTTGCACTGTCAGTGAGGGGATGAAAGCAAAATTGGCCGACCACGGTTATCCCCTCTACGAGGCGGCGATCGCCAAATTTTTGGGGGAAGACCACAAAATGAGTGGGGTGGAATTGGTGGACGGCACGGTGGTGGAAGCTACCACTGGTTTGATCAACATGGGGTCTGTGTATCACAACCATTACCTCAAGGGCATTGAAGGTTTGGAATGGGATGGGGAAAATTTAGTCACCAATGATATGGCCCAGACTAGCCATCCCCGTATTTTTGCCCTGGGAGATTTGAAAAAGGGTTTAAACCAAGTGTCCGTAGCGGTGGCCGATGGCACCCTGGCCGCCACCCAAATTTGGCGCAATATCCGCCGGACCAGCGAGCCGCGCAAATGGATTCATTAGGAATGAGCAAGTTTGACAGTCTGTCTTTTGACCCTTTGCCAATATTTTGCCTAGGATGGGGAGCATTCTTTTAGCAGGAATTTACTAAGTTTCCCCATGTCCATGGAAAGCCCCATCGAAACCAAGTCCCCGGAAAACAATCAGTCTTTGGATTGCAGCAACGGGGATCCTTCCCGCAAATGGTACCAAGCCCGTCTCTTTTCCTTTGGTATTACGCCGACGGGATATGTGGCGGTGGGAGTAGCTCCCATGGGGGTGGTGGCCATTGGTATTGTGCCCATGGGAGTGATTTCCGTTGGCATGGTGGGTATGGGGGCGATCGCCGCTGGTTTTGTCACCATGGGGATGGTGGCGTTTGGTGAAGTTAATATGTCCTATTTTGGTGGCCACAAAGGGGGCAAGGGCCATGGTGCAGTGCCCACTCAGGAAATGCCCATGACCGACCAGCCCATGGAAAAACCCATGGAGCACAGCAATCACTAAAGCTAGAATTGGGAAAACTCCTTCGCCCTAAATTCTATGTTTTCCTCCCTGCTCTCCGGTGGTTTAACCCTCACTCTAGCCCTTGGTCCTGTGGGGGGGGTCGCAACCGAACCTACTCAAATTATTCGCCCTATTTCCTCCACTCTTCAGGCCCAGGCGATCGACCTCAATGAAGTGCAACGACAACTGGAGCAAAATCCCCAGCTGATCCAACAGGCGGAGCAATTACTGCGGGAAAATCCGGACCTGGTGATTAAAACCATGGAGCAGATATTGAGGAATAACCCCACTTTGATCCAAGAAATTCAAGCCATGCCAGGGTTGATGAATGAAATGGCCCGCCAAGGTGCTGGCATTACTGACTATTTCCAGAAGAACCCTGAATTACTGCGTCAGCTGGAGCAAATGCTCACCACTCCCCGCTAGGAACTTAGCGTGACCTTCTTTATCGTCATTTCAAATAATTTCGAGACTGCTTAAGTCTTTATTGACAAGCTTTTCGGTGAATTTGAATGTCTCAGTCTTACTAAAAACGACTATAAATCGAATAATTTGCCGCGAGCCCACTCCTACAATTGCCATGGACCGCTTAAAGTTGTGGGGTAACCGTTCATCGAAAATCTTTTTTCCCTAACACCATGGATTGGCAATTGTTTGGGCTGAGTTTTATCACCGTTTTTTTAGCGGAAATTGGCGACAAAAGTCAATTGGCGGCGATCGCTTTGGGGAGTAGTGCTAAATCTCCCCGGGCCGTATTTTTCGGTTCCGTGACAGCATTGATCCTAGCCAGCTTCCTCGGGGTTTTAGCTGGGGGTAGTCTAGCTCAGTTTTTGCCTACCAAATTGCTCAAGGCTCTGGCGGCCCTCGGTTTCACAATCATGGCCCTGCGCTTGCTCTGGCCTGACCCAGAAGATTAGGCGAAAACCAAAGATTATTCGTATTTTGTATTTTGTCGAGACTTATTGGGGCCTAGAGAGTTAATCAGTCCTAAATCACTGACCGCAATTTCTCCACCCAATCCAACAGGCGATCGCCGTTGATGCGGTAACTGAGGGGATGGGCAATGAGGCGGGCACTACTGTCGAATAAAACCTCAATTTCCACCAAGCCGTTTTCCTGCAAAGTGCGGCCGGTGGAAACCAGATCCACAATCGCCTCGGACATGCCGGTGATGGGTCCCAGTTCCACCGAACCGTAGAGGGGAATAATCTCCACCGGTAAATCTAGACGACGGAAGTGCTCCAAGGCACAGTGGACAAATTTGGAAGCTACCCGGCCATGGGGCGGCAAATCAACCGATCGCCGGTAGGGACTGGCCTGGGGCACGGCAACGGAAAGACGGCAGTCGCCAAAATTTAAATCTGCCAATTGAGCCACCGCTGGCTTTTTTTCCCGCAGAATATCGTAGCCCACAATGCCCAATTGGGCCTGGCCGTATTCCACATACACCGGCACGTCCCAAGCCCTCACCAGTAAAGCCTTAGCTCGATTGGTGGGATCAACAATTTGTAACTGACGGTTCTTCGGTTCCAAGAAAGCAGAAAAATCCAGGCCAATTTGCTGAAAACGGTCGATACTATCCCGCAACAACGAGCCTTTTGGTAAAGCAATGGTGAGCATAACAATTTAAGATTGACCCGACTGCGGGGCTGGGGGCACTTGCCAATTATCAATGATACGTTGCCGGGGCCTGGCGATCGCCAAGGATCCCGCTGGCACATCCCGATTAATCACCGAACCCGCCGCCACTGTTACCCCTGCTCCTACCTGTACCGGAGCTACAAATACACTATTAGCCCCGGTTTTGGTGCCACTGCCGATGACCGTTTGATGCTTGCTCACCCCATCATAGTTGGCAGTAATGGTGCCTGCCCCCACATTGACCCCATCGCCAAGGACCGCATCCCCGAGGTAACTAAGGTGGGCCACATTGGATTGGCAACCAATGACAGACTTTTTCACCTCGACAAAATTGCCAATGCGACAATCGGCCTGAATATCTGCTTCCCCACGAATATGACTATAGGGACCAAGGCGACAATTATCGCCGATCTGACTTTGATTCACTACGGAAAACAGGACTGACGTGCCCGCGCCGATCAAGCTGTCCTCGATTAAACTACCGGGGCCAATGCGACTACCCCGACCAATGACAGTTTTACCCCGCAGATGGGTGTTGGGTTCGATGATGACATCCGCTTCCAAAATCACCGTATCGTCAATGGTGATGCTGTCAGGATTGATGAGAGTAATGCCCTTAGCCATCCAGCCATCCTTAATACGATTTTGGAGAATATCATTGGCTGCCGCCAACTGCTTGCGGTCGTTAATACCATTAATCTCTAAATAATCTTCCACATCCACCGCCATCACTTGGTCCAGGTAATCTACCACTTCCGTTAGGTAGTATTCCTGTTGGTCATTATTGGCAGATAATTTGGGTAAAGCCTCCGCCAGCCTTGGCCAGTGGAAACAATAAATGCCGCCATTGACCCGATGGTTCTGGCGCTGGGCCGCATTGCAATCCCGGTCTTCCACAATTTGGGTAACCCGATTATCGCCGTTGCAAAATACCCGGCCGTAACCCTTAGGATCCGGCAAATGGGCCGTCAGCAGGGTGGCCGCATTGCCGTGGCGTTGGTGGGTGGCAATTAAATTTTCCAAAGTTGCCGACCGCAGTAGGGGCGCATCGCCGTTGAGCACCAACAAATCACCCTGATAGTCTTTGAGGCAAGGCAGTAACTGCTGAATGGCGTGGCCAGTGCCCAATTGTTCCCTTTGTTCCACAAATTCCACATCCGATCGCCCGGCCAGGGATGATTCCACGGCGGTGGCCTGGTAGCCCACAATCAATATTTGTCTTTCCGGGGCCAGGGGACGGCAACTTTGCAACACCCTTTCCACCAAACTGTAACCCCCCAATTGATGGAGCACTTTGGGTAAATCCGATTTCATGCGGGTGCCTTTCCCCGCCGCCAACACTGCAACCGCCACCATAATGGTTTTTTGTCCTGATCGTCGCCATTGAGTATATCGCGATTGGGGCAAGGCAAATTTTGGCGCTGAACTCCTGCCCCAGACCAGGATACAAAAACTTAATAAAAATTTTAGGGTTGGCCGAATCCCAGAAGATATAAGTATTTATGCGGAAGACTAAAGAATTGTAATGGATCATACAGCAAAGCCCCCCTTTGTTTGTATCTGGGGTTAGGCTATAGTTGTGTTTAGGTTTTGATTCCCAATTTTGGTGGATTTTATGAGTGCGGCAACTTTAACTCCCCTTTCCTCCTTCGACTACAACATCAATATGCTCAAGGATGAAGCCCGCTTATTAGTGGAGCAAGGCACGGTGAGTCGTCACCAGCCTATTTACGTCCTCTGTCAGTATATTCCTGCCCGGGAATGGGTCTGTGTGGAATGTGAGTTAGAAAGAAATGATTATCTACTCCGAGATCAGATTGGTGATTTGATGTCCTCTGAATGCTGGGAAAATGACTAATTGCTTTGAAATGGTTGGTGAACCAACCTAGGCTTAGTCTGGTTGAGTCATTGACTGGGTTTTTGTTGTGTTTTTTTAATTTGCTCCCCTGGGTTTATTCCCAATCCCAGTTCCCCTGCAAACTGTTTAGGTCCGTTTGCTCGCAGTAACTTTGCAGTTCTTGGTGCTCCTGGCGGCGGGAATGGCGACGGTATTTTTTGGTTTCCAGCTTCGGTTCATCGTACTCCTGGCCGTCACTGCCTGTTTTAGTTTTTAGGCCCGTATCCGTTTCCCTTTGCTGTTCGAGGCTTTGCCGAGCCAAAACTTCCTCCAGAAAAGTTAGATAATGTTCATACCTTTCCCAGTTCTGTCCCACCGCACAGTCTGGCTCTCCCCGGTGTAAGCAATCTTTAAAAAAACATTCCCGCCCCTGTAATCGCTGTCGTCCTTCAGGGAAAAGGTTAATTAATTGGGAAGGCTCAACGGCCAAGTCCGGCTGGTTGAAACCTGGGGTGTCTGCCAATAGCCCTCCATCGGGGAGGTCAAATAGTTCCACATGGCGAGTGGTGTGGCGGCCTTTGCGTAATTTACCGGACACTTTTTTCACCTGCTGTTCTACCCCTGGCACCAACAAATTGATCAGGCTGGATTTGCCCACCCCAGAAGGGCCCGCCATGAGGCTGATGCGGCGTGTTAATTTTCGTTGTAATTTTTCCAAACCCCAGCGGTTTTGCACACTGAGTAGAATTGGTGTGTAGCCCCACGCTCCCAGGCGATGGCCCCAATGGTCAACTTCTGTCTCATCCACCAAATCCTGTTTATTGAGACAAAGACTAATTTCTAAGCCCGTGGCTTCCGCTTGCACCAAAAATCGACTCAACTGCCATTCCTCCAGGGGAGGATCCGCCAGGGAAAAAACCAGGCAAATTTGTTCAGCATTGGCCACCGGAGGCCGTTCTAGCACTGTACGGCGGGGATAAACTTTGGCGATCGCCCCTAAATCTCCCTCCGCCGCCAGGGGAACCTTTCGATTTTTAGTACCGTTATCGTTTCCATCTATGAACAACTGCAAAGAGGGGGGTAACTCGACTCGGACTTGATCCCCCACCATTACCTTTTGTCCTACCTTTTTTAGACGAGTGCGACGGGTGCAAAGGAGGGGCTCAGAGGTCACATTTTGCAAGCGCACCCAATAGTAATTAGCTTGAATGGCAATGACTGTCCCGTCATCCGTCACCTTGGCCATTGGTTAACCCCTAAGCTCGTTGGGGAGCTTGTGCTGGGACAGTGATGGTCAGGCAGTAAGCCGACTCTTCTTGCAACGACTGGAGGGACTGTTCTGTGTAGCCTTCTAACTCCAGGCTATGGGGCACCTGCTCCACCGGCTCCCCTTCATCTAGCCACACTTCCAGCACCTGCCCTGGCCCCATTTGGGACAGCTTGAGCTTAGTGCGAACAAAATTAATCGGACAGGGAGTTCCCCGTAGATCTAGCAAAATCCGTTCGGTTGCTTGGCTCATTTATGAAATAATCCCCCTAGAAATCCTTCTAATCCACCTTTGCCGTGGCTTTCTCCTTTGATGGTAGCCAATCGTTCCAATAACTCCCGTTCTTCGGAGTTAATGCGGGTGGGAATTTGCACCTTAATGGTAATTAGATGGTCACCCCGAATGGTAGCGTTGCCTAGCTTGGGCACCCCCTTATTTTCCAGGGTTAAAACGGTATTGGGTTGGGTCCCTGGCGGAACAGTCAACTCCGCTTTACCATCCACCGTGTCTACCTCCAGACGGGAACCGAGAATAGCTTGTAGATAACTCAGTTCTAGGTCCGAGCGAATATTCATCCCTTCTCGAACAAAGTGTTTATCCTTTTCCACCATCAAGAAAACATATAAATCCCCCGCTGGCCCTCCCCGTAAACCAGCATCTCCTTCTTTACCTACCCGTAGACGGGTGCCATCGTCCACCCCGGCCGGAATGGTGATTTTAAGCTTTTTCGTTTCCTGTTTCCGGCCCACTCCGTTGCAGGCTTCACATTTCTGTTCAATGACTTCCCCAGTGCCATTGCAGGTGGGACAAGTGGAAACTTGGGCAAAACTACCAAAGGGGGTGCGAGTGGCCCGACGAACCTGGCCAGCTCCATTACAGGTGCCACAGGTTTTTACGCCTGTGCCTGGTTTGGCTCCGGTGCCGTCACAGACTTGACAGGACTCCAGGTGGGGAATGCGAATTTCTTTTTCGCCGCCAAAAACGGCTTCCTGGAAAGTTAACTGTAGATCTAGCCGTAGATCATCTCCCCTGGTGGGGCCATTGGCCCGACGACGACCCCGTTGCTGGCCGCCCATGCCACCGCCAAAACCGCCAAAAATGGTTTCAAAAATATCGGCAAAATCGCCCATATTGCCCACATCAAAGCCCTGGGCACCACCACCACTAACTCCTGCTTCGCCAAATTGATCGTAGCGCTGGCGGATTTCTGGCTCCGATAGCACTTCGTAGGCCCGGCTAATTTCTTTAAATTTTTCTTCTGCCCCTGGTTCTTTATTAACGTCAGGATGATATTTACGGGCTAACCGACGGTAGGCTCGTTTGATTTCATCTTTATTGGCATCCCGCGTCACTCCAAGCGTTTGGTAATAATCCCCAGGCATAATGCGTCGATGTTTTGCTTAACAATAATTGACAAGACTTCTGTAGTGTTTACTGTAGCAAACTCTCGCCCCCAGATGGTTGCCCAGAAATCCCCACCTCCGCATCTCAGCCAATGTCGTTGCGGACTCCGTTCAGACCAGCTAGGGCGATGGCAATGGCATCCACACTATCGTCGATGGGTAGGTCTTCTAGACCAAAAAAATTCTGCACCATGGCAGCCACCTCTGCTTTATCAGCTTTACCATGACCTAAATGGCATTTCCAACTGGATTGATGTAAAAAAACGGGTTGAATACCTTTTTCCCGGTAGATAACCAGGTTGATTACCCCCAGAGCTTGCATAACGCCACCGGCCGCCTTAATTTGTCGGCTAAAAAATGGCATTTCCATGGCGATCGCCTGGGGAGCAAATTCCTCCAATAGGGCGTGGATGTCTTGCTCAATTTCCACTAGTCTTTCCGGGGTACTGAGGTGCTTGGAGGTTTCGATGATGCCGTAGTCCACCAAGTGGGCCGATAAATCCGGCTGCCCATCGAGAATAGCCCAACCGATGATGGCTAAGCCAGGATCAATGCCTAACCACCGTTGGGCCGCTTCAGTTTGATCCATTGGGTTTACTATTTTGATCTAGTTCAGCTAGGATTCCCACTGCTTGCTCACACAAAGCTCCATGGCGAGAATCGTTAGTAGCCATGATGCCGCCCCATTGTCGCACGTCGCCCCGGTTGTACAACACTGGGGTCTGGTCAAAATAGGTAAACTTTCCCCCCGCTTCAGTGAGGATTAATTCCGGGGCCGCAAAGTCCCAATCCTTCGCCGCTGATTTACCGGATAGGGAAATGTAAACATCGCTTTGCCCCCCCAAAATGGTGACAATCTTACAACCCACACTGCCCACATAATGGCGATCGCCAAAGGGTAAACGGTCAATCAAATCTTGGAAACGTTGATCTCGATGGCTACGACTCACCACTAGGGTTAAAGGACTGGAATCAGACTTGGGACTGACTTTCACCGGGGTTATTTCCCCTGCTTTGGTTTCCTGAAAACAGCCCTGACCTTGGATGGCATAGTAAAGCTTTTGGGCTTCCGGCATCCCCACTAGGGCCAACACCGGCCGCTGGCGATAGGTCAAAGCAATGTGCAGAGCATATTCCCCGGTTTTATCAATGAAATCCCTGGTGCTATCGAGGGGGTCAATAATCCAAACCCAATCCTGGGCTAAGGGATCAGTGCCTTGGTGGGTTTCTTCGCTCAGATAGCCAAACTCTTCCGGGCTAAAGGCAGTCTGCAAAGTGGCCAAAATATATTGATTTGCTGCCAAATCCGCCGCTGTTACAGGGCCATCTTGTTTATTCTCGTTGGCATTTAGGTTAGTTTGATTATCGCCGCTGTAGTAGGACTGTAGGATTGCCATCGCCTCCCAACCTACGGTCCGCAGAGTGGTTAAACAGGAATCAAGGTTGGGTAACAGGTTGCTATTGACCATAAAAATAAATGCAGTGGAAGCGAAAATCAGACCAGCAGTCTATCCCAGATGATCACCTTCAGCCTAGGTTGGATTTCCCCAGGAAGTTTACCCCAGCCTTTTCTTAAATCCTCCAGGACGGGTTCGCTCAAAATCCGAGCAGGGTGAAGCGTACCAAACGATAGCCCAGACAAAGGCAGAATAAGACAATCAGGGCCGTCAAGCTGGTGAGCACAATTCGCAAAAGTACTTTTTCGTAATCACTCCACAGTGGACTCACGGGAAAATTTCCAGATTCAGGGCAATCCACATCGACAAACCAAGGCTAAATGCAACTAATTGCCGGCGGAGTTTAGGCAGCAAAACCAACGCTTCCATCCTACTATTTAAAGTGAGACTGAGCTAATTTAACCCTTTAGCCGCAAAAATATCCCCTGCATTGACCGCCAATTTATGGAAATTCGCCGCCGGCCCCCTAATCCCCCCATCAACGTTGATATTCTTCAGTATCAAATTAAGCACCCAGAAGCGGCTCCCCGTCATATTCTGGAGGAAATTGTTTGGCAGAAGGAAAAGGAAGTGGCCCAACGGCGGGAATTAGTCCCCCTGGTCGAACTCCAAAGTCTAGTCAAAGAAATGGCGCCCCCATTGGATTTTGTGGGGGCATTGCGCCAGAGTCAGCGGCAACCGGCCTTGATTGCTGAAGTAAAAAAAGCTTCCCCTAGTAAGGGCATTATTCGGGCGGATTTTGACCCAGTGGCGATCGCCAGGGCCTATGAGGCGGGGGGAGCCAATTGTTTGTCAGTGTTGACGGACGAGAAATTTTTCCAGGGCAGTTTTGAAAATTTGCAGTTGGTGCGCTCGGCGGTGCAATTACCTCTGCTCTGCAAGGAATTTATTATTTATCCCTATCAAATCTATCTAGCCCGGAGTCAGGGGGCCGATGCGGTGCTGTTAATTGCCGCCATTCTCAGCGATAAGGATTTGCGCTATTTTCTCAAAATTATCCAGGGTTTGAGCATGGCCGCATTGGTGGAAGTCCATACCTTGGAAGAAATGGACCGGGTTTTGGCTTTGGACGGGGTGCAATTAATCGGAGTTAATAACCGGGATCTGCAAACCTTTACCGTTGATCTGCAAACCACAGAGGATCTTTTTGGCCAGCGACGGCAACAATTAACCCAAGCGGACATCACCTTAATCAGTGAATCCGGTATTTATGAATTAGCTGATTTGCAAAGATTACAGCAGGCTGGGGCCCGGGCCGTATTAGTGGGAGAATCCCTTGTCAAGCAACCAGATCCCCAACAGGCGATCGCCGCTTTGTACGGTGAAGTTTAGTTGGGGCAGTAATACCTAGGGCGACAAATCCACTGATTCGACGTTGCCATGGTGATGTTTTTGTTGTTGGAGCACCAATTGTTGTTTAACAGCAATTAATTCTTGGTCCCGCTGCTGGAGCATTTCCGCCATTTGTTGAATAGTTCTGGCTAAGGCTCCCAGTTCATCGGCCCGATTGGTCACTTCCTCCAAACCCAACTGGTCTGCTTTAAAACTGTTATTTTCAATGGCGGCGGCGATGGCCGCTGTGACGTAATAAATTTGAGCTAGATCCTCCACGCTACGGTGGTGCCGGGCTTCAAAGGCATCCATCACTTGGTTATAGCGACCGGCAATGTGGCCCACTTCAGTAAAAGGGTTAACGGGCACCCGCAAACTTAAATCATGGGTTTTGGCTTGGCGGTCCATCACCTGAAAAAGTTCATAGGTTTCTGTGGTGGCTTGGTGCTCCGACACATTGAGGCCAATTTCCTCATCTTCGGGGGAAATGCGCAGGGGAAAAACCCGATTGAGCAACGTTAAGAGTACCCAGGCTAACCCAAAGGCCCAAAGCGCACAAACGCCAATGCCCAGCAATTGTGCCCCGCATTGTTGCCAACGACTTAGCCCCGTATCCACCAACGGCAATTGACCGAATAATCCCACACAGATAGTGCCCCAGACCCCAGCCCCACCATGGACGGCCACTGCATCCACCGCATCATCCACTCCCCAGTGCAACATTTTTTTGCCCACCAGATAGGCGATCGCCGAGCCCGTAGCTCCAATCACCATGGCGATCGGTGTTATGACCACATTGGCGCTGGCAGTAATGGCCACCAAACCGGCCAGGGAACCATTCATCAAGGGTTCCACTTGGATCATTTTGTCCTCCAGGAGGCTAATTAACCCCGCCATCAACATGCCCCCCACCCCGGCCAAAACGGTGTTGACCATAATGCTCGGCACCTCTGGTGTTAAGCCAAAGGTACTGCCACCATTGAAGCCTAACCAACCAAACCAGAGAATCAAAGTGCCCAGAACGGAAAAGGGCATATTAGAACCCTGAATTTTTAAGGTTTTACCCGTTTTTGGAAAACGACCTTGGCGGGGGCCGACAACGAGAATGGTGGCCAAACCGACCCAAGCCCCGACGCTATGCACCACCGTTGAACCGGCAAAATCCCGAAAGCCCAAATTTTCTAACCAGCCCCCTGGGGTTTCTATACTTGCCACTGTGGCCAGGCCATTCCAAGCCCAATCGCCAAAGAGGGGATAAATAAGCCCAGAAGCTAGCCCCGCCACCAATAAATAAGCGGAAAATTTCAACCGTTCCGCCGCCGCGCCGGAAATAATCGTGGTAGCGGTGCCGCAGAACATGGCCTGAAACAAAAAAAACACCGCTAGGGTGGGTTCTCCCCCCATGTCAACAAAGCTATAGCCTGTGCCCCACCAGCCTCCCTGGGACAGTCCAAACATAATGCTGAAACCAAAGGCCCAAAAAAGGGCAACGGAAATGCCAAAGTCGGCAAAATTTTTAATGGCAACGTTAATGCTGTTTTTAGAACGGGTCAGGCCCGACTCCAAGCACATAAAACCGGCTTGCATAAAAAAAACTAAGCCAGCACAAAGCAGAACCCAAAGTGTATCGATGGAGGTCATGGGGTTAGAGCCGCCTGTTGCCAACGGGCTTTGAGGTGTTTGCGTTTGAACTGATACTGCTGGGCAAAGCGGGGAATTTCCGAACGGTGGCCAATGACAATGATGGTGTCGTTCTCATTCAAAATTTGCGAGGGGTGGGGATGGAGAATGGTACTGCCATCGGCCCGGCGCAGGGCAATGACGATAAAAGCTCCCTTACTACGAACTTCCATTTCCATAATGGTACGACCCATGGCGGGAGACTCCGGCGCCACAATCAGTTCATCCATTTGCACTTCCACATTGGCCAACAGATCATTCAAAAAACCTCGTTCATCGGGCCGATTGAGAAAATCCCGGCGATTTGACTGGGTGATTAAATCCGCCATCTGGATTGCCCCCACCGTCAAGGGTAAAATCACCTGGTCTGCCCCTGCCAGTCGCAGTTTTCTCTCCGTTTCAGGAATTTCTCCCCGGGCCAAAATGGTCAAGCGGGAGTTGAGTTCCCTCGCAGTCAGGGTAATAAAAACATTGGTGGCATCCTCCGGCAAAACCGTGGCCAAGGTCTTTGCTTTCATTACCCCCAACATTTGTAATTGCTCTTCCCTGGTAGCATCTCCACAATGGGCTAAATATCCTAATTCTTCGGCGATCGCCACTTGGCTTGGTTGATTATCAATGATGCTAAAGGGCAAACCGGACTGCTTTAATTGCTTGGCTAACACCTGCCCCATGCGGCCAAAACCACAAATAATAGTGTGGTCGGTTAAATTGGCAATTTGCCGTTGCCGTTGCTGATTATCCAATGCCCGATGGATTTCCCCCTCCGTCACCATTTGCACAAATGCTCCGACAATATAAACCGCCGAGGTGGTGCCCGCCAGAATTACCCCCATGGTAAAAAATCTTTCCGCCGGAGTAGTCAGGGGCCGTACTTCCCCGTAGCCCACCCCAAAAACGGTAATGACCACCATGTACACCGCTTCCGTTGTCGTCCAACCAAAGCAGATGTAGCCAAGGGTAGCTAACACCAGGGTGACCACGAAAAACAGTACCCCCAGCTTGAGCCGCTGATTGGAATCCCCCATAGGTTGAACCGGGAAGCCCGGGATGGGCAAAATAGGCCTCGTATGGGAAGTTTATCAACCTTGATTTAGAAAATTGTGGCGAGGGACACTAAATTTTAAAATCGCCATTCCAGCAAAGGGAGCTGAAATCAGGACGTGATTGACCCAATTTCCCAAAAATTAACTGTCAAGAGGGTATTGATATCGGACTCGAATGGCCATGGGTCAGGGAAATTAAAATTAGCATAGTCATCACGAACGGTTTCTAAGGCAAATTCCCAAAGTAAAGCAAAGGATTCTTCCCAAATTGACTTCAAGCTGGGGGAGGCTTTAATTTCTAGCCTAATCTGACGGCGTTGTTCTCGAATGGTCCGCTTCTAGCCATTATATTCTTGGGGCATTTCTACATAGATTCGCTTTAGCAAATGCTCCAGTAAAGTACCTAAGCGTTGTCTCAATTCTCGTTTTTGCGATCGCCCCAAATCTTCAATTTCATCAATTAAATTTTCCACATCTAGATGTTCAAAATCCCTGGCTTTCAGTTGGGCGATTATTTCTTCAGTCCAAAGTAAATAATCAATCTCGTAGAGGGTTGTTGGCTTTATAGCAGTTTTTGCCATGGCATTAACTCCAGATAAAACTATAAAAAAACGCAAATCTCAGCAGCGATTTAGTCCCACTTGCAATTACTAACTATGTTCACATTAAACTCACGAACTCAGCCTGTATTCATTTAATGTGGAAGTTTTGGGTTATAGCAATTCCAACCAGTCTTTGACTACTTAAAAAAACAAAAGGGGGAACCTAGGCGGATTCGGGTTTAGGCAAAGAAGAAGGATGGAGCAATAATTCTGCTGTGGAGCGTTTTTCCACCATTTCCCTCGTAATTAAGCAATGGGTTAAATCTTCCCGGGAAGGCAACTCATACATCACATCCAGCATTAATTCCTCCACAATGCCCCGTAATGCCCTAGCTCCGGTTTTACGACGGTGGGCCTCCGTGGCGATCGCCCGCACCGCATCGGGTTGAAAATCCAACTTTACGTGATCCATGCCCAAAAGAGTTTGATATTGCTTGACAATGGCATTGCGCGGTTGGGTCAAAATAGCAATTAAAGCATCCTCATCCAGGGGATTAAGGCAGGCCATGACCGGAATACGACCAATAAACTCAGGAATCAAACCAAATTTGACCAAGTCATCCGGCTCTGCCTGACGGAGTACATCGGCGGTACGCTTCTCTTTGCTGGGGCCTTCCCCAGGCCGTACAAAGCCCATGGACTTTTTGCCAAACCTTTGTTCGATCACTTTTTCTAAGCCGACAAAGGCACCACCACAGATAAAAAGAATATTACTAGTATCAATTTGAATACAATCCTGGTAAGGATGTTTTCTTCCCCCCTGGGGCGGCACATTGGCCACTGTTCCCTCCAACATTTTTAGTAAAGCCTGTTGTACCCCTTCCCCAGACACATCCCTAGTGATGGAGGGATTTTCACTTTTGCGAGCAATTTTATCAATTTCATCGATGTAGATAATGCCCCGCTGGGCTTCTTCCACATCCAAATCCGCCACTTGTAAAAGTCTGAGCAAAATATTTTCTACATCTTCCCCCACATAACCCGCTTCCGTTAGGGTGGTGGCATCGGCCACGGCAAAGGGCACTTCCAAAATCTTGGCCAACGTCTGGGCTAGCAGGGTTTTACCAGAACCGGTGGGCCCCACCAGTAAAATATTTGATTTCTGTAGTTCCACCGCCTCGCCTGGATCTACTTCTTGATTACGTTCCAGCAAGTTTAACCGTTTGTAATGGTTATAAACCGCCACAGATAAGACTTTTTTAGCTTCATCTTGGCCAATTACGTACTCATCCAGGTACTGCTTGATGGCCGTTGGTTTGGGTAACTCCTCCAGAGTAAGGCGGCGACGGGGCTGACCAGATTTTTTTTGTTTTTGACCTGTCCCATCCCTTTCCCCAGGGGCGGCGGCGGGGGTATCCAGTAGCTCCTCATCCAAAATGTCGTTGCAGAGTTCCACACACTCATCACAAATATAGACACCAGGGCCAGCAATCAACTTGCGGACTTGCTCCTGGGATTTACCACAAAAGGAACATTTCAGATGGGAGTCATATTTGGGCATAAAACTAACCGAGGGAGGTAACGGGGGTAGTGGGGTCGGGAAGGTTGGGTCGGGAAATTACTTGGTCAATGAGGCCATATTCCTTGGCTTCTTCCGCAGACATAAAGAAATCCCTTTCCGTGTCTTCCTGGAGTTTTTCCATAGGTTGACCGGTGTGCTCCACCAGCATCGTGTTGAGGCGATCCTTGATGTATAAAATCTCCCGAGCTTGAATTTCGATCTCCACCGCTTGGCCTTGGGCTCCCCCTAGGGGTTGGTGGATCATAATGCGGGCACTGGGCAGGGCCATACGCTTACCCTTACAGCCGCCGGACAGTAAAAAAGCGCCCATGCTGGCGGCCAAACCGAAACAAATTGTCACCACATCAGGGCGAATCTGTTGCATGGTGTCGTAGATAGCTAAACCGGCATACACGGAGCCTCCCGGAGAGTTGATGTAGAGTTGGATATCTTTTTCTGGATCCTCTGCATCTAGAAATAGCAGTTGCGCCACAATGGAATCCGCCACCTGGTCGTCCACTGGGGTACCCAAAAAGATGATTCTTTCTCTAAGCAGACGGGAATAGATGTCGAAGGCTCTCTCCCCCATGCCAGACTGTTCCACCACCATGGGAACAACGCTTTGGACTTCACGGTGCCCCAGGGTGCTGAGGGGAGAATGGTAAGGAGAACGGGAGTTGACCATGGGTTCGGGGATAGGAAGGTAGGGAAAATTAGGCGAAAAGCAGGACGGCGGCAAAACTGGCGTCCAGTTCGTTATGGGGAAGAAAACGATTTTTTCTTGCCTTCAGATTAACTCAACTTTGTTTTTGATATGGCTTCATCTTAGCTAGATTTGCTTGAGCTTTGGGGCTTTACCGTTTTAGGAGGGACAGGGCAGGGGCTTAGTCTGCCCCATAAATTTGCTAACTCTAGGGGTTTTGCTCTCTGGTTTGCGGAGAGTCCGGTAAGGGAGAGAGTCGACCTAGGCTTCAGAGTCCGCCTCCACGTCAATGGGGGCCCCTTCTCCATCGTCGTTGTCATCAGTTTCCTCTGTTTGACTGAGACTACCCTCCGGCAATAGTTCGACGGTGGCCCATTCCTTAAGGAGATTAAGCACTTTGTCCTCTACCAGGGAACTTTCCACAAAACTCAACAACCGGGATTCGTCGATTTTTTCTCCCTTGAATTCCCGGCGTAGTTCATCACAGCGCTCCTTAATTTCCGCTTCGGTGGGCTCAATTTTTTCTTCTTTGGCAATGGCCCCGATCATCAGTTGAGTTTTGAGGTTGGCGATCGCCTCCGGGCGGGCATTATTCTTGAGGGTTTGGAGCATATCGTCCCCCTGACGGAACAATTGAGAGACATCTAACCCCATGCGTTCTAGCTCCATGGCGGTTTGAGCCACTAGGCGATCGCATTCCTGCTTGATCATGGTCTCCGGTAAAGCTCCGGTGAACAGTTCGCCTAATTTTCCCTTAATGGCGGCCTTGATGTTGTTGTTGGTGCGCTCTTCAGCCTGTTCTTGGAATTGTTTTTCCAGATCAGCCCTGAGTTCGGCCAGGGTTTCAAACTCACTGACGTCTTCAGCGAAGTCATCATCTAGCTCCGGTAATTCCCGGAATTTAATTTCTTTGAGCTTGATTTCAAACAGTACATTCTCCCCGGCCACTGCCTCCAGGGGATAGTCCTCTGGAAAAGTTACGGGAATGAGCTTGGTTTCATCGATCGCCATGCCGGCAATACCGTCCACAATGCCAGCGACAAAACGACCTTCTTCTAGGGTCACTTCAAAATCAGACCCCTTGACTTCGGCGATCGCCTCTCCGGATTCTCCCCCTTCCGCCAGTTCAAAGGCGGCATAGTCCACAATGGCCACATCCCCCATGGCCGCCGGACGATCCTCAACGGGAACGAGGGTAGCCCTTTTTTCCTGTTCCCCCTTGAGCCATTGGTCTACAGCGTCGGCACTGTACTCAATTTCTTCGGCTTGGGTGGTGATTGTTTTGTAACTCTCCGGTTCATACTCCGCTTCAGGGAACACGTCCGCAGCCACTTTGATGGTCAAAGGGGCCTCGGGGTCAAAGGCCTGGAGTAAATCCTCCATATCCGAGCGTAAGGAAAAATTGCCAATGATGGCCAATTCCTCTTGTTTGACTGCGGCTTTGATGCTGTCATCGATCAACTCCTCGATGGCAGTGGCTTTGATATAGCTTTGGCCTAAACGCTGGATAACAATGGCCCGGGGCACCTTACCCCGACGAAACCCAGGAATGTTAACGGTGCGGGTTAACTTCTTGACGACGTTCTCGTAAACCTTTTTCGATGCTGTGGCGGGAATTTCAATTTCTAGTCCAACTTGACTATCTGGCAATTTTTCCTGGATAACTTTCATTGATGGGAAATCTCGATGGTGAAACAGTGGGGGCACGTGGCTACTAAGCTGGCCCCTGGGGACTGGGAAGGACTGCAGAGATAGGTCTGGGTGCCCTTCCCGTCGTGCTATGCTAGGCTCACTTAGACCAAGGGAAATGTTCCCCTTTTTGCCCCGCTACGCTATGACTCGGCAAAGACCTGTGGCGGTCAACCCAACTGATCATAATATAAGCCGGGTGCCATTTTTCCCTGGGGCCAGAATCTTTACCCCTGCCCCATTGTTGTTTCAGCTTCTTTTTTGCCCAGGATGGCCGCCGGAACTGGTTTAATCGAATTAGGTGGAGTCAACAACTTTTTGATTAAGGTATATCTCACCGCAAAATTGTCCGCTAAAGGCAAATTGCCAAAACCGAAATCTAGTTTTTTTTCTTTCCGTTCCACCCATAAAGACTTTCTAACCATTTTCTAATCCTTTCATTTTCACTGTTACCGGAGGAGTAACCCTTGCCATCACCGATACGAGTTGCCATCCTGGGCGCCACCGGGGCCGTCGGCACCGAACTACTGGAGCTATTAGCAAGCCGAGGCTTTCCCCTGGCGAATTTAAAACTGTTAGCATCCCCCCGTTCCGCCGGTAAAACCCTGGAATTTCAGGGGGAAAAGTTGCCAATTCAGGCGGTGGATGAAACGGCTTTTCAAGATTGTGACTTGGTGTTGGCTTCCGCCGGCGGTTCCACCTCCAAACGTTGGGCCGAGGCGATCACCAAAGCCGGAGCGGTAATGATAGATAATTCCAGTGCCTTTCGCATGGTGCCGGAAGTTCCCCTGGTGGTGCCGGAAATTAATCCTGAGGCGGCCCAGAACCATCAAGGGATCATTGCCAACCCCAACTGTACCACTATCCTCATGGGGGTAGCCATCTATCCCCTGCATCAAATTCAGCCCATTCAGCGCATTGTAGTGGCGACTTACCAGTCCGCCAGTGGGGCCGGGGCCATGGCCATGGAAGAGGTCAAGCACCAAAGTCGGGAAATCCTGGCAGGGAAAACTCCCCAGGCTGAAATTCTCCCCTATCCCCTGGCCTTTAACCTCTTTCCCCATAATTCCCCCATCACTGCTAACCACTACTGTGAGGAGGAGATGAAGATGGTGCACGAAACTCGCAAGATTTTTGCCGCGGAAGATATACGCATTACAGCTACCTGTGTGCGGGTACCCGTGCTCCGGGCCCACTCGGAAGCCGTTAACCTGGAATTTGCTACTCCGTTCCCGGTGGAACTGGCCAAGACGGCGATCGCCAAGGCCCCTGGGGTCAAACTAGTGGAGGATTGGCAGAAAAATTATTTCCCCATGCCCATAGATGCCACGGGACAGGATGATGTGTTGGTGGGACGCATTCGCCAGGATATTTCCCACCCTAATGGTTTAGACCTGTGGTTGTGCGGTGATCAGATTCGTAAAGGGGCCGCCCTCAATGCGGTGCAAATTGCCGAGCTATTGGTGGAACGGGGTTGGCTGTAGAATCTTCTCAAACCCTTCCCGTCCTTGGTCAAGTTACCCATTGCCCTTTTTCCATCGAGATAGTCTATGGCTGATTTTGTAAACGCTTCCCCCTTTGGCCCGATATTAACTGCTATGATCACCCCCTTTAATGCCGAAGGTGGAGTGGATTATGGGGTAGCGGAAAAGTTAGCTGACCATCTCATTACCCATGGCAGTGACGGTCTTGTGGTTTGTGGCACTACGGGGGAATCTCCCACCCTGTCCTGGGAGGAGGAGCATGAACTGTTCCGGGTAATTAAGCAAACCGTCGGCGATCGGGGGTCTGTCATAGCAGGCACCGGTTCCAATTGCACCCGGGAGGCCATGGAGGCAACTCAAATTGCAGCTAAGTTAGGGGTAGATGGTTCCCTCCAGGTGGTCCCCTATTACAATAAGCCCCCCCAGGAGGGCCTATTAGCCCATTTCCAGGCGATCGCCAGCTGTGCCCCGGAATTACCCCTGATGTTGTACAACATTCCCGGCAGAACGGGCCAGAGCTTAGCCCCGGAAACAGTTTATCGGCTGGCAGAAGTGGAAAACATTGTGGCCATCAAAGAGGCCACTGGTAGTTTGGAACAGGCTTCCCTAATTCGGGTCCACACTCCAGACGACTTTGCCATCTATGCCGGAGATGATGTGCTTACTTTACCTATGTTGGCGGTGGGGGGAGCTGGGGTAGTTAGTGTAGCCAGTCATCTCGTTGGCGATCGCCTGCAGACCATGGTGCGGCATTTTGCCCAGGGAGCGACAAATCAAGCCCTGGAAATCCATTTGCAGTTAATTCCACTGTTTAAAATTCTTTTCTGTGCCACCAATCCCATCCCGGTTAAAACTGCTCTAGGACTACAGGGATGGTCTGTGGGGTCTCTAAGGCCTCCCCTCTGCGCGCTATCTCCAAGCCAAATTGAACAACTGCAAACCGTACTAGAGAATCTGGCATTACTTTCCTAGGAGAGGGAAATCGGGGGTAACTGTTTACTTGATCTGAGGGAAGTAGACAGCCCAAGTGTTTGAGTTATTCTCTCCCCCAGAGGAACTTGGATTGCCAGTATTAATGGTTTCAAAATCAATTTTTTGCCAAGGGCTTTTGCCAAAGATAAGACCTACTACTAACCCTGAACCTCACATTGATAACTTCTCTGTTTTTTTTCTTGGAACAGTTACCTATTAGGGAAGTGTGTGCTAGAATGACATGAACTTAAGAGCGAAGTAAGTTTTTCGATTCCGTCCAAACCTGAACAGATATCCATCCTCTATGCAAGCTAGTTCATTACACCGATTAGCTACCGGCTTTAGCGTTTTTTTCCAGTATTCGATAGTGTCAGAGCCTAAGATGAGCTAAGTTTTTTGCCTTTAATCTTCGTCTTTGTGTCCCATTACCGGAGCTTTACCTCCCCCTTGGCTTTACAGACCAAAAATACGCTCGCGCCCTGGGGTTGTGCCCAAATTCGTTTTCCGTCCATTCTCTTTGACCAAAAAACAAGACGGTATAGCAGCCCAAACATTGGATCTTGTCGGTTATTTTCTGGCTCTTTGGCTCTGTCTTTATTTCTCCACAAGTATTGATTTTTTCTTCGAGTTGTGCTGCAACTTTTGAATTTTCCTAGCTAAATTACAACGTTTTTTTCTTTATCCATATGGCTAAAAATACCCAACCCCAAGCTCTCAAAATTCTGCCCCTTGGTGGCTTACACGAAATTGGTAAAAATACCTGTGTCTTTGAGTATGACGATGAAATTCTTCTTCTTGATGCAGGACTAGCTTTTCCCACTGATGATATGCACGGTGTCAATGTTGTACTACCGGACATGACCTACCTGAGGGAAAACCGAGAAAAAATTAAAGGCATGGTGGTCACCCACGGCCACGAAGACCACATTGGCGGCATTGCCTACCATCTCAAGCAATTTGACATTCCCATCATTTACGGTCCTCGGCTAGCCATGGCCCTATTGCGGGACAAGCTGGAGGAAGCGGGCATGTTGGAGCGCACCAACTTGCAAACCGTCTCTCCCCGGGAAATGGTCCGTTTGGGCAAATCCTTTGTGGTGGAGTTTATTCGTAACACCCACTCCATCGCCGATAGTTATTGTCTAGCCATCCACACCCCCCTGGGGGTAGTGATGCACAGCGGAGATTTTAAAATCGACCATACCCCCATTGACGGGGAATTTTTCGACCTCCAAAAGGTGGCGGAGTACGGCGAAAAAGGAGTGCTCTGTTTACTCAGTGACTCCACCAATGCGGAAGTGCCTGGTATTACCCCCTCCGAAGCCTCTGTTATTCCCAACCTGGACCGGGTTTTTTCCCAAGCGGAAGGCCGTTTGATGGTGACCACCTTTGCTTCTTCGGTACACCGGGTCAATATCATCCTCAGCTTGGCCCAAAAGCATCAGCGGAAAGTGGCGGTGGTGGGGCGATCGATGCTCAACGTCATCGCCCATGCCCGTAAGTTGGGTTACATCAAATGCCCGGATAACCTGTTTGTGCCCCTTAAAGCGGCTCGGAATTTGCCCGATCAGCAACAGCTAATTTTAACCACCGGCTCCCAGGGAGAACCCCTGGCGGCCATGACCCGCATTTCCAACGGTGAGCATCCCCAGATTAAAATTCGTCAGGGGGATACGGTCGTCTTTTCTGCCAATCCCATCCCTGGCAATACCATTGCGGTGGTCAACACCATCGATCGCCTGATGATGCAGGGGGCCAATGTAATTTACGGTAAGCACCAGGGCATCCACGTTTCTGGCCATGCTTCCCAGGAAGAACACAAAATGTTGTTGGCTCTTACTCGGCCCAAATTCTTTGTGCCCGTCCATGGCGAACACCGCATGTTGGTCAAACATTCCCAGATGGCCCAAGCCCAGGGAATTCCCAGCGAGAACATTGTCATTGTCAATAACGGCGATGTAATTGAACTAACCGGCGATCGGATCCGGGTGGCAGGACAAGTTCCTTCCGGCATTGAATTGGTGGATCAAGCAGGCATTGTCCACGAAAGCACCATGGCCGAACGGCAACAAATGGCAGAGGACGGCCTGGTAACGGTGGCCACCGCCCTGAGTAAAACGGGCAAATTGTTAGCCTATCCCGAAGTTCACTGTCGGGGGGTGGTGATGACCATCCAGCCCAAATTGCTGGAAGAACTAATCGTACGTACCATCGAGAATTTCCTAACAGAGCGGTGGTCTGAGTTCACCCATGGTTCCAATGGCTCCACGGAGGTCAGTTGGAATGCTCTGCAAAAAGAATTGGAATCTAGCCTACAACGGCTGATCAAACGGGAATTGCAGAGTAGCCCCATGGTGTTGCTGATGCTACAAACCGATACTCCAATCGAATTGGATCAGGTTCCCCAGAGTGTAAGCACTGTTGGCGTTGCCTCTACTACCCCAGCACCCCGCAAAAAGGTGGTGCTCACTAAGACTGCGGAGCCAAAGGTGAAAGCTAAACCAGAGAAAAAAGTGGTGACCACTGCTGAGCCTAGTGTCCAACCGGTCAGTACCACTAAGGTTTATCGTCGTAGCCGCAAACGTTCCACCACTTCTGTTTCTTCCTAATATCCAGTATGGTTTTGGCTGGGGTCTGTGTTTAAAGATCCCAGTTTCCTGCGTTGCAACTTCGGTAATTTTTGAGCGAAATCAATGTCCACTGTTATTCCCACCCCCCAAGAATCTGTTACTCTCCCCAATGAAATTCTGGAAATTTCCATCAGCATTGCAGTCAAGGAATTAGACCCGAGCCTGGTCAATGAACAGTTTTTAAAGTTCAGCGGTATTGTACCCAACGAATGGGAGTTGAACCAACAACCCGTGGTGAGCAAAGCTGGTTCCCAACTGGTGTTTAAAAATGGGCTCAGTATTGTGGCCCAGCCCCGTTCTTTGATGTTTTTGGAAGGGATGAATGATAAAACGGCGGAGGTAGTAACCGTGGGGAAAGTCGCCAGTGCCTTTGTGGAAAAATTACCCAATGCCCACTATAACGGCGTGGTGGTGACGCCTAAATGTTTAATTCCTTTACCGAATCAAAACGATGGAGCCCGCAAGTTTATCACCGGCACATTACTGGCTTCTGGTGCCTGGCAGGATTTGGGCAAAGCTCCTGTACAAGCAGCAGTGGAGTTTACCTATCTGCTGGAAGGTTGTCAGTTTAACCTCAAAGTTAACCAGGCTACTTTGCAAATTCCCGATCGCCAGGCGGTGAGTGCGTTGCTATTTACGGGTAATTTCAATTACAGCTTGAATAATCCCAATCCCCAGGAACGGGTCAATGTGGCTAAACAGTACATTGAAGCGTGGCAATCGGACTTGGATACTTTCCGGGGCATTGTCCACGAAAAATTCCTGGCAGAACAACAGCCCCAAACAGTGTTTGGTTGATCCAACCTAATGGGTATGGGCCAAACTAAAACGTAAGTTTCAAAACTTAGTTTAAAGTTAACCCAGTCTGGGTATTAGGCGAACGGTTAACAGTACATTGCATCAACCATATTTTCCCATGGATAATGAGCCCCCTCGACAACGGTTAATTGGTTTGACGGGGGGCATTGCCACAGGAAAAACTACTGTTACGGACTATTTACACCAAAAATACTCTGCCCCTATCCTTGATGCTGACCTCTATGCTCACCAAGCAGTGGAAGCCGGCTCAGCAATTTTGACGGCGATCGCCGAGCGTTACGGCCCAGAAATATTGGATCAACAGGGGCAATTACGGCGACAAGCTTTGGGGGAAATTATTTTCCCAAACACCCAGGAAAAACAATGGCTGGAGTCTCAGATTCACCCCTTTGTTAAACAACGCTTTAGGTCTGCTCTGACAGAGCTACAAAAAAAACAAATTGTGGTGCTAAGTATTCCCCTGCTATTTGAAGCCCAGTTAACGGATTGGGTGACGGACATTTGGGTGGTTACCTGTGAACCGGCCCAACAGGTGCAAAGATTAATGCAACGCAATAGTTTGACCGAAGAACAGGCTTTAGCCCGCATTACCAGTCAGATGCCCTTGGCGGAGAAGGTGGCCCAAGCGGATGTGGTGTTGGACAATTCTGGACAGATTGCAGACTTAGAGCAACAAATTATTAAGGCTTGGCAATCACTGTTGTGACGGAACGTGCCAGTGCCTTGCTAGGTAAGGATATGCATGGTGACCATCCCAATCTGTCAAAAGTTGTGCTGGAAGACGGGGCTTGTATCCCATGCTTCTTGGTCAATGGTAAGATCTTTGGGCATACTGGATGTCAGCACTCCCAATTAAGTATTTAAGGAAATCAACCAGAGGAGGTTTAGGGCGATGGGTGAACAAACTCCCTATCAGATGTTGGGCATATCGGAGGAAGCAACCTTTGAAGATATCCAAGCAGTGAAAGTTCGCCTGCTTCGGGAATATGAGGGAAACACCCAGTTGTTGGAAGAGGTGGAGGCGGCCTACGATGCGATTATTATGGAGCGTCTACGACTACGGCAGGAAGGAAAAATTAAAGTACCGGAAAAAATTCGCTTCCCCGAACGGCAAGCTGAAAGTACTGGCAATGGTTTCCCCTCAATTCCAGCCCCCACAGCCCCCAGTTGGTTAGCTAATTCCCTTGATACGCCTTCCCAAAACGATATTCTTTGGCCCGCTGCGTTTTTTGCCGGTCTTATCTTGGTCAGTTGGTTCACCCAGGGAGCCGGTGGTTCCATCCAGTCTTTGCTGTTGGTGGTGGGGGTTTTCGGTAATATTTTCTTCCTCAATCGTAAACAACGAAAATTTGGTAAAGCCCTATTACTCAGCCTAGGGGCCCTGTTGGTGGGGATTATTCTTGGTACCGTACTGGGGCAGTTGTTACTGAGCGCTAACGTGGCGATCGGCTCCAACCAAGAACAAATTTCCGCCACCATTACTTTTATTATCCTCTGGCTCATTAGCAGCTTTGTCCGCTGATTGGATTCCCCCAACTTAGAATCCTGACTGTTAGTTCACACTATTTGGCTTGGGAGGGGGGAATGCCTTTAATGGCGATTAGGGCTTCCATTACACTTTTTACCACTGGGGCGGCCACTGTTCCCCCATAGGCGTTGGCTCCTTTCGGTTCGTCAATAATGGCTACCACCACATAGCGGGGATTATCCACCGGGAGCACTGAAACAAAGCTAGTAATTTTGGCGTTGGCTAGGTAACCTCCCCTAGGCCCGGCCTTTTGGGCTGTACCAGTTTTTCCCCCCACCCGATAACCGGGAATCAGAGCTGCTTTACCGGTACCACCATCGCCGCTAACCACGGATTCCATCATTTGCACTACGGAATGGGCTACTTCCGGTTTCACCACTTGTTTAATGGGATGATCCGGTTGCCAGTGGAGATGGTTGCGGGCATCCACCAAACCTTTTACCACATGGGGCGTAACTAACTTGCCGCCGTTGGCCAACATGGCGTTGAGTTGCAGTAATTTGATAGGAGTTAGGGAAAGACCCTGGCCAAAGGAAGTGGTGGCCTGTTCGATGGGATCGTCCATAAAACTTTGTCTGGGCTTGAGGTAATTGGTTGCTTCCCCTGGTAAATCAATGCCGGTTCTGCTATCTAAACCCACTTCCTGCAACAATTCATAGTACCGTTCCGGCTTGAGACGACGGGCGATCGCCACCATGACCACGTTACTGGAATAGCGAATGGCCTCGGTAACGGTAATTAAACCGGCTCCGCTTTTACTAGCATTGGAAATGGTCCAGGGGCCCACCCGTATCGAACCGCTATCATTGAGCCGATCTTTCGGTTTGACCGCCCCTTCATTCATCGCTAGGGCAACAATCACCGGCTTAAAGGTTGATCCCGGCTCGTACAGATCGCTCACCGCCCAGTTTTTGAAATATTCCACCCTGGCTTTGTAATATTCATTGGGGTTAAAGGTGGGTTCATTGACCATGGCGAGGATGGCTCCATCCTGGGCGTCCATCACCAACACCGTACCCCGCTTAGCCTTTTGCTGACTGACCTGGGCTTTGAGCAATTCCCGGGCCGCCCTTTGTAAACGCATATCAATGGTTAACTGCAGTTGCCAATCATTGGACTGCAATAGGTTATCCGGTAAAGAATCCGGCAGAACAACCCCTTTCCCTGTGCGGCGAATGGCGTAGGTTTCCACTTCCCGCTCCAAAATCTCCCTTTGGCTCAGTTCCAGTCCCGCTTGTCCCTGGTGTTCCCCATCCACGTAGCCAACAATGTCCGCCGCCATTTCATCCTGGGGATAGTAGCGACTGTATTGCTTTTCTAGATCCACTCCCCCCATTCTCAGGGCACCAATGCGGACAGCTTGGGACTCATTCAGGCCGGTGGCTAGTTTAATGCCCGATTCCTTTTCTTTAAATTTTTCTTTGAGCTGTTCGGGGGTTACATCTCCTAAGATAGTTGCTAGTTCTCTGGCAATGTAGTCCGTGGGGTTGGTAATTTCCTTGGTGGCTTCAAAGTAACGGGGATGGACAAACAAAGTATAAGTTAGGCGATCGGTGGCTAAAACATTGCCCTGGCTATCCACAATGGAGCGGCGGGGTACATAGGGTTGCATGCTAGTGCTCTGTTGAGCTTTAGCCATGCGTTGAAGCCGATTGGCCTGCACCACTTGCAATTGATAAAGACGGTAAGCTAAACCCCCCATGGCCAAAAGAAGAATTCCCCAGACCAATAGCAGACGAAATACCGGCACTCCCTGTTGTTGGGATTTTTGTTTTTGTCTTTCCTGCCGGGAAATGTGCTTGGTGAAAGGAGATGAATTGCCTTTTGAAGAATTTAATTTAAGGTGGGAGGAGTCCATGGCTCGAATTGTTTAGTAGGCAACGGGGCCAGTGGCAAGATTGAAATTAGCAACAGAGGCAACGGCCGCAACATCATTTTCGGCCGACGGGACGGAAGTAGGCTGGGCCGGCAGAAAAATGTTTTGGCTGGGGCTAGCTTTGACTAGACCGGAGCTGGGTTGGTTAGCTTCCTGGGCTAATTGGTGTTTGATCGCCTCAGTGTTGGTGATCAGTTGGCGTTCGGTTTGCTGGAGGGCTTTAAGTTGTTGATATTCCCTACTCCAGAGGGTGGGAGTATATACCGTCCAACCATAGACTCCCAAAACCGTTGCCATCACTCCCAAGGTAATACAAGAAGTTACCTGTTGAAACCGCAATAACACCTGTAAGGACGTGGGCAGGGACTCCCGGGTGGAATTTGCTATGGGCGTAGGTACCGGGGAAATTACGGCGGTGCGGCGAGGGGGAAAGGACGGTTTAGGTAAGGCAGACATATAAGGGTTAGTTAGGACTACAAAAGTGTGGTGGGTGAATTGTCTTCACTTTAGCGGCAATGGGACAGAATTGGGTCTTGGGGGGGAAACTTTTAGGAGAATGTCGATGAAAATGACTTTTTGGTTTCCAAGACCTGTTAGTTGGTGGAAAAAATTAGCAGCGGTTATGGACAGTTTTGTCAGCGCAAATTTGACATCATAAGTTGGATTTTTTGGCAGGATGAATTGGGGATCACTGATTATGACTAGATTTCAACCTGGATACCCAACCTTTGGTGCCGGTTTGTAACAAGGCAAACTAGCGGCGAATGCGGGAGACCAAGCCTTAAAGATTGGTTAGTTTCTCACCCCGAATTGAGAGATCAAGCAATTGAATGGGGTGAATAACCCCTAGATTATGACCTTGTTTTTTCAGGTGTTTTTGGATTTGTAGGGAACAGCCAGGGTTGCTGGAAATAATCAATCGGGCACCGGTTTGACGGAGATTATTGACTTTTTGCTGTCCCAATTCCTCCGCTACGGCCGGTTGGAGCATGTTATAGACTCCGGCACTGCCACAACAGAGGGCCGCATCCAAGGGTTCCCGCAATTGTAAATGGGGAATTTGGGCAATTAACTGTCGGGGTTGGAGACTGATTTTTTGACCGTGGATCAGATGACAGGCGTCTTGGTACACCACTGGGATCGTTTCTGTCGTGACAGGTTGGAGATCCTCAGTTAACCCTACTTCGATGAGAAACTCATTAATGTCTCGTACTTTACTAACAAAGGCTTGGGCTTTGGGCAAATATTCGGCATCGTCGGCCAAGATATGATGATATTCCTTCAATGTATGGCCACAACCAGCGGCATTAATGACAATGTAGTCCACCTCTGTGTCGGCAAAGCTGTCGATCATTTGCCTGGCGATCGCCTGGGCTTGGTCTGTTTGTCCTTGGTGGGCGGGGAGGGCAGCGCAACAACCTTGGGATTTGGGGATCACCACTTCACAACCGTTGGCGGTTAAAACCCGGACAGTGGCTTCATTGACGGGGGAGAAAAACAATCTTTGTACGCAACCAAGAATTACCCCCACTCGGTAACGCTTTTCCCCCTGGGCTGGAATTTCCGTGGGGTAATTGTCTCGAAAAGAAGCGGCCGTAACCCGGGGCAAAATACTTTCCATGGCCGCTAAACGGGGGAAAAATCTGCTTAATAAGCCCGTGGCCTGGACTAATTTTTGTAAACCACAATTTTGGTAAACCCAGAGCAGGGGCAACAATAAGCGCAACCGCCAGGGATAGGGAAATAAGTTAAAAATGATCCCCCGCAATAGGCGATCGCCAAAGGGACGGTTATAGTTACGCTCTACCTGGGGCCGGGTGGCGGAGATCAACCGGTCATACTGCACCCCGGAAGGACAGGCGCTGACGCAGGCCAAACAACCTAAGCAACTGTCAAAA
The DNA here is from genome assembly GCF_000478825.2 of Synechocystis sp. PCC 6714. Lineage (NCBI taxonomy): Bacteria > Bacillati > Cyanobacteriota > Cyanophyceae > Synechococcales > Merismopediaceae > Synechocystis > Synechocystis sp. PCC 6714. The sequence continues at coordinate 2,732,298 of NZ_CP007542.1, read as the reverse complement.
TGCTGAATGGTGGTGGCATCCAAACTGGCTTGGCCTTGGTTAATGCCATTCATTAGATAAATGCGGCCCCGGGGGGAATCGGTTTCCTTGCCAATAATCCGGTAGCTGGGGCAGGTATTTAAGCAAAAGCCGCAGTGGACACAGCTATCCAACACGGCCTGGGGGGGGGGATTTTGGGAATCAAAGCCAATTTCGGGCTGGTTGACGGCCTGGGCCAAGGCTGTGAAGGAAGGGGGAGCCGACATAGGGACGATGGGGAAAAACACTGTCCCCTATGATCACACTTTTTCCCAGTCTGAAACCGTCAATCCACCCCTAACTTCATCAATGGCATACTGGCATCAGTAGCGTAAAACCAAAGCAATGCGTTGATGTTGGGGGAGGGTGCCGTCTTCGACTAAAGCTACTTCTCCACCATTGGCCAGCACTGCTTCGATGATTTCGTCCACTGCGTCGTCGATTACTTCTGTGCCACCGGGTTCCGCCACCAATTCAATGCCTCCGTTAGCGGAGAGAATAGCCGGCTCGTGATAGCCTTTTTCGACTACCAGCAATTTACCCCGACCTTCCTGGGCTAAACGCCAGGTTTCCCCGACGGTGGAAACAAATTTTCGGGCACTAACTGCCTCATCCAAAGCGGTTAAAGCTTGATTTTGCTTGGCTTCCCTGACCGTTTGCATAATCTCCCACACCTGGGGCGTAAGCTCGCTGATGCTAGCCCGGTCAAAATTGCCCAGTAACGTACCGGCGATCGCCGCTGAATGTTGGGACACTTCCTGGAAAAAAGACACTAAACGATCCACACCGCCCACTACCAAAGGTAAGTTTTCCGCTCCGTTATAGGTGCTAAAAACCCGGTCCACTTCTTGAATAAAACGACGTTGGCGATCGTCTCGATAACTAGAATCGGTGTCCGCCGGTAACGCTTCCGTTCCCCCAGGCCCCGTCATAGCTAGGGTGAAGTAATCATCTACCACTTCTTCCAAAATATCCCCGGTACCGGCCAGTAAGCGACTGGACCCCCGGCTCAACAGCAGTACCCAATATTGCAATTGCCGATGCAAACCATAGACTAAATCCCTGGTGGCAAAGGTTTTATCGATCACAACTCGAGCCTGAACGGGAAAGGGAAGATAGTACAATTTGGCAAAATCATGGCTGACATACAAAGCTAAACCGCAAAGGCCATAGTTGTAATCAATGGTCTCCACCAAGCCATCTAAATTCTTCAGCAGAGGCTCCAATTCCCGCTGGGAATACTCTTCCCCCAATCGGTTTTTGGCTTCACTCACCAAATTCTTAACCACAATGGGGTCTTGTTTATTGTCCGGGGAAGTTCTATGGGTGGGCAACAGAATGGAGAGAGCGGGAACTGGAGTTAAAGATTGTAATTGCTTGAGGTCTTGGCGATTGATCATTTTGTCTTTGCATGGGTCGGTTCCCTAAGCTTACTGCTGAGAAAAGCAATGCTAACATTAAGAAAAATGTCGCGGTTTTTACATTTCTTAAGTTTCCCCTGATTGAAGATTTTAGTTCGAAGTCCATAAATCTCCGTCCCCATCCTGTGCCTAATCCCAAACCCTTACCCCCCCAATCGGAACTAGATAACATCCGTCGCTATGATGCCCAGGCGATCGCCAACTATTACCGTCGTCGTCCTTGGAAAGTGATGGGGCGTGCCCTGGAAGTGCTCTGGTCTTTTGGCTTTTTCCTCACCTGTCTCCTCTGGGATCAATGGACCCATCAGGTTGAATATTACAAACGGCAACGGGCGGAGGATTTACGGGAATTGCTGACCAAACTGGGCCCCACCTTTATTAAGGTCGGCCAAGCCCTATCCACCCGGCCCGACCTAGTGCGCCGGGATTTTTTAGAAGAATTAATTAAACTTCAGGATCAACTGCCCCCATTTGATAATGACCTTGCTTTCCGGCTAATGGAAGAGCAACTGGGCATGAAAGTAGACGAAGCCTACCGGGAAATTTCTGCCCATCCCGTGGCCGCGGCCAGTTTGGGCCAAGTGTATCGAGCTATGCTATTTAGCGGCGAAGAAGTGGCAGTAAAAGTACAACGGCCCAATTTAAGACCAAGGCTGAGTTTAGATTTATATTTGATGCGGTTGGGGGCACAGAAATTCGGGCGGTTTTTACCTTTGAACTTAGGCCATGATTTAACCCTAATTGTCGATGAATTTGGCATTAAATTGTTTGAAGAAATTGACTATTTAAACGAAGGGCGTAATGCCGAGAAGTTTGCGGAAAATTTCCACGGTGATCCCGAAGTCAAAGTTCCTTGTATTTATTGGCAATATAGCAATCAAAAAGTTCTCACCCTGGAATGGATTCAAGGCTTTAAGTTAACCGATACGGATAAAATTCGGGCCGCGGGACTAGACCCCAGTGATATCATCCGCATTGGGGTTACTTCCGGTTTAAGGCAACTGTTAGAACATGGCTTTTTCCACGCTGATCCCCATCCCGGTAATCTGTTTGCTACCCTAGACGGCCGCATGGCTTACATTGACTTTGGCATGATGGATCAACTAGAGCCAGGGACAAAAGAAACCATTGCCAGTTCCATTGTCCAGTTAATCAACAAAGATTACTTGGCCCTAACGGAAGATTTTATTGCCCTCGGTTTTCTCGCTCCTAACACAGACATTACCCCCATTATTCCTGCCCTAGAAAATGTGTTTGGTGGTGCCATTGGTCAGAGCGTCCAGGACTTTAACTTTAAAACCATCACCGATGATTTTTCGGAGTTAATGTACGATTATCCTTTCCGGGTGCCGGCCAAATTTGCGTTGATTATCCGTTCTTTGGTCACCCAGGAAGGATTGGCTTTAAGCTTAGATCCCAATTTTAAAATTGTCGAAGTGGCCTATCCCTACGTGGCCAGGCGTTTGTTAACCGGAGAATCTCCCCAACTGCGACGACAATTAATCGATGTGTTGTTCAAGGATGGCAAATTCCAATGGCAACGGCTGGAAAATATGCTCAGCATTGCCCGTTCCGATCGCCAATTTGATCTTTTACCCACCGCCCAATTAGGTTTACAATTCCTTTTTTCTGAGGAAGGTTTATATTTACGGCGACAAATTTTGCTGGCTTTAACGGAGGATGATCGCCTGCATACCGATGAAGTACAACGGATTTGGGGTTTGGTAAAAGATGACTTTAAACCCCAGGAGTTGGTCAATGTGGCCTGGAATGCGGTGCGGGAATTTTCCCTGGCCGGTGTAAGCACCATTCTGCCGCAACGGTGAAATTTGCTTATAGTCAATCAAAATAAGGTTGAGACGGCTAAGGTCTTTACCAAAGAGGCTTTTAGCTCCGGTCAGTGTCTTACTTTCAATTATAGTCAATTAAAGTAAGATTAAGACAACCAAAGTCTTTACCAAAGATGCTTTTAGCTCTGTTCAGTGTCTTACTTTTAATTAAATCAACTATAAATCAGCTATAATTTTTTGGATTTAAATAATTAAGCCCAATCACAACCAGAATCAAGTTCTCTGCCTTAGGGCTAATGAACTTCCCTCTGTCTTTGGCCTATCTACGTTTAGGTAACTGGGTCAATTTCAATGCCCCCTTTGCTATCCTTATTGTCCGTTTGGCGATCGCCGTTAGCGGTGCTGTAGGGATTAGTCAATAACCGTTCCGGATCTAGGGCATCGGGATGGGTGGAAAATTGAGGAAGGACTTCCCGAATGAAAGCGGCAGAAGCCTTGGAACGATAACGGTTGGGGTTAATGATGACGGAAAGAACCCGGCGAATTTCCACATTTTTAATCGGAGCGATGTGGAGCACATTCATTTCCAATTCCTTTTCGATGGCCGTTGTGGAAACGAAAGCCGCCCCTAAACCGGATTGCACAGCATTTTTAATTGCTTCAATGGAGTTGAGTTCCATTTCAATTTTCAGGCGTTTAGTGTCAATTTCCCCCTGGCTCAACACCTTATCAATTACTTTGCGGATGGTGGACTGGGAATCGAGGCTAATAAACTTAAGCTTGTATAGGTCTTCTTTTTGGATAGTTTCTGCCTGGGCCAAAGGATGAAAGACCGGCAAAATCAGGGCTAATTCATCTTCGGCGTAGGGCAATACGGTTAAAGTTTCCTGCAACTCCGCCGGTACTTCTCCGCCAATAATGGCCAAATCTACCTGGCCATTGGCCACTCCCCAAGCTGTTCTCCGGGTGGAATGGACCTGTAATTGTACCGTTACGTCGGGATATTGCTGGCGGAACATACCAATCATCCGGGGCAGTAGGTAGGTCCCAGTGGTTTGGGAAGCACCGACAATCAGGGTACCCCCCTGTAAATTCTGTAAATCCTCGATCGCCCGGCAGGTTTCTTGGCAGAGGGTGATAATTTTTTCGCCGTAATTGAGCAGTAAATGTCCCGCCTCCGTTAGCTGGGCTTTGCGTCCACCCCGGTCGAATAGGGGCACACTCAACTGTTTTTCCAGGTTTTGTACCTGCAAACTGACCGCCGGTTGGGAAACATACAATGTATCTGCCGCCCGCTTAAAACTACCTTCCGTGGCGATCGCCTTAAGGATGCGAAGTTGATCCAACGTGAACGGGATATCCGACATAGATCCAGCCAAACGATGAACAAGACAGGGACAGCCCTATTGCACTGACAGTATCACAATTAGAGCCTTTGTAACTGCCTATTCCAGGTGCCAACTACCCCTTGGAGCAAGGAAGTTAGCTAAAAAATTTGTCCCAATTTTAGCCCGGTAAGGCAAGGGAATCATTAACCTTGGCAGTGGGACTTCAAAATCAATCCGGATACCAAATGGCCTCCAATTGTTTGACCGTACTTTCTGCCCAGGCAGTGGATGAGTATGGATCAAGGTTGGGGTTTAACATGGTTACATGGCCCAGTTTTCGGCCAGGGCGGCATTCTCCTTTACCGTACCAGTGGACGTGACTATGGGGTAAAGCAGCCAACCGTTCCAATTGTTGCTGATAATCCCCCGCTGATATTTCATAGCCCAATAAATTAACCATCACCGCCTGGCCGCACAGCAAGGTTGACGAACCCAGTGCTTTCCCTGTAACCGCCTCTAATTGCAGAGCAAATTGGGAAGTCTGACAGGCATCTAAACTGAAATGGCCGGAATTGTGGGTGCGGGGAGCCAATTCATTAATCAATAACCGTTGCTCTGGTGCAATGTTTTGGGGCGATTCTGGCAACAGAAAAAACTCAATGGCCAAAATGCCCACATAATCCAGATGGTCGAGGATGTGACGGCAGTAATCCTGAGCCTTATAAGCAACAGCGGCATCAATGGGGGCTGGGGCAACGACCCAACGACAGACTTGATTAACCTGATGGGTTTCCACCACTGGATAAATTTCCACTTCTCCCTTGGCATTGCGGGCACCGATAACCGCCAATTCCCTTTCGTAGGGCACAAAATTTTCTACCATCCAACTACCTGGGGGAGCTTTGCCCAAATCAGGTAAATCCGCCGGGGAACTAATAATTTGGGTACCTTGGCCGTCATAACCATGGCGACGGGCCTTTAACACCCAGGGAAAAGCGGGCAATGGGGAAGGCAAAGATTCCAAGGCCCAAAAATCTGGTACGGGTAGATTCAGGCTGTGCAAAAAATGGCGTTGTTCCCATTTATCCAACAAAGGAGCGAGGGAATCAAGACGGGGGTAAAAGCTAACCCCTTGTTGGGCTAACTTTTCTAGACTAAGCAGGTCGACAAATTCATTCTCAAACGTGATCACCCCACAGTGCTCAGCCAATTGCTTTGTCCCTTCCCCGTCGGCGATCGCCGCCAGGACCACTTTTTCGGCCAGAGCTACGGCGGGATCGTTTTCCTGGGGAGTTTGTACTGCTAGTTTTAATCCCAATTTAGGGGCTTCCTGGGCCATCATCCAGGCCAACTGTCCACCACCAACTACCCCCACTGTGGTTAATTTTGTTTCCATTGAGCTATCGACTGCGGCCTACACCTATGATGGATGAAGTTCATATCTGAAATTTTGCCCAGCATCCTAGGAACAACCCAAAGATTCCCTGGTACTGTTGCCAGTTTTGGGATTAACCCCGTCCGCCACTTCACAAAGGGCAGCCACCTGTTCTGAATCCAACACCGCTAGGCTGAAATCAGCTCCTTGGATTTTGGCGTTTTTGAAAGACGTGCGGAGCATAATGGCTTCAGCTAAAATGGCATTTTCTAAATTAGCGCCATTGAAACTAGTCAGATAGGCCAAACCATTGGTCAAATCCGCTCCCTTAAGGTTAGCGTCGGTGAGGTTAGCGCCGTTAAATACTGACCCCCGCAAATCCATCGCTTCAAAGATACTGCTGGTTAAATCCACGTTGGTGAACTGGGCAGTCAGTAAATCCTGATCCCGAAAATCCGTTTCTGCCAAGACCATATTTTCGAAGGCTGAAGCTCCCCCGGTCACGGAAGAAGAACTAGCGGCGATCGCCGGAGCGGACCAAAGGAAACAGGCCAGGGTTAGCACGACGATGATGGACTGGCGAAACACTTTTAGCATTGGGGGAGGCTATAACCTGAACTCAGGGCGGCAGTGAAGTATAAACACCAACTAGATTATCAGGAATCAAGACCCGGGCATACCCCCAGTGGTATTGGGAGGTTCTGTTTTGCTAATCTTCTTTCCGGTGAGAACTTGGTAATCAACTCTAGAAGTAACTGGTTTAACCAAAAACCTGCTCCGGTAAATTTTAAGTCTCACCTTGCTATGATCAGGGATGTCTTTTATCCATTCCGATTAAGTATGTACTATTTGCCCCAGCCTCCCTATTTTTTAATTGCGGTAGGGCTTTTTGTTGGGATTACTTGTGGGGCGGCCTTTGAAGCCACCTTAAAACAGAAAGTTAAGCTTTGGTTAAACACCCCCGCCAGTACATTGGCCGATCTTGATCTACAACTACCTTTTTTGGGTATTTGCTTGGGCGTTTGTGTCTTTTTAGCTTCTGGGGTACAAATTTTTCTGGGTAATGGTTGGATTTCCTACGCCATTTCCCTGCCCATTACTATTTTTATTGCGGCTTTGGTGTGGCGACAATTGGACAGTTTACTTAAACAATTAAAAACCGGTGGATCTGCGGCCATTGACTTAGATATCTTCTAGTTATTAGGAAAGTCTACCAAAATTTTGTTATGGATGTTATGGATTTACCTGTTCTCGGCTCCACCCTATTTTTTACCATTTTTTCCCTCATCGGCTTAGTCTTTTTTATCCGTTCTTCGGTTAAGGATCGAACCCAAAGAATCCAGGCTTGGATCGATAATCCAGAAACGGGAATTTTAGACGAGATCAAAACCCATTTCCAAAACCGAGCTTACCGCGTTACTAGTATCGACCCAGTCCAACAGGCGATCGCCTTTGAGGGTAACGTACAGGCCAGTCCTTTTTTAGCAGTGTTTTTAAGCTTATTGGCGGCGCTGGGATTGCTCTGTTTGGCATTGGTGTTGGCGGTGTTTTGGCCCCAACGGGGTTTCTTGTTTTTTTTCCTACTCTGGTTGGCGCCCATAGCGGGGATTTTTTATTGGCAAAAAGCGGCTAGGGTGGAAGCCATTACCCTGGAACTAGGAGATCCGAATCAACCCGCCCATCCCGGGCAATATCCTTTGACCATCACTGCTCACCGGGACGAGTTGCGGGAATTACAGGCCCAGTTTCCCTTAGATTGGCAAGGGGGCAGCTCCCATTAATATAGTCATTTCAAATAATTTCGAGACTGCTCAAGTCTTTATTGACAAGCTTTTCGGTGAATTTGACTGCCTCAGTCTTACTAGAAACGGCTATATCAGTAAATTTTTGAGATACTTGCTCACCCTTTCTTTATCTTTTCGACTTTTTGCTCCGTTGATTTTACTTGCTAAAAACTACATTTTAAATCCATGGGCTTAGCCGTTGACAGCAATTTAATTGGCAGAATTCTTGCCCCCGCCCTCAGACTTTGGCTACGTTCCCAGGTGGAAACAGTGGAAAGCTTAGAGCTGGAAATTGATGGCAAAGACCGGCAAATTTTACGGGGATATGTGCCCAGGGTAGCCCTTAGCAGTGAGAAAGCAATTTACCAAGGTTTGCAACTGGGGCGGGTATTACTGCGGGGGGAAAATATCCGCATCAATATCGGCCAGGTCATTAAAGGTAAACCCCTCCAATTATTGGAACCAATTCGGGTTAGTGGAGAATTACAAGTTTCCCAACGCCATCTCCAAGCATCCCTGACATCTACGTTACTGACCAGCGCTTTTGGGGAATTGTTGGTGGCTTTGTTAACAGAACAGGGGGTGGAAGATCCCCAGGGCAAGTTAGAAAATTACACTTTCCTTTGGCAGGCGATCGCCTTAGAGGATCAGTCTTTCCAACTTAAAGGTAAAGTCCAGGATGCCCAGGGTCAAAGCCATGAGCTTCTAGTCCAAGCCCGTTTGCAGTTAGCCAGCCCCAAAACCCTACGTCTGGAAGACATAACCCTACTTGGACTACCGGCGATCGCCAACCGGAGCCTGGAGTGTTTGACGGTTGATCTAGGGGAAGATGTAGACCTTGAATCCCTTGATCTGAACAATGGCGAGCTTTTCTGTCTCGGCCGGGTACTAATCCGTCCTTGAGAGATTCGCTTTGGTAATCAAACCTGAAGGGCGACCAACAGTAGAAAAAAGCCCCTGAAACAAATCAGGGGTGACCAAACATTCCAATTCCAATCTACACGTTGGAATAAACGCTATTTCTCAGGATGGTATAACCCTTAATTAACTCCTGAATACCCCGCCCCAAAGACCAGTCGGGGGTGAAACCAGTGCTCAAAATCCTCTGGTTGGAAACAATGTAGTCCCTTTTATCGGGGTCTTCTCCGATGGGAGCTTCCAGATAGACGAAGTTGGGCAAGTATTTACGAATTTCTTCACAAAGCTCCAGCTTAGACAAATTAGCATCCTCCAAACCAACATTGTAGGCCTTGCCCTTCATGGACTCAAAATTTTCCAAACCATGGAGGAAGACTTTGGCCACATCACGAATGTGAATATAGTTACGCTTGAAATGGCCTTCAAAAATAACCACCGCCCGGTCGTAAAAGGCACGGTAGACAAAGTCATTGACCAACAAATCCACCCGCATCCGGGGAGCCATACCAAACACTGTGGCTAGGCGAAAAGTCATGCTGTTATCCCGGGCTAACACCGCCTTTTCCGCTTCCACCTTAGTTACCCCGTAAAGGGAAATAGGACGCAAAGGGCTTTCTTCAGTACAGAATTTACCCTTTTCCCCAATGCCATAACCACTATTGGTAACCGGCATCAAAATCCGCTGTTGGGGACTAGCCAATTGGCAGATCATTTCCACCGCTGTCTGATTAGTGGTTTTAGTCCCAATCTGATCTCGGCTACAAAGGGGAGCCCCCACCAAGGCTGCTAGGGGAATAATCACATCGGCGGTTTTAAGCTGTTCCTTAATTAAATCTTCTTTGCGACAGTCCCCACGGATGACGTTAAAGCCATCGTACTGGCAACACTCTGCCAGGCTATTCTGTTGGAACATGAAGTTATCCACCACGGTTACCTCGTATCCCGCCGCTAGCAATGTGGGGGTTAGGACGGAACCAATGTAGCCGCCGCCGCCGGTAATCAAAATCTTCATAATCACTCCTCCATGTTCTCGTTAACTACGGTTGGGCAAAAGTTGGACAAAAAATGTCCGTTCCTAGTAAAGCAAAAAAGTGCAATTTACTGGAATTATTGGGGGATAGTAAGGGCATCGTGGCGTTTCACTTCCTCCAAGTATTGCCCGATCGCCTCGGAGGTTTTGCCCATATAACGCACCACCCCCCGGTCTAACCAAATGGTAGTAGGACAAGCGTCTTGGATAAAGCCCAGGCTATGGGAAACCACCAGAATAGTCGTATTATGCCCCCAGAGCTTATCCATCCGGGCCTGGGACTTATGCTTAAAGCTTTCATCTCCCACCGACAACACTTCATCGAGGATCAAAATATCCGGCTCCACATCCGTGGCGATGGCAAAGCCCAACCGGGCCGACATCCCCGAAGAGAGGGACTTCACCGGCATATCCCCCAAACTTTGTAACTCGGCAAAATCTAGAATTGAATCCACTCGTTCCAGCATTTCCTGTCGAGAAAAACCCAGCATTACCCCATAAAGAATAATATTATCCCGCACACACAAATCCGGGTCAAAACCAGCTCCCAGTTCGATTAATGGTGCTATTTCTCCCCTCACCCGCAGACTGCCTGCGGAAGGCTCCAAAATACCGCAAATTACCTTGAGCAAAGTGGATTTTCCCGAACCATTGGAGCCAATAATGCCAACTTTTTCCCCTGTCACCACCGTGAAATCAATGTTGTCTAAGATCAGCTTGCGGGAAGGCTTACGATACTTACCTTCAATGAAAGATAGTACGGTGCGCTTGAGGTCGTAGGAAAATTCTTCCTGGGTTCGACGGTACAAAGAAACTTTATCAAGACGAATAACTTCAGACATCTAAAATTAGCTTTACAACAAATCCATGAAATTCTTTTGCCAGGAGCGAAAGCAGAGCCAACCCAGGGCCAATAAAATTAAACCATTTAATAGTCCATGGACGATCAAACCCAACTCCGGTAAATTCCCAGACAAGGAAATCTGACGAATACTATCAATAATCGGTAACAGGGGGTTGATGACCAAAAAGCGGCGTACTTGTTCCGGCACAATTTCAGAAGGATAGAAAATTGGCGAACCAATCCAGAGCATGAAGGTAACCAGCTCGTAGAAGTAGGGCAAATCTCGGAAAAAGACGTAAAGGGCACTGACAAAAAAGCCTACCCCAGTGCACACTAAGCTTAGAGCCAGCAGAGGAAAGAAAAGGGAAATGGCATTAACAAACCACCAGCCCGACTCCCAGGACTTATAAATAGTAACGATCGCCAATAGGGGTAATGGCCCCACCACGAATTGGAACACGTTGGCCACAATCATGGAGAGGGGAAAGACGCTGATGGGGAGCTTGATTTTGTTCATTAAGCCTCCACTGGCCACCACGCTCGATAAAGCTTGGCTAGTGGAAGCAGAAAAGAAGTTAATCACCAATAGTCCGGTGAAAGCCGCTAGCACATAGTTCAGGGCAGAGCCATAGAAGGAGGCAAAGGCCGCTCCGAAAATAGCCGCATAAATCCCCGTCATAATCAGGGGATTTAGGAGCGACCAGTAAACCCCTAAAAAGGAACCCCGGTAACGGCCTTTCAGATTGCGCTCCACCAATATCTGTAAAAGTTCCAAGTAGCGCTGAATGGGAGACCAGTTCACCCTTGTCGGTAGCGAAAGAGCCATAAAAAGTTCTAAAAAATTGCGGGGCGGCGCCGAGCTAAACAAGAATTGTATAGAGTTGTGCGGCCTTTGTCGAGACATTTAGTTCAAATAGTCTAGTTAATGCCTTTGGATCGACCGGGAAACCGTTTGCTAATTTCTGAAAGCCCTATCAATTCCAGACCTCGAAAAAATTTGCTGGCGGGGTTAGAATGGGTCAGTCAACAGATCTCCCTGCCCAAATTCCATGGTTGTCAGCACCGTTAATCCCACAGCGCCCATGCCTGTGACCCCCATTTTCAATCCCACCGGCAACGATTCCGTCGAGAACCGTACTATTTGGTTTGGTAACACGACCAACTTAATGCAGTTGAATGACGTGCGCTATAACTGGGCCGTTGGCCTTTATCAGCAAATGCGTGAAAACTTCTGGATTAAATAGGTAGTCCAGATTAAATCCCTTGAAAACGGTGAAACTCTGCATTCCATTTCTAAAAATGCTTGTTGTCATCAAAAGAAATTAAACAAGATGACAAATGGACAGCAAAACCTGTACAAAGTGTCACAAAACCAAACCACTCTTTGAGTTTCATAGAGATGCTAGGCTAAAGACCGGATTTACTTCCAGATGTAAAGTTTGTACTTGTGAATACAAGCGAGCGTACTACGAATCTGAAGAAGGTAAAGCAAAGGTTAAGGCTTACAATCAAAGGAATGCAAAGAGAAGATCGGAATATAGCAGACTCTATTCCCAAAAATATCGGGACTCTCAATTCAAGAATCAGCGCAAACTTGAATTTTGTCTTTATAAAGGAGGATTTTGTTCTGAGTGTGGTTTTGAGGCGACAGAAGACACAATTGCTGCCTTTGACTTTCATCACATTAACCCATCTGAAAAGGAATATACACCTTCGGATATGTTGATGTTGAGGAAAGATAAAGTTTTTAAAGAATTGGATAAGTGTGTACTTTTATGCTCCAACTGTCATAGAATTTTGCACCACAGACAATACCGTGCCAAGCTGCTGGAAAAACAGCAGAAGGTGTAGAGACTATCGAAAGGCAAACATCAATTGTTTGACCAAGTAGAGTAGACAGTAAGCCATTGACTGTCGAAGCGGGGGACTCCTTAATTATAAGGATGATGATATAGTCCGATCCCTATGGCGACATGGGGCAGCTTGAATAAAGCGGGTTAGGTGTAGCGACCCTAATTGAACAGGAATGACCTCAAAGACTGGATATTACCCAGGATGTTACAGATTACTGGAACTTAACTAACGAAGAGCGCTATGCTTTTGACGGCATTTTGTCCTATCTAACTTTTTTGGATTCTGTTCAAACCTGTAACATTCCCCATTTGAAAAGTAGTGTTACTGCTCCGGAAATTAGCCTGTGCATGGCGGAGCAAATTTCCCAGGAGGGTATGCACAACCAGAGCTACCAGTACATGATCGAGACTATTATCCCAACGGAAAAAAGGGATGTGGTGTACGATTTTTGGCGTACTGACCGAGTATTAAAAGAGCGGTGTGAGTATATTGCCATGCTCTACCAAAAATATGTGGATCATCCCACCCAGGAAAACTATTTTGTCGCTTTAATGGCGGATTATTTGTTAGAAGGATTATATTTCTATAACGGTTTTATTTACTTCTATAATCTTGCTTCCCGTATGTTAATGCCCGGTTCCGCCGACATTTTTAAAATGATCAACCGGGATGAGCTGAGCCACGTGCGTCTATACCAAAAGTTGATCCCGGAAGCGATGCAGGTCTTCACCCATTCCACAGACCAAATTTACGAAATGTTTGATAAAGCGGTGGAGTTTGAATGTCGTTGGACTAACCACATTGTCGGTAATAACATCCTCGGCATTACAGAATCTAGTACGGAACAGTACACCAAGTACCTTGCTAACAGTCGTCTGCGGGCGATCGGTTTAGATCCCCTTTACACAGATGCCCGTTATGGCAAAAGTCCCTACACTCACCTGGAGCGTTTTTCCGATACGAAGAAAGAAGCCCACACCAAGGCGAACTTCTTTGAAGCAACGGTGACCAGTTATGTAATGTCTTCCGGAGTATCCGGCTGGGACGAAATTTAGAGGCTTCTCACCGTAACGGCGATCACGGCTCAGAACAGAAGGGACTGCTCGGAGCCCCAATTTAATCAATCGCTGCACTGGGTGATAATCATGGCAATTTTCGCACAAAATTCTATCAATGTTGCCGATGAAAGTTTAGTCAGTACCATGGCGATCGCCGCTTTGGTGTTGGGTCTGTTAGGGATTCTGACTTTAACCGTAACCCAGGCCATTACTCGCTCCCTCCGCCGCCTTCAACAGCAAACCCAGGCCCTGCGAAAAAGTGAAGAACGATTCCGCTTTGCCCTGGAAGCAACTGATACAAGTTGGTGGGATTGGGATGTCAAAACCAACGAAGTGGAGTGGTCAGATACTTTTGATGCTATGGTCGGCCGCGCCCCCAATTCCTACCCCAAAAATGCTGCTTCCTTCTTAAGTTTTCTCCATCCCGATGACGTAGAACCCACCCGGACAAAGTTATACGATTCCATCGAAAATGGCACCCCCTATAAAACCGAATTTCGCTTTGTTCACCCCGATGGGACAATCCGCTGGATTATGGCCAGGGGTACGGTGCAACGGGATGAAAACGGCCAAGCCCTGCGCATGAGCGGCATTAACCTCGATATTACAGAGCAGAAACTTGCTGAGGCCGCCCTCAAAGAAAATGAAGCCACTCTCCGCCTGGCCCTTTCTGCCAAAACCGCCAACTGGTGGAAATGGGATATTGTCAACGACCAGATGTACTCAGCCCCTTCATTCCACGACCTGCTTGGCCGCCATGGGGATGAACTACCCAAAACCTGGGCCGATGCCATCGCGATGATTTACCCGGAAGATCAGGCCAAGGTGCAAGCCGCGGTGGAAGCCACCCTGAATCATGACGAACCCTTTAAAGTTGAATTCCGGATGATTCCCCCCAATGGCGAAATGGTTTGGATTGCGGATTTAGCGGCCCTGGAGAGAGATGAAACAGGCCGGCCGATTCAACTCAGCGGGATCATGATTGACATTACTGAACGCAAACAAATTGAAGAAGCTCTCCAAAAAAGCGAACAACGGTTGCGGATGACCCTGGAATCCACCTCTACCAACTGGTGGGAAAGGGATTTAATCACCGGTAAATCCGATTGGTCTGAGCAGTCTGATTATCTTTTGGGCTATACCCCCGACAGCTACGAAAAAAACCAAGACATCTTTTATGACTTGCTACTCCATCCCGATGATCGTGAGCGCGTTCAGGCCGGAGTTAATTTAGCCATTGCCACCGGAGAACCCTATCAAGATGAATTTCGCTTAGTCCGGGCCGATGGGAATTATATTTGGATTTTAGGTACTGGCCACGTGGAATATAACGAAGCGGGGCAACCGGTCAGAATGAGTGGCTTAAATATCAATATTACGCCGTTTAAAGAAGTGCAACTGGCTTTGGCTGAACGGGAGGCAATGATGCAGGCATTGTTTGATCAAGCATCGCAATTTACCGCTCTGTTAACTCCCACCGGAAAAGTCGTCAAAGTGAATCAACGGGCGCTGGATTTCGCTGACACTACGATTGATGAAATTATCGAGCAAGATTTTTGGGAAACTCCCTGGTGGCAAATATCCGACCAGCTCAAAGCTGACCTCAAATCTGCGATAGACCAGGCCGGCCAAGGAATTCCGATGCGCTATGACGTGGAAAATTTAGGCAATCATGGACAACAAGTTATTTTGGACTTCTCGATTCGGCCAATTTACGACACCGACCAGCGGATTATTTTTCTACTCTGTGAAGGACGCGATATTACCGACAAATTCCGCATGCAACAGGCCTTGTCAGAAAGTGAAGAACGCTTCCGGCAAACTTTCCAAACCACGGCCGTAAGTAGTGCGCTGATTTCCTTAGATGGCAAATTTCTTGAAGTCAACCCCGCCTTTTGTGAGTTGTTGGACTATGCCCCAGATGAACTGAAAGACCATGATGTGGCGAAAGTGACGGATCCCAATTGGGTGCCATTCCAAGAAGACTTAACTCAACAACTCCTCAACCGTGAAATTATGGCCTATACCCAAGAACGCCGCTATCAACATCGGGATGGCCATTGGATTTGGGGTCTGTTGAATGTCAGTTTGGTCCGCGATGCTCAACAACAACCCATCTATTATGTCTGCCAAATTCAAAATATTGATCCGCTCAAACAAGCCCAAGAAAAACTCCAAGAAGTCAACATTGAACTGGAAAGATTAACTCAAATTGACGGCCTTACCGGAGTTTATAATCGTCGGTTCTTTGACCAGGCCTTGGAACGGGAATGGCAAGTTGCTTTTCGCGAAACTGAGTCCTTAACTTTGGTAATGTTGGACATTGACTATTTCAAACTCTACAACGACACCCTCGGACATCAAGCGGGAGACCAGTGTTTACGAATTGTCGCTACCCTTTTGCAAGAGTCTGTCCATCGCACTTCAGATTTAGTGGCCCGCTATGGGGGGGAGGAATTTGCCTTAATTTTACCCAGAACAAATTTATCAGGTGCGATTGTCGTTGCTGAAAGGATTAAAGCTTTGATGGATGATAAAGCCATTACCCATCCCACTTCTGAGATTGCTAATCATGTCACTGTCAGTATTGGGATTCATTGTGCTGTTCCCCGGTCTGAATTGCCCTTAGCCTCTTGGGTAAAATGTGCCGATAATGCGCTCTACCAGGCCAAGAAACGGGGTCGGAATTGCTATGTCGTCCTGGAAGATGTGCTGAGTTCCCGGGGTGAAGTTGATTTAAATGTACTGATTACTAATCACAGTGCCCGTTTCCCCCTTAATAATTGCCAAAGCTTGAGCTAATTTGCCAATGCCGCACCATTGTCCTGTTCTTTCCACAAAACGACAGGCCGCTTCGACTTTTGGTGCCATGGAACCTTGGGCAAATCGGTAACGGCGCAAATTTTTTGGGGTGGTTTGCTCAAGGCGGTGGGCATAATTGGTGCCCCAGTTTTCATACACACCATCAATATCGGTTAGGAGTAGCAAACCTTGGGCTTGAAGATTTTCCGCCAAGAGAGCGGCGGCCAAATCTTTATCAATTACCGCTTCCACCCCTTCCAGTCCACCAGCATCGTTTACCACTACGGGAATGCCCCCGCCCCCGGCACAGACCACTAAGGCGCCGCTATTTACTAGCAGTTGAATGGTGGGCAACTCAATGATCCTTTGGGGCTCCGGGGAAGCCACCACCCGACGGTAACCTTGCCCATCGGCGGCGATCGCCCAACCCCTTTCCTGAGCCAACCATTGAGCTTGTTCCAGACTATAAACGGGGCCAATGGGTTTGGTGGGTTGGAGAAAAGCTGGATCCTGGTGATCGACCACAATTTGGGTTAACAGGGTGACTACATCCCGGCCAGGTAGTTGATTGCATAATTCCTGCTCCAACAGATAACCGATCATGCCTTCCGTTTCCGCTCCCAACACGTCGAGGGGATAGGGTTTGCAGAATTTTTTGCATTCCCCTTGCAAGGCCAGTAAACCCATCTGGGGGCCATTGCCATGGGTGACAACTACCGGATAATGCTGGGCTACTTTGGCGATCGCCAGGGCGGCAATGTGGATATTAGCCTTTTGAATTTCCACTTCCGGGGGTTGATTCCTTTGCAGTAGGGCATTTCCCCCGAGGGCAATGATCACGGGTTTGGGGTTGGAGTGTTTATTAGGAGAATTCATGGGTTTTGCCCCCTAGCCCCCAATGGGCTAAAAACGTATCAACAATCTCACCTAAACCTGGTTCTTCAGCCTCAGCATAATCGTAGAAAACCCTCACCAACGGCTTATTCAGTTCGATTAAACGACCGAGGTCGCTGGGGGTGCCCGATACCACTGCATCCACCTTGGCAACATTGAGGGTGTCAGCCAACGCCTTTAATTGGGCTGGGAAGTAACCCATGGCGGGTAAAATTTGGGTCAGATGGGGAAATTTAGCGTAAACGGCCGCGATTTCTGGCACGGCGTAGGGTCGAGGATCCACTATTTCAATGCCTTCAATTTCCTTCACCGCCTGGTAGGCCGCACCATAGCCCATGCCCCCGTGGGTGGTAGTGGGGCCATCTTCCACCACAAGGACCCGTTTACCCCGCAGATCCAAAGGTGGCTCTAACCGTAACGGCGATCGCCCTTGGATAATTTTCGCCCTGGGGTTTAACTGGGCAATGGAACTATTAACCTGGGTGATTTGGGCCACTGTGGCCACATCGGTTTTGGGGATTAGGACAATATCTGCCATCCTAAGCACCGCTTCCCCTGGATGGTAAAGACTTTCGTCCCCCGGCCGGAGGGGATCCACGAGGACAATGTGTAAATCCGGTTGCACAAAGGGAAAATCATTGTTGCCCCCATCCCAAAGAATGACATCGCTTTCCAAAGCTGCCTTTTCGCAAATTAGACCGTAATCGACCCCGGCATAGACCACATGGCCAGCGAGAATATGGGGTTCGTATTCCTCCCGTTCTTCCACTGTGCAGTTGGCCCAGTCTAAATCTTCCAGCTTGGCAAACCTCTGCACTGCCTGTTTTTGTAAGTTTCCATAGGGCATGGGATGGCGAATGGCACAAACCCTTAAACCAAGTTTTCGTAACCGTTGGGATAACCAACGACTAACTTGGGATTTGCCACAACCGGTACGTACCGCTGACACCGCAATTACGGGCACAGTAGCTTTGATCATGGTGCGGTCTGGCCCGAGCAAAACAAAGTCCGCCCCGATCGCCAAACTGCGGGAGGCGAGATGCATTACCTGTTGGTGGGACACATCGCTGTAGGCAAAAACTATTTGATCAACGCAATTTTCCCGGCAAAAATTTTCCAATTGCCCTTCTTCAATGATGGGAATACCGTGGGGATACAGTTCCCCCGCTAAACTTGGGGGATAGCGGCGATCGGCTATGCCCACAATCTGATTGGCGGTAAAGGCCACCACCTCATATTCGGGATTATCCCGGTAAACCAGGTTGAAATTATGGAAGTCCCGCCCAGCGGCCCCCAAAATCATTATCCGCCGACGATGTTCGATCATTCTATCGCTAGCCACAGTCATAATTCTTTCCCTCCAGAGCACGAACTGTGCAGTCACCACCGCCCACCGTGGCAACCTCTGTGCGATTGATGTGTCAGGTTTAAACCTAGGCTCCAAATATGATTAACCGGGCAGTTTAAATTTATTTTTCCCTACTCTGCATTGATCCCCGGTCGCTTTTCTACCTTTCATGATAGAGAACAATGGGGTTATTCTGAGAACTCTTGTTACAATACTTTGCTTAGGAGAATGCCCCCTGCCTTTGGTTCAGCCGAAAAATTGCCCATTTTTGCCCGCAAAAACCGCTAGGATAGGGCAAATTTAAACTTTGTTCGTTACTCCACTTTTCCTAACTTACTCCCCGAATCATTGCACTATGGCGATCGCCACAATCTTTGCCCAAATCTGGCAGTATTGCAAAAAGCCATTTCTCTACAATCTTGTTCTGGGTTTATTGATCAGTTTGGCGATCGTCCACCCCTTTTCTCTGTTTAACCAAGTCCAAGCCCAAAATGCCTTTCCCGAAATCCGTGGAGTTTGGATCACCAATAATGACACCGTTCATTTTTTAGACCAGAACCGCACCAGTGAATCCATTAATTTATTAGCAGATTTAAACTTCAACACCATTTACCCCGTGGTCTGGAACTCCGGTTATGTTCTCTATGAAAGTGAATTTGCCAAAAGAGAAGGACTACAACCCTTTAGCCCCCGGGGCGACCAAGGACAGGATGTGCTAGCGGATATTATCGCCAAAGCCCACCGCCGCAATATGTTGGTTCTGCCCTGGTTTGAATTTGGCTTTAAGGCTCCTCCCATGTCGGAACTGGTAAAACGCCATCCCTGGTGGTTCACCCAAAAGCAAGATGGCAGTAAAATTTCTGTGACTGCCGCCGGAGAGGTGATGTGGATGAACCCTTTCCACCCCCAGGTACAGGCTTTTATTACGCAATTGGTGATGGATGCAGTCAATAAATACGATTTAGATGGGGTGCAGTTCGACGATCATACCGCCCTACCTAACGAGTTTGGTTACGATAACTTCACCGTTTCTTTATATCAACAGGAGATGAAAAAAGCTCCCCCCAGCAACCCCAAAGACCCGGCCTGGATTCGCTGGCGAGCCAACAAAATTACCGCCTTTATGGTGCAGTTAAACGCCAAAATTAAAGCCGCTAAACCTAACATTCTTGTTTCCGTTTCTCCCGCTACTTATAACTTGGCATACAATACCTTTTTGCAGGATTGGTTAGATTGGATCAGAAAAGGCATTGTGGACGAAGTAATAGTGCAAGTTTATCGCACAAATTTACCTAGCTTCACTGAACCGATCCAGCGGGCCGAATTTCGGGAAGCAAAAACTCTGATTCCCACCGCCGTTGGTATTTTAACTGGATTACCCACCAAACAAGTACCGATGCCGCTAGTTAGTCAAAAGGTTTATGCGGCCAGGGGCCAGGGTATGGGTTCTTCCTTTTTCTATTACCAAACCCTGTGGGACATTGCACCGGAAGAAAGGGACTATCGCATCCAATCTTTCCAACGACTATTTCCCAATCCAGCCCCCCGCACTTTAGCGAAAGTTGCTCCCCCGCCGACAGTTAATCCAACTTCATCCCCCATCAACAATCACCCACCTGCCCCCTCCCCAAGTACAAATCCGAATCCGGCCCCTCCACTCCAGGGCATTCCCATCCCCGTTGAAATGCCCACCAGTTCTGCCCCTGTCAATAATCCTGTGTTGCCTCCCAATAACTCTGTGCCCCCACAAGCACCACCACCGCCTCCAAATGTGCCGGAACCAGGAGGGTTTGCACCGGAACCGGTTTTGGATGACTCGATTCCCAGCGGTTGGTATTAGTTTTTTGACATTACCCAATGGCTTGTTCCCCTTGCCCCTAAGCAGGACTAGGAGAGTTAATAGAATCAAACAGGATCAGTCCTATTGATTTAAATTAATTGCCATTGTCAATGTGCTCAGAACGGTGGAAAACCTCGCTTTGACCGCTTTCCTTCAAGGTATTTTGGGCGCTTCTAGCATGGCCCTAGGGGCCTTAATTGCTGTGGCTTGGCAACCGGGACGAAAATTTTTAGCGGCGGTGATGGCCTTTGGCAGTGGCACTTTGATGGCGGCGATCGCCTTGGAAATTGCTACTGCAGTTCACCGCAGTGCCGGCGTTTTTGTCCTGGTAGGGGGTTTTTTGCTTGGGGGAGTGTTGTTTATTAGCTTGAGTAAATACATTGATGAGCATGGGGGCTTTTTGCGTAAACCCGCCGTTAGCCGTCGCTACGTGGTGGAACATAAAATTCTGGAATCCCATGAGCTGGTAGATTATCTAGCCCATAGCGAAGTGATGAATGCTTTGCCGGAGCATGAAAGGCATCAATTGGCAGGTCTGCTCACTCCTCACCATGCCTACCCCAGGGAAGTGCTTTGCCGAGAAGGGGAGCAAGGGGATTATTTTTATTTGATCGCGGTTGGAGAAGCGGATGTTTATAAAGGGGAAACCTGGGTTAATCGGCTCACATCGGGGGATATTTTTGGCGAAATGTCCCTATTAACGGGGGAACCTAGGTCAGCCACGGTGGTGGCCGTTACTGCCATGGAACTGTATCAGCTTGACAAGGAAAACTTTGCTCAAATTCTCGGTCAATCCCCCCATCTTGCCCTGGTGCTGAGTCGAAAATTAGCCCGCCGCTTGCAGTCAGCCACGGATTTTGAACAACGCTCTCCCCCGGCGGATTCCCTTTCTGTGCTGGAACCCCTGGTGGAGGGAGATAACGATCGCCAAGTGTTGGCCAAATTAGCCCAAAGTTCTGCTCCCATGGCCATCTTAGTCGGAACCCTATTTGATAACATCCCCGAGGCTATGGTTATCGGCATGAACACCCATATCACCCCCTGGGGCGGTGCTTTTTTGTTTGCTGTGTTTATTGCCAATTTTCCCGAAGCTCTCTCCAGTTCCTTTGGCATGAAACAGGCTGGCATTGCTAACGGACGTATTTTAGCTCTTTGGTTTGGAGCCGTAGTGGCCAGCGGTTTGATTGCCATGGTCGGTTACTCCATTGGCCAGAGTGGCACTCTGTTGCTGGTCGCAGTGGCTCAGGCGATCGCCGGTGGGGGAATTATAGCGATGTTAGCCAGCACCATGATGCCAGAAGC
Source organism: Synechocystis sp. PCC 6714 (assembly GCF_000478825.2). Taxonomy (NCBI): domain Bacteria; kingdom Bacillati; phylum Cyanobacteriota; class Cyanophyceae; order Synechococcales; family Merismopediaceae; genus Synechocystis; species Synechocystis sp. PCC 6714. The sequence continues at coordinate 2,710,692 of NZ_CP007542.1, read as the reverse complement.
CTATGAGTTGGGCGGCAGTTCCGTGGCCTATGCCACTATTATTGGCTTTTTAGTGGGATTTCTTATTTCCGCTTCCCATCTGTGAATGGTTCAATGGACTACTAAAAATCCCCTTCTTCCCCCGGCTCCTCCGGTAAATCTTCCGTTTCCACCGGGAAAACTGCATTGACTAGCGACAATTTTTCCCGCACCTGTTGATCGATGGTGGCGGCGATTTCTGGATTTTCCTCCAGATATTTCATGGCATTATCCCGGCCCTGGGCAATGTTTTCTCCGTTATAGCTGTACCAAGCTCCTTTACGGGTAATTACTTCGCATTTTTCCGCCAGGTCAATGGTGCAACCCATGCGGGAAATACCCTGGCCGAAAATGATGTCAAATTCAGCAATGCGGAAAGGGGGAGCCACTTTATTTTTGGCCACCTTCACCTTGGCCCGGATACCGTATTCTCCTTCCGTACCTTTTTTTAGAGTTTGAATGCGGCGAATATCCAAACGGACAGAGGCGTAAAATTTCAGCGCATTTCCTCCGGTGGTTACTTCGGGGCTGCCATAGGTCACACCAATTTTTTGCCGTAATTGGTTGAGGAAAATCACTAAACAGCCCGATCGCCCAATGTTACCGGCAATTTTCCGCATGGCTTTACTCATCAGGCGAGCTTGGGAACCAACGGATGTATCTCCCATTTCCCCTTCAATTTCTGCCCGGGGCACCAGGGCCGCCACGGAATCGACCACAATAATATCCACCGCAGTGGAACGCACCAACTGGTCAACAATTTCTAGGGCTGACTCACCATTGTCCGGTTGAGCCACTAATAAATTATCAATATCCACCCCCAGGGCCTTGGAATAGACTGGGTCGAGGGCGTGTTCCGCATCCACAAAAGCCGCTACTCCCCCAGCTTGTTGGGTGGCCGCCACCGCATGGAGGGCCAACGTTGTTTTCCCAGAGCTTTCCGGGCCATAAATTTCCACAATCCTACCCTTGGGTAAACCACCCCCCAGGGCCAAATCCAAAGTCAGGGCTCCGGTGGAAATGGTTTCCACTCGCATTTGGGTGGCATCCCCCAGGCGCATAATCGCTCCCTTGCCAAAGCTCCGCTCAATCTGGGCTAGGGCGGCGTTTAGGGCTTTTTCGCGGTCGGAAATATTGGTGCTGGCCATTGATTTATGGGGATTGCAGAAGGAGATTCTATCTTAGCTGAAGTGGGCGGGAAGACCCACGCCATAATTTGCAATTCGGAATCTGGATCAAGGCAAACATAAGTTTTTATTTCAGACTTGGTTTGCCCATGGGTAATTATCCCCACTCCGATCGCCATTATTTTTATCAAATATTTACCCAAGGATATGGGTAACCATCTCTTTTTTATCTTTTTTTAAGCAAAAGTTGAGCTGGAAACTGGCATTTCGGCAATCCCCCCAAAGTCTTTCCTGGAAACCGAATCTCCTCCCCTGGCCGAGATTTTAAGATGGAACCATCCAGGGTTAATCAATCCCTCCCATACACTAGGAGTTAACATTATGTCTCTCATTCTTTACAATCCCCTGCGGGAAATGGATAGCTTCCAACGGCAAATGAACCAACTTTTTGATGAAGTGTTTGTGCCCACAGAACGCCATGGGTTTAGCCCCAAAGCAGAATTGACTGAAACGGAAGAAGCCTATCTACTCAAGCTCGAATTGCCTGGCATTAGCCCCGATGATTTAGATATCCAGGCCACCAAGGATGCGGTCACCATCAGTGGCGATCGCCAAGACACCCACAGTACGGAAAAAGATGGTGTGCGCCGTACGGAGTTCCGCTATGGCAGTTTCCATCGGGTTATTCCTGTACCTGGAGCCATCCAAAACACAGAGGTCACAGCCAATTACGACGCTGGTATTTTGACTCTCACTTTGCCCAAAGTGGAAGAAGCCAAAAACAAAGTGGTTAAAGTTCAGCTTTCCCAGTAGGCGTCGACTTTGCCAATATGGGCGGAGCAGCGGGGTGAACTAAACCCAGCGAATTGACTGTTAGTTTTTAACGAATCCCTTAATTTTTGATTGATAAATCTTTTCGAGCTCCCTTTGTCGTATCAATGGGGGCTTTGCTTTTACCTTAACCAAAAGCTTCCACTTTTTGTAAGAATTCCTGGGTTAATTTGATAAAAGCCCTTGAGCCCGCCGTATTGGGCATGGACGTAACCACTGGCATAAAACTATCCACCGCCTTGGCCACATTGACATCCATGGGAATAGATTGCTGGAATAATTGCTCTGGTGTGAAGTCCGTTTGCACCCGTCGCATCACCTGGTTATAGTAACGACTCATCAGCCCACCGCCGGAGAGAATAAACACCACGCCAATCAAGTTAATATTGAGGGGATCGTCCGATGCTTTATGGCTTTCTTTTAATTTTTCAATTCTTCTTTCTAGTAGCTGCATTCCCACCACCGATAGGGGTTCAGGCCGGGCCGGCAACAAATAAAAATCGCTGGCCGCAATGCCACTGCGGGTCAAAAGATTATAGCCAGGGGCGCAGTCGAGGATAACAAAATCATATTCCTCCAACACTGGAGCCAGCATTTCTTTGATCAATGTGCCTTCAAACTTATTCCACACCGCCTCAAAGTTAGGATTCTCCGTGGCGATCGCCGCCTGGTGGAGTTTTTCCGAAACCAGATACTCATCGTAAAGTTCAATGTCCCCAGGAAGCAGTTCCAGACCTTCAATTTGACAAATTTCTGGGCAAATAATGTCAAAAATATCCAACTTGCTGTGGGGATTAGGTTGGATAGCATTGGCCAACAGATAGCTCAGGGTTTTACCCTTTTTGCGAATTGCAGCAAAATCATGGGGAGCCATCAAACTCAAAGTGGCACTAATTTGAGAATCTAAATCCAACACCAAAACTCGTTTTTGGAAATACTTAGCCAAACAGGTGGCGAGGTTGACTGTCAAAGTAGTTTTGCCTACTCCGCCCTTCATATTGACGGTACTAATGATTTTGGCCATGGAAAATAAGATTATTTTGAAGACTGCAAGCAATGTTAAAGCCACAGGGAACGGCTAGCGGTAACCCTTCTAGCAGATCGTTGGCACCCAGCTCAAGTTCCATCTCCCCCACAACCAGGGAAAACGGGACTCTGGAAAAGCTCCGTTGAATAATCAGCAAAGCTTATAGAAATGTTAAGAAACTTGGATTTTACCCACCATTCCTTGACATGATCTGGCAAAACCGTAAAAATGGATACAGAAAGTAAATCGTTCATCTTCTCTTTTTGAAGAAGACGGAAGTAGGGATATATTCCTGAAGGAACGCGCCTCCTCTACCTTCAACAATAATTAGGAGCGCACTATGCAATTAAGTTACCGTGGAGTCAAGTACGACTACAATCCCCCCAAAATAGAAACGGAAGTTTTGGGGCTGGCAGGCAGTTACCGTGGTTTGGACTATCGTTTCCGCCGCACCACTGCGAAAAATGTCATTCAACCCAGCGTCAATCTAACCTATCGGGGAGTTTGCTTTAACCCCGCTCGGGATCTACAACCGGCTCTGTACACTGCCCCTGTGGCCAAAACGATGGAGGCTACCGCTGTCCCCAGCCAAATTTCTTTCCAGGATCGGGTCCGAGCCCGGCTCCATAGCAAAACCCAAGCGATCAAAAAACGTCAACAATCCTTGTTACTGCGTTTAGCAGAAGAAATTGGTTTAAATAGCGAGCAAGCCATCAACAGTGCTGTCCGCATTCAAGGCAAGGTTTTGGCTAACTTCCGTTCTGACTATGCCAGCCAAGGTGTAGGAATGAGCTAGTTCGACTGAATATTAGTTATCCGATTGACAAACTAACTAATCACTAAATAGTTGCCTCAACTCAATCAGAATAAAACTCTCCCCTTGGGCATAATGCTTAGGGGGTTTTATTTTATTGGTTCTAGCTACTCGTTCATGTTGCGATAGGTGGCCACTGCGGAGGGAGAAATACCATTTAAATAACGGAAGATCCAGTATTTAAACACTGTGTCTAAAATAACTGGAAAAGTGGCAATGAAAAGAAAGTTAAAGTCTTGATTTTCCGGTAGGCCAAAATGACGGGCAATACTGGCCAAAATTACTTCCCAGCCATGGGGGGAGTGGAAGCCAACAAACATATCCGTAAAGAGAATAATCAAAAATGCTTTGGCTGAGTCACTCAGTCCATAAACAATTTCGTCAATAAACTCTTTTAAAACTTCAATTTCCCGTTGACTGTTGACCAAAACTAACGCAAAGGATACTAGGGAAAAAATATCAGCAAAAATGTTGGCGATCGCATTGGTGCTAACCCGACGGTAACTTTCGGAAATTTCCTTGGCTTTCTCCACCAGTTTTTCTTCCTTTGCTTCGGGGGAAAGTTTTTCGCCAAAGCCTAAAAGTTCTCGAAAACGCAGAGATTCTTCAAAATGGCTCAACTCTTGATAAGCTTCTGCTTCCATACTCTGGTTGATGAAAACAATTTCATTATTGCGTTCAAAAAATGATTCTACCGAAGGAAGAAGAAAGAATGTTTTCGTTAATTGATGCGCCAACAAAGGAACAATAATTAGTGTCAGAATAAATTTAATTGACAGGGCAGTTTTATAGCGGGAATTGCGGTACTGTTTTAATACTTTCTGCTCAGTATCATTGGACTGGGGATCCATTTCCTGCTTAAGACGATCAATGGTTCGCAGAAAAGAACGGGGCAAAACGCCTGATTTCTGGGTAGCAGTGTCTGCCTTTTGTTGGGTATCTTCCCGTCGAATATACTGAAATCCTTCCCGGCGTTTTTTACCAACTTGCCGTTGCTTATTAGTGGCGATCGAGGACAGATTTAAAGCACCGCCGTTGGGAATTTGTTTGGGGGCATTAGCCTGGGGAAGTTCACCATCATAGCGTTGCAATACATCATCAATAAATTGTAATTGATCGAGAATATATTCTGTTTTAGCATCCTGCTTGAGCGCTGGATTGAGGCTCAGAATTCTCACAAATTCCTGGTCACTATTGAGATGGTAAATTTCCTGTTCTATTTTCCTAAGATGGCGTTGGATTTGATTAGCAAAATAAGTGACGGTATCGGCACTATAATCACAATTTTCTGGTCCTATTTTTTCGCCTTGGAAATATTGATCTTCAATTTCCTTAATTTTTACAGCGGCTTGGAAGGCCCGCTCTAGGGATTTCTGTGAAGATCTTCCAAACCACTGGGTTGCCCCTTGCCACCAATTTGTTAAATCCATTGACCGATTATTGGGTGAAAAAACAGCTAAGATGTTGTTTGATAAGGTTGTCTGATAAAGGTTTGGTTTTTGTTCAAACTGCCCAAACTCCACCGTCCTGGGTTTTGACCCGTAAGCTTTTGAAATTGAGCAATACAGGGAATCTTAGCAGAACAAATGGGAACTATCAGGGGTAAAAAATTTGGGAGAAATAATCTGGCTAGAAGGACAATCGCTCAGTGGCAAAACCCACCGATTAACCCAGTTATATGGCCAATGGTGGCGGGGTAGAGAAACGGGGAAAGAGTTAGACCAACCAAATCTAGCTTTGGTGTTGACGGCTAATGGCCAAACTCGACGGCGGTTAACCCGTAGTTTACAACGGGAAATTGATGGTAGAGCCCCGGTGACGGTGAAAACCCCTCTCGGTTTGATGACGGAGGATGTGCGTTTATTTTGGCCTCTGTTATTGTCTCAGGGCATTACCGGTAAGCTTTTCCCCACCCAGTTGCGGTCAGAAACGGAACAATGGTTGGCCGTGGAGCAATGGCAGGCCAAGTATCCTGGCCGGGATAGTGCGTTGAATCCAACCCAACGGTCTCGATTAGTTCGTAATTTGTTGGATTTGGGGCAGTTGGCGGGGGCCGCTGGTTGGTCCGATCGCCAGGTATTGGCAAGATTGACGGCGGGGGAATTGCGGATCACACCGGGGGAAATTAGCCCAGAAGAGGCGATCGCCTTTTGGCAACATTGGCGGCAATGGTGTTTAGGACGGGGATTTATAACCTATGGGTTAATTTTCTCTTGTTACGGGGAGTATTTACTCAAAAATAGCCAATATCAACGATATTTACGGCAAAGCTATGACACAATTTTTGCTGATGATGTGGATGATTATCCGGCGATCGCCCTAGATTTGTTTGACCAGTTGCGGCCCCATTGTTCCCAAGCTGTATTTAGCTTTAATCCCGATGGCCAGGTGCGTTTAGGCTTAAATGCCGACCCCAATGCCTTAGCGGTGATAGCCCAGTGGGGCCAAGAGGAGCGGTTAGAACGGCCGACGGGCATTGCCCCCCAGCTATCCCAACAGGTTTTAACCCTAATGGCAGATCCCCGATCGCCGGGGCCATTACCTTCCCAGGTACAGGCGTTGCAGACTTTTTCCCGAGCCCAACTCCTACGGCAAATAACAGATCAGATTATTGCGGCCGTGGAAGCCAAGGAAGTAAAACCCCAGGACATTGCCATCATCGCCCCCGGCCTAGACGAGATTGCCCGCTACAGTTTTTTAGAAATTTTTAACAAAGCTGGCATCGACACCATCGTCCTCAACGAGCAACGGCCCCTCAGCAGTGCCCCTTTAATTCGTAGTTTACTGACCCTGTTGGCCCTACTGTATGACCTGGGGGAATGGGCCCGGCGGGAACAGGTGGCGGAAATGTTGGTAGTGCTGGGTGAACGGCGTTCGGGGGGTCAAACCAAGCTGGCAATTGACCCCGTGCGGGCAGGCCTGTTGGCGGATACTTGCTATGCCATTAATCCCGAGGCCCCTGCATTAATGCCCATAGAACAATATCCCCGGTGGGACCGTTTCGGTTACCAAGCCAGCCAAGCCTATGGTGCTTTACGGCAATGGCTAACGGAGCAAAAACAAGTTCTGGCTCAGGAACCTCTGTCCCCAGTAACTATGCTAGACCGGGCCATCCGTGAACAACTACCCCCAGAACATCAACTCAGCTATGGCGAATTGGCTTCTCTGCGGGAGTTGATGGAAACCCTCCAGCATTTTGGGCAGGTGCAGGGAAAACTCCAGGGGAGTGTTGGGGATTGGGGCGAGGATTTAATCCAGATACGGTCAAAGCTGGCCCTATTTTTACAATTACTCAGTCAGGGTACCGTTACCGCCCAACCCCGACCGGATATTCCCGATTGGTTACCATCACCACCGGCCATTACCCTGGCTACCATTTACCAATACCGTTCCCTCCGTAGCCAACACCGCTGGCATTTCTGGCTTGATGCTGGCGATCGCCTCTGGGAAATGGGAGGAGCATCCCAATTGTTTGGAGCACCGCTATTGCTCAGGCGTCGGGAGCCCAAGCCCTGGACCCAAGAAGAACAACAACAATGGGACCAAGAAAGATTTGAGCGCATTGTGCGGGATCTGTTGGCCCGGGTAACGGAAAAACTAGTGCTTTGCCACAGTGAAATCAGTGTGCGGGGTACAGAACAGGTAGGCAAACTGTTAAATATTATCCAACGGGCTGAAAATTTATCGGCTTTTGATTAGTTTAATTACTCCCACCAGGACTAGGAACTGCGAAAATCACGGACGGTTTTGGCTTTCCTCATTCCATTAGTGAGCCGGGACAGGATAAATTCTTGTCACTAAAGGAGAAGTAATAAGGGTGGTGACGATCGCCATAATCACAAAAATAGTAAAAATCACTGGGGAAATTACCCCTAGTTTCAGACCCACATTAAGAATAATTAATTCCGTTAAGCCCCTAGTATTCATCAACCAGCCCAGGGCCTTGGCTTCCTGCTTTTCCACCCCCAACGCCCTAGTGGTTAGATACACCCCGCCATATTTACCTGCGATCGCCGCCGTCACAACTAGGGCACACACCGCCCAGAGGGTGGGATTATTGAGCAAACCAAGATCAGTGCTCAAGCCACTATAAGCAAAAAAAATTGGTAACAAAAATGTAGAAACAAAGTCTTCAGTTTTGGTGGTTAGTTCCTTGCTGAGATTAGTGTTTTTAGGTAAGATTGCGCCTAAAATGAATCCCCCAAAAATTACGTCAATACCAATCCATTCCGTCAGCATAGCTGAGAGAATAACCGCTATATAAATAAAAGTTAACAGGCCTTGGCTGAGATAATTTTTTTGACCGTAATTGCGGAGAATATATTTGAAAAATTTCCGCCCCAAAGTCACCATGAAGACAGTGTAAACAATAATGCCCAAGAGGGTGGGCACGGCCCCCAGTATGTTGTTAGTTCGGGTCGCCGCAATGGCGATCGCCAACAGACACCAAGCACTAATGTCATCCACCGAGGCACAGGTCAATCCCAAAGTACCCAGGGGAGTTTTATCCAAACCAGTGTCCTTTAAAATACGGGCCAGCACTGGAAATGCCGTAATGGACATAGCCGACCCGATAAAGAGTGCAAAAGGAATAAAGCTAGTTTGATTGGGTTGATTGAGGGAGTAGAGAATCGCCGAAGATAGAGCTATTCCCAAAATAAAGGGAAACAGGATACTAACGTTGGAAGTTAAAATGGCAACCTTGAGTTTTTGGCGGAGATGCTGGGGGTTAAGCTCCAAACCAACCAAAAACATATAAAAAATTAAGCCAATTTCCGAAAGTAGATATAGGAAAGGCTGGGTTGTTGGCGGAAATAAACTTTTTTCTACAGCCGGAGACAATAAACCCAATAGGGAAGGCCCCAACATGATCCCCGCAATAATTTCCCCAATGACCGGGGGCTGTTGAAAACGGCCAAACAGTAAACCAATCAGACGGGCTAGACCAATAATGATGATGATATTGGCCAGGATCAACAGCAGAGTATTGTTATCCATAATCACGCCTCCCAGTCTAGCTCCCCCACATTTGACTGAGAAAAAGCATATCTCGGAAAAAGGACAATATACCAGATACTAAATTCGATGGAGCTGGCCTAGGGATCTTATGCTGTGGCTACTGCCCGTAAATTATTTTTTACCTTTAGTAATAAATCTTGGGGTAGAAAAGGCTTTTGCAAATTATCATTGACCCCAGACATTTTTGCTTTAATATTTTGCACTAGGTTGTTATCGTCTACCATCAACATAATAGGGACTCCGCTAAGCTGGGGAGATTTACGGCAGAGGGAAGCGAGTTGGTAACCATCCATTTTCTCCATATCGGCATCGATCAGAATTAGGTCAGGATTTTGTCCCTGGAGGGAAGCCAGTGCTTTGAACGGATCGGTGATGGTATTCACCCGATAACCACTTTTTTCCAGTGTGTACTCAATAATATGCTGATGGGCTTGGTTTTCGTCCACGCTAACCACCAAAGGACGATTATCAATGGCAATTTCCTGGTAGGGGAGCATAGTAATATCCCCCGCCTTAATTAAATTCCGCATGGTGATCGCCAATTGTAGGGTGCTGAGTTTAGTGGCGCTGGCAATGTCGTAAAGACAGTGCAAATTTTCCAAACTCTGTTGAAATACCTGCCAAAATTCTTCGTTGGTTTGGGGATTAGCCTTAGTCAAAACTCCCCGTAATTTCCGCATATCCTGTACCAAAGGCCGTTGAAAAGGAGAATTAATTTCCGAACGCAACTCCCACCAGTAATTTACCTTTTTCTCAATGGGACCCACGGCCTGCTCTAAATTAAGGTTCAGGAAAAGATGTCTAAGCTTGTTATTGGGCTCCAATCTATATTCGGTTTTGGGTAGAGAAAGGGCCTGGACCAAAGCTTCCTGGGTGAATTGAGTTAAGACTGACCGGGTTTGCTGAAAAGAAAAATATTTTTTTCTCCATAGCTCACAAATGTAGTTATAGTCACTGTCCAACTGGCTTGGTAGTTGCAGATGTCTATCTTGAAATAACTTACCCAGCATATAATTCAAACGTTTACCATTGCCCACCGCACTGTTGGCAAAGTGAATTTTGCCATTGCCCAGGTAAATCTGCCAATCAACAAACTCATCAAAGGGGTTACGGATAGTCAGTTGGCCAGTAAATCTCTCTGCCATTAACTGTCCTAACAATTCCCGGGGGATAGCCCGTTTGACACTATTGTTTTCAGCCTGTTGGGGAACAGAAGACCAAAATTGATTAACCATGGCACGGTCCTCGGAAAGGGGAAAGACAAAGGCAGTCATAGGAATATTGGAGTAAAGTTAATCATTCGTCGGATTTGGAGGCAATACCTAGGCGGCGATCGCCGTGGTTGAATTGGTCGAATTACCGGAATTGCAGCAGTGGTGAAGATAGTGGGTAATTTTTTCCTCGTTGAGGGGACGACTGAAGAAAAAGCCCTGGAGCACGTCACACTGTAAGGATTGTAGTAACTGCAGTTGACTCTCCGTTTCTACCCCTTCCGCCACCACGCTCAACTGTAAACGCTGGCCCAGCCTGATTATACTTTCGAGAATGAACTCCGCCTTTTGATGCATTTCCAAATCCTCGAGAAAAGACTTGTCAATTTTCAGAGTATGGACAGGTAAATTTTTCAGCACGGAAAGCGAGGAATAACCCGTACCAAAATCGTCGATCGCCAAACGGACACCAAGCTGCTCTAAATCCCGAAGAACATCAATGGTGTGCTGCAAATCCCTGAAAATCAATCCCTCCGTCACTTCCAACTGCAATTGGGAGGGGGGCATTCCCGTTTCCTCTAGAATTCGTCGGACAGTCCAGACAAAATTGGGTCTTTGTAACTGTTGCAATGACAAATTGACTCCCAGTAAAAAGGGCGGTAGCCCTTCCATTTGCCAAATTTGATACTGAATACATGCAGCACGTAACACCCATTCACCAATGTTTACGATTAGTTCCATTTCCTCTGCCAAAGGAATAAATTCCTCGGGGGAGATGTTGCCCAACTCAGGATGTCGCCAACGGATCAATGCTTCTACTCCCACCAGATTTTTTCCCCGAGCATCCCATTGGGGCTGAAAATTGAGCCTGAATCCCTGGTCGGCCACCGCCTTAGTCAGAGCTTCACGGAGGTGCTGTCCACGGCTGGCACCACCATTACCTTGCTCCACTTCTAATGGCAGAGGGGAGCGGCCTTGAAACAAGTTATTCTCAGGCAAGGAGCGGGGAAGGCGAGGGAAGATGAACATATATTTTCCGGGATTCGATGGGGTTGACTCCGGAGAGCCTGGTGACTAGCTTTTGCCTAGTCTAGATTTTAGGGTTTTGGCACAGGGCACGCTAGAAGCATAGGATTCAGAGAAAAAACTCAAATCTTAATGTTTGCTTAAGACTTTATACTAAGACTCTTAAGAGATTGTTAAGCCAGTGTTAAGAATTGTAACAAAAGTGCAGGTCAGAAACAATGGGTACATAACTCAATGCCTAAGGCGAGGGAATAGCTCACTGCAACCTACACTTAATTAGTAATTCCTAATGACTAAGGTGGATACTAACTAGGTACCACTTAACAATCCGTAACATTTGACACCTTTGGCCTTTGTTGTGGGGATAAATATGCATAAATCAAGCTTGTCTTTGCGTTAATTGCAATTGAGCCTTGACCTAGGGGCAAAATCTCAACTAGAGGACAGTGGGAAATTAAATCAGCCGGTTCCATTTATTTAAATCGTGGTCCACCGAATTTAAATTGGTTTTATCCTATCCATCACCAGCAACCATCGTCGGTATCAACTGACACCTTAAAAAGTGCGATAGTCAGGGTAGGGCCATATATTCTCTCCATTGCATCTGTAAAAATTTGGCTTGGGAAAGAAGCTAAAATGCTTTACTGGTGAGAACTTGAGCTCTTTCGATTGTCCCAAAGTCCATCTAGCTTCAAAGAACTTAATGAAACACTTTACCTAGCTTCATACAGTTGGCAACTTCCGACACCTTTAATCCTATGATCCTAGGAATGAAGATAGACCTCCATGAATTGATCTTTTTTCTTGCATTGACTGGAATCGGGGCTTGACCTATAGACAAAATCCTAGCCAAAGGTCAGCGCAAAATAAAATTGGGCGATTTCATTTGTTTAGAGGCATTTGGTCAAATTTAATGAATTACGGCGTGAGCTACCCGGCGCTGATCCTCGACAAAAATTCTAATCCAGAGGTTTGCGGGCATTTAAACTAAGGCTTATTCAACTTGTGCAGCAAGTTCTCAACTCACCCATAGAACACTTACTTTAACTCATTCAAATGCTTTAATTTCTCGACTAAATGTTGAATATCTAAATAATTTGTATTTATTTTAAGCGAGTATTATTAGTCAGCATCACAAAGAGTTTGCAAGGTCATTTTATTCATGCTTGATGATGATTTCAGAGCACACAAGTTGCACGTTGAATAACAACAGCAATTAGATTTGCATCAGTATAGTCAATCAAAGTAAGATTGAGACGGCCAAGACCTTTACCAAACAGCCTTTTAGCTCCGGTAAGTGTCTTACTTTCAATTAAATCAACTATACTACGGATTCCCACTGCATATTCTATCTTTAATTTTTCTAGGCTACTCACAAAAGTCCTATGGCTTTCTCCGTATAAGCTGTTTGACACCACTCTTTTTATTTTAAATCCACTTTCCTTTAATTCTTCTATTATTTCTACCGCTAATTCCGGCTTTGTTTTATACTTGTCTCCTTCTTTTAATCTTCCTTTTAGTTTAAATACTTTCAATTTTAAAGGCAACGTCATTCCATCACAGTATAGTCATTTCAAATAGTTTCGGGACTGCTTAAGTCTTTATTGACAAGCTTTTCGGTGAGTTTGACTGCCTCAATCTTACTAAAAACGACTATAACCATAAGCATTTACTGACACCATACCATTTTCTATTTTTCCTAAATTTCCATGGAAGAGGGATAATTTCTAAAAATTGCTTACCATTATGGATCAGGCGAAGATTTAACACATTAACTAGAATCGCCTCCGTCAAAACGAACGTTAACGCACTGGCATTGAAATCATATTTTATTTTGACCATTTGCCTCTACCAATTTGAACCACTTATCGTTTTTATCAAAATGGATGGAAAAGCCAAGTTCTATACCGTCATCCGTTATAAATATCTCTAAGTTATCACTAAAAATTTGATTGTAAATATCATATTTTTCAGCAAGCTTGCTTAAAAATTGACCTTCAAGTCCAATGAGTTTTGAGTACTCAAATTGAGTTTTTTCTTCAAGATTTAACGTATATTTTTTCTCCAAAATCATATCAATGTCAGGAAAGGAAATTACAAAATCAATATCTATTTTGTCATCAAATTCATCAATTCTAAAAAAAGTTTTAATCAATTTAATTTGTTTTACTTTATCGGTACATATTGCGTTTATCCTGATTTTTTCATAAATGTTATATTTTTTAGCTATTTTTTCAATAAAATTTTCAATATCAATATCATCTGCAAGCATTATAAGCTCTCCTTGCTCTTGATCTGTCAATTCCACAAAATCTGTGAAAGTTTTATCTTTAATATCTAGAGAATAGTCAATAATTGTATTGTTTGGCTTCTCATAAATTCTCATTTTAAAGTCTTTGATATCAACGCTTTTTAATGTATTGGATTCGTAATCATATTGACTAAAAGCTATTATTGGCGCAGATCTAACACCTTGCTTTATCTTAAGAAGTGGAAGATTTTTATTTGCTTCATCTCTAGAGAAAAATATTTTATTAATGTAGTTAAAATAAATGCTTTTGTTTAAAATACCTTGTGAAACTAAAATTTCAGTCCACATATTCAAAACATTAGTTATAATCGAAAGAACATCTTTTTTTACTCCTGTTGTCAGTTTTACACTAACTTTAATTTGATGATGACGATATTGACCTTTGGCATCTTCATATAGAGTTATATGCAAATATTCATATATATCATTTGGATTGGAAATAAGAGGAGTATAATTTGTTAGTTTATAATGTTTTGTTAAATTTGTTATATCTCGTGCAAGAATGTAATCTTCACATCTTTCTCTTAAATAATCTATTGAAAAATCATAACCATAACCCTCTTTTAAATGTTCTCTAAAGTGGTAACAATTAGAACATACTATTGTGGCAAGACGTAAACAATCATTTCGCCCAAATGTATGACCAGATATGGCTTTTTTTAATTCATCGTAGGATTGTAAAAGAAGTTCGTGATATAACGAATGTGCGCTGTCATAGAGAGTCATATTTTTTCCAAACTTTTTAAGTTTAAACAAAAATAAGGGAAGAAACACCATCCTCCCTCTTACTCTAGCAAACGCATCAACTAAACTGAGGTTAAGGTTTTCTCCTCGGCCAAGCCGACATCATCATTGGCCTCTGGTGAACTTGCTTCGGAAGGAGGAACCGCTTGCCAGAATTTACTTATATTCCAACGACAATGAGCGACAATGAACCTTTGAGACTGAGATCCGGATGTCTTTAACTGCTTGACGAGGAAAACCATCATCCTCTAGCAACAACTCCAGAACCTCCTGCCCATTCTTAGCGGCTTCTTCATAGGTTTCTCCATGAGTCCGAAATTGTTGTTCCGGGAAATCCGGTAGATGGACAAGATAACACTCATCTTCATCCGACCAAACAATCACCATCGAGTAGGGTAGATTTGTCATTGAGCTAGTCTCCTTGATTAACAGCTTTAATGGCAGCCAAGACTTCTCTCTCCTGGTAAATTCTAGCGTCACTACTGTCCTTGCCAGAAAGTGTAATCCGTCCAGGATACTGAGGATGTAGCCATTTTGTATGACTGCCTTTTCCTGAAAATTACTTAAACCCAGCTTTTTTAAGGAGTGCCTTGAGTTCACGGACTTTTTTCGGCATTGGAATCAGGAGGAGAGATTTAATATTGCTCCCCCCATACTACCCAAGTTAGTGAAATTCGAGCCTAAACTGAGGTTAAAGCCTTCTCCTCTGCCAAGCCCGCTTGCCCATTGGCCTCTGGTGAACTTGCTTCGGAAGGAGGAACTGCCTGCCAGAATTTGTCGAGATAATCCGACCAATTGGCTAAAATCGCCTTACCTTTGGGACTGCCAGTATGTTCTACGTGGGTAGTGATTAGAACTTTTAACTGCTCTTCCCCTTTGGGAGCAGTGATCCGTTGCAGTTTGATAATTTCCGGGTTGATTTTTTCCGGTAAATCCCCTGCTTCATCGAGGAAATAGGCTAACCCCCCTGTCATGCCTGCGCCGACATTGCGACCCACTGGACCGAGCACAACAACTACGCCGCCGGTCATATATTCACAGCAGTGATCGCCAGCCCCTTCAATGACCGCCTGACCGAGGGAATTACGCACTGCAAATCGTTCTCCCGCCCGGCCGTTGGCGTAGAGACTACCTCCTGTGGCTCCATATAAGCAGGTATTGCCGATGATGACGTTATTTTCCGAAGCATAGGTGGCACCAGCTGGGGGCACAATAACAATTTCTCCGCCATTCATACCTTTGGCCACATAATCGTTGGCTTCCCCCTGCAGATGGAGAGTCATACCATTGAGGTTGAAAGCCCCAAAACTCTGCCCTGCTGAGCCTTGGAAGTTGAGGGTAATACTGCCTTCAAAGCCAGTGTTGCCGTAGCGTTTGGCGATCGCCCCGGCCAGACGAGTGCCCACAGTGCGGTCTGTATTAACTAGGTGATAGGTTTTAGTAACGGAGGTTTGGTGGCTAATAGCTTCTTGGATGTCGGGATCGGCCAAAATTTCATCATCCAGCACAGGGCCATTGCTATGGACTGGTTGGTGATTTAACCATTGTCGATGTTGCTTGGTATCGGGAAGATTGAGTAGACAATCCAGGGTCAGATTTTGGGTTTTAGTCAACTGCACATCGGAACGCACTTTCAGTAAATCGGTGCGGCCAATAATGTCGTCCAAACTGCGATAACCAAGGTGAGCCAGAATGGAACGCACTTCTTCGGCAATGAAGTAGAAGAAATTAACTACTTGGCCGGGCACCCCTTTAAACCTTTGCCGTAGCCGTTCCTGCTGGGTAGCAACCCCCACGGGGCAATTGTTGGTGTGACAAACCCGGGCCATAATGCAACCCTCAGCAATCATGGCGATGGAACCAAAGCCATATTCTTCTGCCCCCATTAAAGCCGCCATCACCACGTCCCAGCCGGTTTTTAATCCCCCATCGGCCCGGAGCAAAACACGATCTCGTAGTTGGTTTTCCATTAGCACTAGATGTACCTCGGTGACCCCCAATTCCCAGGGAGAACCAGCGTGTTTGATGGAACTTAAAGGAGATGCTCCTGTACCACCATCATGGCCAGAAATTTGAATAATGTCCGCATTGGCTTTAGCTACCCCAGCGGCGATGGTACCAATGCCGATTTCCGCCACTAGCTTCACCGATACCTGGGCCTCAGGATTGATCTGATGCAGGTCATAAATTAATTGGGCTAAGTCTTCAATGGAGTAAATGTCGTGGTGGGGCGGTGGAGAAATGAGAGTTACACCGGGTTTAGAACGGCGCAACATGGCGATATATTCACTAACTTTCTTACCGGGCAGTTGGCCCCCTTCTCCGGGTTTTGCCCCCTGGGCCATTTTGATTTCTAACTGTTTGCCACTCATTAAATATTCCGGGGTAACACCGAAACGACCAGAGGCGATTTGTTTAATGGCAGAGTTGGCGGTGTCACCATTTTCTAATCCATGCAAGTGGGGCAGAGTCGGAGAATTTCCTTCACTGTCCACATCATCTAGAGTCAGGTAACGTACTACATCTTCTCCCCCTTCTCCGGAGTTGGATTTAGCCCCCAAACGATTCATGGCGATCGCCAAAGTTTCATGGGCTTCCCGGGACAGTGCACCGAGGGACATACCGCCAGTGCAAAAACGTTTGACAATACTTTCCACCGACTCCACTTCCTCCAGGGGAATGGCAGTTTGGTCGGAATTGAGATCCAGCAAATCCCGCAGAGCTGTTACGGGGCGATCCTTGAGATATTTACGGTACAGCTCGTAATGGTCGTAGGCTTCCGCATTGTTACCATTACCGCCCACCTCGTAGGCCGCCACCGCCTTATGCAAAGCTTTGGACATTTCCGGAGAATTCATATGATATTCGCCACCGGGACGGTAGTTAACAAAGCCAAAGTTTTCCAATTTTTTGGCCATTTCAGGAAAAGCAATGCCATGGAAAACCATCATTTCCCGGGCCACATCGGCGATGGTCAAACCGCCTACTCGGCTGGTGGTTCCAGCAAAGGCATATTCCACTAATTCCGCTCCTAAACCGATCGCCTCAAAAATTTGGGCTCCATGGTAGGAAGCCAGCAGGGAAATGCCCATTTTGGAAAGAATTTTGAATAATCCTGCTTCTACGGATTGACGATAATTTTTCAGGGCGGTGGTTAAATCAATCTTGTCTAACCGCCCATTCTCCATCAGCTTTTGGGTCTTTTCATCCAACCACCATTGCCGCACTGATTCCAATGCCAAATAGGGACAAATGGCGGAAGCACCATAGCCCACCAGACAGGCAAAATGGTGAGTGCTCCAGCATTGGGCAGTGTCCGCAACCAGGGAAGCTTTTAAGCGTAATCCGGCTCGAATTAAATGGTGATGTACTGCTCCCACCGCCAACAAAGGGGGAATAAAACTTTGATGTTCGGTTAACGTGTTGCCCTGGGGGCGATCGGTTAAAACTAGGATTTCAGCACCGGATTGAACGGAGGCGATCGCCGTTTTAACTAAATTATCTAAAGCGGTTTCCAGACTATTTACCCCATCCAAATCATAGAGGGTAGAAATTTCGTGAGTCTGCAACTGCCCAGTTTTAATGGCCTGCAACTCCACTTCATTGACCAATGGCGATCGGAGTTTAATGGTCCTGGCAGACTCAGCTTTAGGCTCTAACAAATTGCCCCGTTTGCCCAAAAACATAGCCAGGGACATCACCAAATTTTCCCGTAGGGGGTCAATGGGAGGGTTGGTTACCTGGGCAAACCTTTGCTTGAAATAGTCGTAGAGTAGCCGGGGTTTATTGGACAGTACAGCTAACGGCGTGTCGTCTCCCATGCAAAACGTTGGTTCCTTACCCTGGCTAGCCATGGGCACCACCACCATTTCCACATCTTCGGCGGTGTAACCAAAGGCAGCCTGTTGTTGCAGTACAGTTTGGGCGTTATCGAATAAAGGTTTTTCAGCAAAGCTATTAGACACAACCGTTTGACGCTGGGTTTTCACCCATTCCCCATAGGGATATTTTTGGGCCGCCCGCTGTTTAATTTGATAATTTTTGAGAATTTTTTTCTCAGCTAAATCCACCGCAATCATTTGCCCCGGTGCTAGGCGACCTTTCTCGACAATATCTGCCTGCGGTAAATCCACCACTCCCGCTTCGGAACCCAGGACAATATAGTCATCTTTGGTAATGCAATAACGGGCGGGCCGTAAACCATTACGATCTAGGCCGGCGCCGACGATTTTGCCATCACTAAATACCAATAAAGCGGGGCCATCCCAGGGTTCCTGTAAACCGCTGTAGTAGTCATGGAAATCGCTAATTTCCGGGTAATCTTTTAACCCTGGCTGATTTTTATAGGCTTCCGGTACTAAAATCATCGCTGCCTCCAGGGGGCTGCGGCCGGTGCGTACCAACAATTCCAAGGCACTATCGAGGTTATAGGAGTCACTGTTGGCTTGGTTAACAATGGGGGTTAACGCTTCCAACTCTGTTTTTGTCCAGCCGGACACATCCAATTCCTTTTCCCTGGCTGCCATCCAATTAATATTGCCTAAAAGGGTATTAATTTCCCCGTTATGACCCAATAAACGCATGGGTTGAGCGAGGGGCCATTTAGGCATGGTATTGGTGCTAAAACGACGGTGATAAACGGCAAAATTACTGGTATATTCAGGATTTTTTAAATCTAGATAAAATTCCCCTAGAATGATGCTACGAACCATGCCTTTATAGACAATGGTGCGACAGGAAAAGGAACAAACGTAGAAATCTTCAGCTAATTTTTTACCAATGACGGAGCGGGCAATATACAACCGCCGGTCTAGCTCATCGCCGGCGCAACCTTCTGGGCAGGTAACTAAAATTTGTTCAATGTGGGGTTGATTATTTCTGGCTTGAATGCCTAATACATCCGGATTAACAGGCACTTCCCGCCAACCTAACACTGATAATTTTTCCAGTCGTACCACTTCTTCCACGTAGGCCCGGGCCACCTCCCTGGCCCCAGGTTCCTGGGGTAAAAATACCATCCCGACCCCCAGGCGATCGCCATCGGGCATGGGCAAATTGCGATTTTCAAACCAGCGGGAAAGTAACAGACGGGGAATGGCGGTCATAACTCCGGCCCCGTCGCCGGAGTCGTTATCGGCACTACAACCACCCCGGTGTTCCATACAGCCCAGGGCCTTTAACGCTTGCTCCACTAACATATGGTCCGGTTGCCCCCGGAGATTAGCAATAAAGCCCACACCACAGGCATCCCGTTCTTCCACTAACCAAGGTTGACCGAGGAACGGCTGGGCAGAATTGGTGGCAATAGAAGAGTTTGTCATAGGAGCTAGCAACGGATATGGGAGGGAAATATGGGAGAGCAATGGGGGACGACAAAGGCCCATTCAACCTTGGGTGCGGTGGTTAATTCTACCAGCTAGCCTAGGCCGTGGTTGATTCGCCTTCATAACTTTGATGGTGGCGATCGCCAGATTTTACGGGTAATAGATAAACCAACCTGACCGATTTTGCTTGTAACTATTCTTCACATTATTACGCACCGAAAACCCAGATTCACCATTTTTCTGCACCATGGCAGACAAAAACCCACCAGAACCATTCCCCGGCGAACATTACCAACGGCAGTTGGAGTTGATCAGAGTGATGGGACAAAGGATTTAACCTGAAACCTGGCCATGGATCTCAGCCTTTTTTTGTCGCATTAACTTGACAAAGTTCTCAAACAAATAATCCGCATCATGGGGACCGGGGCTAGCTTCGGGGTGATACTGCACCGAGAAAAAGGGCAATTCCTTGTGGCGTAACCCCGCCACAGTTTTATCGTTGAGATTGAAATGGGTAATTTCCACTTCCTCCACCAGGGACCCCTCTGTCACTGCAAAGCCATGGTTCTGACTGGTGATTTCCACCTGTTGGTCCAAGCCACAGGGTTGATTCAGACCCCGATGCCCAAACTTGAGCTTAAAGGTTTCCGCCCCCAGGGACAGTCCCAACACTTGATGCCCCATGCAAATGCCAAACATGGGCTTTTGGGCCGCCAACAACTCCTTGGTGGTAATAATACCCTCCTCAACAGCGGAGGGATCCCCAGGGCCATTGGAAAGAAAAATCCCGTCGGGGTTATATTTAAGAATTTCCTCAGGGGAGGTGCTAGCAGGCACCACAATTACCCGACAACCATAACTGGCCAGGCGACGGAGAATGTTGCGCTTGACCCCAAAGTCCAGGGCCACCACTGTTAAGGGCGGTTCTTCTTTGTGTTCATTCACCGGGCCAAACTGCCAATGGTCATCGGTGGGGTCCGTCCATTCGTAAACTTCGCTGGTGGTGACTTCTTTGACCAAGTTCAAACCGGCCATGGAGGGAGCGGCCTGGATATACTGCAGTAGGGCTTCGGGCTCCAAAATTTCGGTGGAGATGCCGCCGTTCATGGCACCGACGGAACGCAACTTACGGGTAAGGGCTCTGGTGTCGATGCCGTAAATGCCGATGATTTTATGTTCCACCAAATAATCTGGTAGGGATTGGGTCGATCGCCAATTGCTGGGGCGGCGGGTGATATTGCGGGCCACAACCCCTTTAACGTGGGGGTGGATGGACTCCTCATCTTCTGGGTTGACCCCGGTGTTGCCCAATTCGGGGTAAGTAAAAGTAACAATCTGGCCGCAATAGCTGGGATCCGTCATTACCTCCTGATAACCGGTCATGCCAGTGTTGAAGACCACCTCCCCCACTGTGGTGCCATCGGCCCCAAAGGACCAACCGGGGTAGGCAGTGCCATCCGCAAGGACAAGAAGGGCCGGTTTCGCCGCAGCAATTGGCATAATGATATATTGCAAGGTAGCTGGAATAGGACTATTCGGCCGTAGTGGGAAAAAGTCTAAGTCCTTGGAGTCTTATCCAGGGTTGCGCTCCTTTGCCCGGCCGCCGCCGAATCAACCACATATTAGCAGATTCACCCCTGTCGTCTGTTCCACTAATGTCAAATTGTCCTGATGGTTACTGCCATGAGTCCTGCTAAGCTGACCGACACCGATAAGCAAGAGTTGGTTGACCTTTACCGTCAAACTCCCGCCACCACCACTACCCTGGCGGAACGTTTTGGGGTGAGCGTTTCCACCGTTAGTCGTCTTCTCAAAATGGCGATCGCCAGTGGGGAGTATGAAACTTTGGTGCAGGAAAAAAGAGGAAACAAAAGCCCTAAAATTGACGCCCAACTAACTTTGCCCCTGCCCGACTCGGAAAAGGCGCCAGTGGTACTCCAGGTGAATAAACCGGTCAATAAACCATTGTCAATAGTGCCGGAGGTTGCCAGTGAATCTGAATCCAACAGTCAGGATAGCTCCACCACCGTTAACCAAGGGCGGCGGGTGCGTTCCAGGAAAAGGTCCAGTGCGGATTCCGTCTCTCGAGAGATAAATCAGCCTGAAAAAACTTCCGGCAAGACTGGGCACGGCAAACCCACAGTGGAAGTGGTTAGCGTAGTCAACAAAGTTAAAAAAATAGACCCTCCGGCGATCGTTGCTCCCCCTGCGGAGCAATCCATAGCAACGGAATGGGAAAATTCCATCACCGAAGCCCAAGTACAATCAGATTCCCCCATAACCCAGCGCCCCCAGATTATTTCAATTAAATCCTCTGCCCTGGATGAAATTGTTAAGGACATAGACGAAGATTTAGACTTGCTCGACGACGAAGCCATTGATGCCCTTGATGATGATGACGAGGATGATGACCAAGACGACGACTTCGAAGATGGGCTGGATGACTTCGATGACGACCAAGAAGATGAGTTCTCCACTCCTCCAGTTACCGCCAAAAAAGCGCCAAGAAACACCGAGGCAGTGGTCTCGATTCTGCCCCTAGTGGGGGCAACCATGCCAAAGAATTGCTACCTTGTGGTGGACCGGAGGGGAGAATTGATTGTCCGTCCCCTCAAAGAGTTTAGTTTTGATGGGGTACTGCCCCCCGGGGAAGTCCAAGCTAAAACCCTGCCCGTTTTCGATAATCATCGGGTGGCTCGCCGCTTTTCCCTACGGACCCAAAAAGTAATTCGACTCCCCGATGCAGGCATGGTGCAAAAAACCGCCCAGGCTTTAAAGTCCAAGGGTATCACTAGGGTGTTTATGGGCGGACAAGTATATTCTCTCTGAGCATCCCGACGGGGCCAACCGGCAGACTCCAATCCCCATCAAGCAAAGTGTTGGTAGGACTCTTCCTGGGCATCACTGATAAAATTCAACACTTGGGCTTGGTAATGGCGCAACTTGTCATCTACCCAGTGGCGGTTTTCACTATTGGCATAAATATGAACTAATGGCTCCCCGGCATCGGGCAAAATCAACACCCAGTTGTCAGCGTTGGCAAAAGTTACCTTCACTCCATCCACTAGTTCGATGTGCTGGTCTCGATGAATTTCCACTAAATGACGCATCAGAGCGCCCTTAATTTTCCAAGAGCAACGGACAGTGCAACTGTTGTGGTAGAGGTAGACCGTTGGTAATTCTGCGCGCACTTCCCCCAGGGTGCGTCCTTGTACAGTCAGCATTTCCATGATTTTGGCAATGCAAAACATGGCATCAAAACCAGGATGCAGACGGGGAAAAATAAAGCCCGTTTCCCCACTTCCCCCTAGAACGACATTATGGCTCGACTGGGCGGCGGCCATCAAAGCGGTGGGATTGGCCTTGGTGCGTAAAACTTTCCCCCCATGGCGGCGGGCCAATTGTTCCACGGCACTGGAGGCTTGTACGGGCACCACAATGGTTCCCCGGGGAGAAGCTGTCAACATCATATGTACCATTAATGCTGTCAATAGTTCCCCCCGAATGGGTAGGCCCCCTTCATCCACTAAAGTAAGTTGTTCTCCGTTGGCGGAAACCTGCACACCCAAATTAGCCTGTAACGCCGATACTACTTGCCCCAACTGACTGAGCAAAACCTCCTTTTCTTCGTTGGAAACGGCAGTTTGTCGTAGGCTGGCATTGAGTACCACTGCATCGCAACCGAATTTAGTTAACAGCAAGGGCAGAATGGCCCCGGATACCCCATAGGCGTAATCGATGACAATTTTCGCCCCATCGCTGTTGATGGTGTCCATGTCCAGCAGTTTCTCAAAGGTGTGGCAGTAGGTTTCCAGCACCTGAGCTGGATAGGACATATCGCCGATTTGGGGAATGCTTACCCGCCGTAAATCTTCCTTGAAGTAGGCCCCCTCAATTTTTTTCTCGGTCTTTTTGGAGATGTTAATGCCTTGGCTATCTAAAAATTCAATTAGTAAGTAGTCCGGGCGATCGGGGTGGATCCGCACATGGATACCACCAGCAACTTTCAATTTCGGCGTCATGGTGCGGGCAATGGGAATGGCGGTAGCTTCCAGGTTTTGGATATTGACCCCCACGGACATCAGACCAGCAATGAGGGAACGGGTCACCATGCGGGAGACGTTGCGCTGATCCCGGGAAACAACAATTTCCGCTCCGGGTTTGAGGGAAGAACCGTAGGCGGCCCCCAATTTCACAGCAAATTCAGGGGTCATGTCAATGTTGACAATGCCGGAAACACCCCTCTGTCCAAATAGATTCCGGTGGCCGGTGCTGCCCCAAATTAAATTGATATTGAGGATGGCCCCCGGTTCTACCCGTTTACTGGGCCAAACTTTGACGTTGGAGTTAATCTGAGCTTCTTCCCCAATGATGCATAGGGGACCAATCACGGCCCCTTCGAGGATTTGCACCCGTCGTTCCACCCGACAACCCCGTCCCACCACGCAGGCGGCCAGGTATGCTTCGTCGCCAATGAGTACACCGTTCCAAATAATGGCCCGTTTCAGTTCTGCCCCAGCGCCGATGGTGACATTATCGCCAATGATGGTGCCCGCTTCTAACCGCGTTCCTGGGCCAATGTTGCAGTTGTCCCCGATCGCCAGGGGGGGGATGAGCACAGCACTGGGGTCAATGGTGGTATGCTCACCGATCCAAATATCAGAATGGCGCGGGAGATTACCCAATTCCAGAGAAACCTTTTTTTCTAGGGCATCGTATTGGGCTTCTCGATAGGCATCCAAGTTACCAACGTCGCACCAGTAGCCATCGGCGACAAAACCATACATAGGTTCGCCATTTTCCAGCAGGAGGGGAAATAAATCCTTGGAAAAATCCATTTCTTCCTTAGGGGGCAGATAAGTCAACACTTCTGGCTCCAGAATATAGGTGCCCGTATTGACGGTGTCGGAAAAAACTTCACTGGTGGAGGGCTTTTCTAAAAACCTTTGCACCCGCTGATTCTCGTCGGTGATGACCACGCCAAATTCAAGGGGGTTGGGCACTTTGGTCAAAATTAACGTGGCCTTAGCCTGTTTTTGCTTGTGGAAGGCGATCGCCGCTGTGAGGTTAAAGTCGGTAATGCTATCACCACTGATGACCAGAAATGTATCGTCCAACAACTCTTCAATATTTTTGACACAACCCGCTGTTCCCAAGGGATGTTCATCCTCGACTGCATAGGTCATTTGAACGCCAAATTCACTACCATCCAAAAAATAATCCCGCATGGCATCGGGGAGGTAGTGCAGAGTGGCCACCACTTCAGTGATGTTATGGCGACGGAGCAAATGGATAATGTGGGCGGCGATCGGTTGATTAACAATGGGCACCATGGGCTTTGGCAGATCGCAAGTCAGGGGTCTCAAACGGGTGCCTGCCCCCCCTGCCATCAACACAGCTCGCATTATTTACTACCTCGGTGACGGGTTTCTGTTCCAATCTTAAGGTAAACCATTGACCCCGACCGCGGCTCCCTGACATTGGTGGTGGCCGGTGCATAGCCCATACCTTCCGGTGAATCTAGGGCCCCTCGGGATCAATGCCCTGGGCCCGTAACAATTCCGCCAGGCGATCGGCCCGTTGTTTTTCCTGATCAGCCCTGACCTTTTCAGCTCGGGCCAATTCTGAACCCCAGAGGAGTAAATCTCCCGATTCTGTCCACCAGCGCAACCAATGACAATGTTGCCCCTGGCGCACCGCGTAGCGGATCTCTGCGAGATCGCCTTCCCAAATGCCGAGGAAAAGATCCAACCCTGCAATCCAAAATCTTCCTTCCGCTTGGGGAGATTCGGGCTGATATTGGCCTCCACCGTCAAGTTTGTAAACTTCTAAGTGGGGAGTTTTCAGGTCGAAAATGCAATAGTAGGGGACTTTGAGAATTTGTTCATAGAAAAACTATTTCCCCGGTGGAAAAGTAGGTTTAGCAGAATATTCCCCCCCTTCCATTTCGGAGATAAATTCCATGACGATGGCGGGTAGATCCCCTTGGAGTTGGGGAGTATAACTACGCTCCACCTCAGCCTGGGGAACAGTGATGTTGGGAACATAGGACCAGTCGGGAGCTTTGACCACAAACTGGCCGTCCAAACGGGCGCAAATGCCGTAGTTGGTGGTGGTTAAACTTTGGTTAGATAACTTTCCCCCCTGGTGGAGGGCATCGGATAAAGCCGCCGCTAACAGGGGTTGATTAATATTGTCTACGGGAGCATCGGGCAAAATAAAATCGTCGGGTAACTTTTCCCAACTAACCTGGGGAGTCTCCTCAATGGGAGGGGAAACCAAAGCTTGCACCATGGCCAGTTCTCCATGTCACGCTTTTGTTAGCTTAACCCTGTAGCCAGCGGGCCGCATCCTTGGCGTGGTAGGTCAAAATTAGATCTGCCCCCGCCCGTTTAAAACTGGTGAGGGTTTCCAGGGTAACTTTTTGTTCGTCGATCCAACCGTTTAGGGCGGCTGCCTTAACCATGGAATATTCCCCAGAAACGTTGTAGGCCGCCACCGGCAGATTGGTCATTTCCTTAATGCGCCAAATAATATCCATGTAGGACAAAGCTGGTTTGACCATGACCATGTCCGCTCCTTCGAGCAAATCCAACTCCACTTCTTTCAACGCTTCCCGACTATTACCCGGGTCCATCTGGTACGTCCGGCGATCGCCAAATTGGGGAGAGGAATCTGCCGCATCCCGGAAGGGGCCGTAATAGGCCGAAGCATACTTAGCCGCATAGGAAAGAATGGGGATATTTTGGAAATCATGGTCATCCAAAGCTTCCCGAATGGCCTGGACAAAACCATCCATCATCCCCGAAGGTGCAATAATATCTGCCCCGGCATTGGCCTGGGAAACAGCGGTTTTTTTCAATAATTCCAGGGTGGGATCGTTTAATACCCGGCCGGTTAAATCCCCCGTTTGTAGATAACCACAGTGGCCATGGTCGGTATATTCACACAAACAGGTATCGACAATCACCACCAAATCCGGCACTGCTTTCTTCACTGCTTCTGTGGCCTTTTGGACAATGCCGCAATCATGCCAAGCTCCGGTGGCATCGGTGTCCTTATCTTCGGGAATACCAAATAAAATGATGGCCGGAATGCCTAAATCCCGCACTTCTTTGGCTTCGTCAACAATTTTATCCACCGACAGTTGGTAAACCCCCGGCATGGAAACCACTTCCTTGGCGACACTGCTACCGGGCACGGCAAACAGAGGATAAATCAAATCATTGACGGTGAGGGTATTTTCCCTAACCATGCGGCGAAGAACATCAGTTTGGCGCAGACGACGGGGACGGATGGTGGGGAACATGGTGATGCTTAAATATTTTGATTAATTTAGTTTGATTAGATAAGAATAAATTTAGAAATTTCTAATTTCTTTCGGTTTTACCCAATTTTTACTGCCCAAGAACTGGTTGCAAACAGTGGCGATCGCCCGAAACAATTCCGTTGGAAACAAGCTTGAAGTCGATCATCCCTACGAAAAAGTTTGGGGAAAGCCCTGACACCAGTTCTTAATTAATTGGGCAATTGAAGACTTGAAGATTTATTAAATTAGCTTGACAAAGCGCAGACCATATAGGAGACCCAAAGTTACTCCCGTAAAAACAGCAATATAACCAATAAAAATACCAACACCAGCGGCCATAATTTTGTTCCTCGCTTTGATAAAAACGTTGTAATTGTTTGCTATTGTACGATCCAGCGCCGCCGATTGAACCAGCAACTTATGGCTACCACCATCTCCGTTCCTCTGCCCCAGTCCCCCTATCAAGTGCAAATCGCCCCGGGGAGTTTAGGGGAAATAGCGGGCCATTTAGCCCCCCTAGCTTTGGGCAAAAAAATCATGGTGGTGTCCAACCCCGAAATTTATGACCACTATGGCGAAGTTGTCATCCAAGCCCTAAAACGAGAGGGATATGAGGTTTTTCAACATTTGATTCCCGCCGGGGAAACCCATAAAACCCTTGCTTCCATCAACGGGCTTTACGATGCCGTTTTTGCAGCCAATTTGGAACGAAATTCCACCATGGTTGCCCTGGGGGGAGGCGTCATTGGCGATATGACAGGCTTTGGGGCGGCCACTTGGCTCCGGGGTATCAACTTTGTGCAAGTGCCAACCTCTTTATTGGCTATGGTCGATGCCTCCATTGGTGGCAAAACCGGAGTAAACCATCCCCAGGGCAAAAATTTAATTGGCGCTTTTTACCAGCCACGACTGGTGTACATTGACCCCCTTGTGTTAAAAACTTTGCCGGAGCGGGAATTTCGGGCTGGCATGGCGGAAGTAATTAAATACGGGGTAATTTGGGATCCAGATTTATTTACTGCTCTGGAAGAAGCGGAAGATTTATCCGGTATCGATCGCCTACCGGCGGAATTACTGACGCAAATTATCCAACGGTCCTGCCAAGCCAAGGTGGATGTGGTTAGTCAAGATGAAAAGGAAGCGGGGTTACGGGCCATTCTTAACTACGGTCACACCATTGGCCATGGGGTGGAAAGTTTAACGGGCTACGGGGTAATCAATCACGGAGAAGCGGTGGGCATTGGCATGGAAGCGGCGGCCAAAATTGCCCATTACCTAGGACTTTGTGACCAATCCCTAGGCGATCGCCAACGGCAATTATTGCTTAAAACTAAGTTACCCACTGAGATTCCCCAGAGTTTGGCAGTGGATGACTTACTGGCAAGTTTACTGCACGACAAAAAAGTCAAAGCGGGTAAAGTTCGCTTTATTCTCCCGACGGCGATCGGTGAAGTAACTATCAGTGATGCCGCCACCGACGAAGTTATCAAGGCAACGTTAGCGTAATATCAAACTGAAATCCTGTGGGGCTGAAGATCAACCCAAAGAAGGTTAGGCAATTGTTAAAGGTATGTAACAATGTGGCAGAATCGGCTGGAGATTGAGCCGGTTTGTGCCAACCAATTGCCCTTTTCCCTGCCATGTTTGTTGATTTTTTCATTAAACGCCCTGTTTTCTCCAGCGTTTGCGCCATCATCATCCTGCTGGTGGGGACAATCAGCATTTTTAGCTTGCCGATCGCCCAATTTCCGGAAGTAGCCCCGACCACAATTCAGGTTAGTTCCAACTACAGCGGTGCCAATGCGGAAGTGGTGGAAAGGGCCGTCACCGACATTTTAGAACGGCAGATCAACGGGGTGCAGGGGATGCGCTACATTTCCTCCACCAGTAGTAATGATGGCACCAGTAGCATTACCGTTACCTTTGACCGGAGTCAAAATAAAGACATTGCCGCCGTTGATGTGCAAAATCGGGTGGCCCTAGCGGAACCCCAACTGCCCGAAGCAGTGAGAAGAACGGGCATTAGGGTTAACAAAGAATCCAACGCTCTCCTGTTGGGTATTGGCATCACTAGCCCCAATGGCCAGTACGACAACATTTTCCTAAGTAACTACGCTGATCGCTATCTGGTGGATCCCATCCGCCGGCTGGAAGGGGTGGGGGATGTACGCATTTTTGGGGAAAGGCTCTATGCCATGCGCCTCTGGGTAGATCCAATGAAATTGGCTGCCCAACAATTGACCATGGCGGATCTAAGTCGGGCTCTGCAGGAACAGAATTTACAGGTGGGGGCTGGGCAAATTGGAGCGGAACCCGCACCGCCGGGGCAAGAGTATCAGCTAGACCTTTTGGCTAGTAGTCAGTTAACGGACGTAAATGACTTTGAAAACTTAATTGTTAAATCCGGGGCCAACGGCTCTGTGGTCAGGTTTAAGGATATTGGTCGGGTGGAATTGGGGGCTCAAAACTACAGCAGTTTTCTACGCTTTCGAGGTCAGGAAGCGGTGGGGTTAGGCATTTATCAACTGTTGGACAGTAATGCCTTGGAAGTAGCCCGCTTGGTCAGGGACGAAATGGCCCGTTTAGCCCAAAACTTTCCCGAAGGCATTGAATATAACGTTGCCTTTGATACCACTGAATTTGTGCAGGAGTCCCTCTCAGAAGTGGTGGAAACCCTGCTCATCGCCGTGGTTCTAGTAATTCTCGTAATTCTCGTTTTTCTCCAGGATTGGCGATCAGCTTTAATCCCCGCTTTAACCATTCCCCTGGCACTAATTGGCACCTTTGCTTTTGTCAAGGTCTTTAACTTTTCCATTAACAGTTTGACCCTGTTTGGTTTAACCCTGGCCACGGGGCTAGTGGTGGATGATGCCATCATTGTGGTGGAGCAAATTAGCCGTTTTATCAAAGTGAAACACGAAGATCCCCAGGAAGCAGCCCAGGAGGCCATGGGGGAATTAACGGGGGCAGTAATTGCCACTTCTTTAGTGTTGATGGCGGTGTTTATTCCGGTGGCTTTTTTCCCCGGCACCACGGGGGCTTTATATCAACAATTTGCCCTCACCATCGCTTTTTCCATTCTCCTTTCCACTTTTCTGGCCCTGACCCTCACCCCGTCCCTCTGTGCTTTGTTACTGCGGGAAGGCCAAGAACCACCGGCTTTTATTGCGGGCTTTTTCAATTGGTTTAACCGGGTACTAGACATTGTCAAAAATAGCTACGGTGATGCGTTAGCTAAATTGATCAATTTTCGGATGTGGGTAATTGGGGTATTTGCATTATTGATTGGCGCCACCGCTTGGCTTTACATTACTGTCCCCACCGCGTTTTTACCGGAGGAAGACCAAGGTTATTTCATCACCATCATCCAAGCTCCCCAGGGGGTTTCCCTCCAGTACACTAGCCGGGTAATGGCCCAGGTGGAAAAGGAATTGCTAGCGGTGCCGGAAATTACAGCTACGTTTGCGGTGGGGGGGTTTAGCTTTAGTGGCAATAGCCCCAACCAAGGGATTATTTTTAGCCGCCTCAAGCCCTGGGCGGAAAGGACTGCCCCGAACCAATCCGTCCAGGCTATTATCGGCCAGATGTTTGGTAAATTTTCCCAAATTCCTGAGGCTAATATTATTCCCATTAACCCTCCTCCTATTCGGGGTTTAGGGCAATTTGGCGGTTTTGACTTTCAGTTACAAGATTTACGGGTCAATAGTGAGCTGGATACTATGGTGGGTACCATGGGAGAAATCCTCGGCGCCGCCAACCAAAATCCGGCTTTAACCAGGGTATTTAGTACTTTCCAAGCCAATAATCCCCAGTTAATTGTCAATGTCAATCGCAACAAAGCTAAAAGCTTAGGGGTGCCGGTGGACCAAATTTTCCAGACCATGGAAACGGCGTTGGGTTCTAGCTATGTCAATGATTTTGTCCTCCAGGGTCGGACCTATCGGGTTTATCTCCAGGCCGATGAGCAGTTCCGCAGTAGCCCGGAGGATATCAGTCGTCTCTATGTCCGCAGTGAGTCAGGCACAATGATTCCCATGGCGAATTTGGTGACGGTGACCCAGGATGTGGGGGCGCCGATTATTACCCATTACAATCTTTTTCGCTCGATCGCCATTACGGGATCTGCCAACTTTGGGGTTAGTACGGGGCAAGCGATGGATGCCATGGCGGCGATCGCCCGACAGGTAATGCCACCGGGATTTGATTTTCAATGGTCGGGCATTTCGCTGGAGGAGATGGGTTCCCAGGGCCAGGCACCCCTGATTTTTGGCCTGGGTTTATTGTTTGTCTTTCTGGTGCTAGCCGCCCAGTATGAAAATTACGTTGATCCGGTGATTATTCTACTCAGCGTGCCCCTGGCCATTTTGGGAGCATTGACAGCCCAGACCTTACGGGGTTTTCCCAATGACGTGTACTGCCAAATTGGTTTAGTGATGTTGATTGGTCTTTCCAGTAAAAACGCCATTTTGATTGTGGAATTTGCCAATCAGCTACGGGCGGAAGGTTATCCCATTGCTAAGGCCGCCCTGGAAGCCGCCAAGGATCGTCTCCGACCCATTTTAATGACAGCCCTTTCCACCCTCTTTGGTATTTTTCCCTTGGCGATCGCCACTGGAGCGGGGGCCGGTAGTCGCCAGGCATTAGGTACAGCAGTATTTGGCGGCATGTTGGTGGCCACTTTCCTCAGCCTATTTGTGGTGCCAATTTTATACATTGTCGTCAAAACCATCAGTGGGCAACTTTTGCACCCTGAATCAACTCCATCGGAACCTCTCCCGGAAACTCAGTCCCAGGGCCCAGCCCCAGCGCCCCACCAGAATGGCTAGGAGAGGATGTCAATGTTTGTGGCTATTCAAGTCCGAAAATGTTGTTTCAGCACATTCCAGGGAGAGCAGTCCCAGTAATCAATGTGGGCAACAATTAATCCCCCTTCGTTGAGGGTAAGTTCACTGTGACCACTGATGGTAATTCTCGGTTGCCAAGGCAGGGGCGAAGTCCAACCTAATGTCCAACGGGTGGTGATTTGTTTTTCCACCTGGGCAATGTCGTGTAATTGTAAATCGATCGCCCGAAACCAGCGGGCCAGGAACTGGATCATTTTTTCGTAACGGGCCAAGCCCCGAAATTGACTGAGGGGATCTTGGAAATAAACATCTGGGTCGTAGATGCTGAAAGTTTGCTGCCGGGGGAAATTGGCATAGTCCCGTTGCAGGATGGTCAGAATGCTATCATCGGGGGTCATTTTTGGGCTTTCCATTGTCGGCGGGAACATTGACTGGTTTAATTTTGTTAAGTTTATTTGACATTTAGGAGGAAAAGGTTTTGTCTAAGCAATCGATCGCCAATTTGACCGAGGCGGATCTGGCGGGGAAACGGGTTTTTGTGCGGGTGGATTTCAACGTACCTTTAGATAATGGCAGTATCACCGACGACACCAGGATTCGGGCTGCCTTGCCCACCATCAAAGATCTCCTCAGCAAAGGGGCTAAAGTTATTTTAGGTAGTCATTTTGGCCGTCCCAAAGGCAAAGTGGTGGACAGCATGCGCCTGACCCCCGTTGGCGATCGCCTAGGGGAATTGTTGGGACAACCCGTGGTCAAATGCGACGATTGCATTGGGGCTGAAGTGGCGGCAAAAATTGCCAGCTTGCCCAATGGCGGTGTAGCTCTGTTGGAAAATCTCCGTTTCTATGCCGGAGAAGAAGGCAACGATGCAGAATTTGCCAAGGCATTAGCAGCCAATGCCGACCTCTACGTTAACGATGCCTTTGGCACTGCCCACCGGGCCCACGCTTCCACCGAAGGGGTAACCCATTTCCTCAGCCCCAACGTGGCGGGTTATCTGATCGAAAAAGAATTACAGTTCCTCCAAGGGGCCATCGAATCCCCCAAACGTCCCCTGGTGGCCATTGTGGGGGGCTCCAAAGTATCCAGCAAAATTGGTGTGATTGAAACCCTGTTGGATAAGTGTGACAAGCTGATCATCGGCGGCGGCATGATTTTCACTTTCTACAAAGCCCAGGGTTTGAGCACCGGTAAATCCCTGGTGGAAGAAGACAAATTAGAATTGGCTACCACATTAATGGCTAAAGCCAAGGAAAAAGGCGTAGAGTTTCTGTTACCTACCGATGTGGTTGTAGCGGATAACTTTGCCCCCGATGCCAACGACCAAACCGTTAGCGTTGATGCCATCCCCGATGGTTGGATGGGTCTGGATATCGGCCCCGATTCCATTAAAACCTTCCAAGCGGCCCTCGAAGGTTGTGGCACCGTGATCTGGAATGGCCCCATGGGAGTCTTTGAGTTTGAAAAATTTGCTAAGGGAACTGAGGCGATCGCCCATAGTTTGGCTGGATTAACCGAAACTGGCACTGTCACTATCATTGGTGGTGGTGACTCCGTAGCCGCGGTGGAAAAAGTGGGGGTGGCGGAAAAAATGAGCCACATCTCCACCGGTGGTGGCGCTAGTCTGGAATTGCTGGAAGGCAAAGTTCTGCCCGGCATCGCTGCTTTGGACGACAAATAAAATTAGTCCAAGGGATTAGTTTTGGTAAAGATTTCCCCGCTGACCTTTAGGCAAGGTTATGGAAAAAAATCTTTACTCAAATTTGTGGACCACTTAACTTTAGAACGCTGAAAAACTCCTCAGAAATTTACGGGAAGATGGATAACAATTCGTCCTCCCGCTTTTTTTGCTTCCATTATCATTGCCCGAAGAAAAGTACATCAATAACAGTTTGGAGAAATGGAAAATGCTATAGCTAAAAAGAGTTTATTATCTCACTTTTTCCCCGAAAACCAACCTATGCGACTAGAACAGTTACAGGCTTTTTTAAAAGTTGCAGAACTAGGCAGTTTTCAGCAGGCATCATTACAATCAGAAGTGACCCAATCTACCATCAGTAGGCAAATTCAGGGTTTAGAATCCGCGCTTAAATGTCAACTATTTCACCGGGGAGCCCAGGCTAAGCTAACGGTAGCGGGGGAATTATTTCTGCGGCGGGCAAGGAAAATTTGTCAGGAATGGGACATAGCTAGTGAAGAAATTAGTAGCCTTTTTCAGGGTAAACAAACGGAATTATGTGTGGCGGCAATCCATTCAGTTTGCATCTCTTCTTTGCCTACTTTATTGCCTAAGTTTTGCCTAGAACATCCTCAAATTCAATTACGGGTTACGGCCCTGGGCAGTGACCGAGCGTTGAAGGTTTTACAGGACGGCTTGGTGGATGTAGCCATTGTCATGAGTCATCGCAGTTTAACTAACACTAAGGATTTGGCCATAAAGCCCCTCTATGAAGAGCAAATTTGCGTTTTAATGGCTGGTAATCATCCCCTGAAGGAAAAAAGAACCATCACTTGGCAGGATTTAGGCCCCTATCCCCAAGTTATTTTTAAAGATGGTTACCGGATGCGCCGCTTGGTGGAAGATGAGTTCAGTCGTAGGGAAATTCCCCTCAATGTTAGCCTGGAATTAAATATTCCTGAAGCTTTTTATGGAGTAGTACAAGAAAGTGAAATGATTGCGCTGATGCCCCAATCTTTGGTTAAACCAGTGCTGGATGATCCCAATTTTTCCGTGCGCTATCTATTTTGCCCCGAGTCTGGCGATCGCCAGGATTTCCGGCGGCAGGTATCGGTGGTGACAACGGTGGATCGTTTGCAAATGCCCCCTGTGGCAGACTTTTTTGACCTAGTGGTTGCCCATTATCGCCATGGGCCACTGTGAAAATGGGTTGGCGATCGTCAATTGTTTGTCACGGGCCGAGAATTTTTACTTTGCAGGCTTTTACTCACTAATTCAAAAAACCTAATTTTTTTGGGAAAATTTTCCCTCTGGAGTAGCAAATAAAAAATGCGATGTAACCTTAAGGAAATTAACCTTGCCCAATCGTGCAATCTAACCTAGCTATTATGAATAAGCGAACCTTTGGGGTGATCGGACTGGCGGTAATGGGGGAAAACCTTGCCCTCAACGTGGAAAGTCGAGGCTTTCCCATCGCCGTATTTAACCGTTCTCCGAACAAAACTGAAAAATTCATGGCCGAACGGGCTGTGGGCAAAGATATCAAAGCCGCCTACACCGTAGAAGAATTTGTCCAACTGTTGGAGCGCCCCCGCAAAATCCTCGTGATGGTTAAAGCTGGGGGCCCCGTGGATGCGGTGATCAATGAGCTCAAACCCCTGTTGGAAGAAGGAGACATGATCATTGATGGTGGTAACTCCCTCTATGAAGATACGGAACGGCGCACCAAAGATCTGGAAGCCACCGGCCTAGGTTTTGTTGGCATGGGAGTCAGTGGAGGGGAAGAGGGTGCATTGCTAGGCCCCAGTTTAATGCCCGGTGGTACCCCGGCCGCCTACCAAGAATTGGAACCCATTCTGACCAAAATTGCCGCCCAAGTGGAGGACCCCGATAATCCCGCCTGTGTGACTTTCATTGGCCCAGGGGGAGCAGGACATTACGTCAAAATGGTCCACAACGGCATTGAGTATGGTGATATGCAACTGATCGCCGAAGCCTACGACATTTTGAAAAACGGCTTGGGCCTGAGTAACGAAAAACTCCATGAAGTTTTTGGCCAATGGAATCAGACCGATGAGTTGAACTCTTTCCTGATTGAAATCAGCACCGACATTTTTGCCTATAAAGATCCGGAAACGGGAGGCCATTTAATCGATTATATCCTCGATGCCGCTGGGCAAAAGGGCACAGGACGCTGGACGGTAATGAGCGGTTTGGAATTAGGGGTTCCTATCCCCACCATTTACGCCGCCGTTAACGCCAGGGTAATGTCCTCCCTCAAAGAAGAACGGGTGGCCGCTTCTAGCCAACTATCGGGCCCCACTAAAGCTTTTAGTGGTGACGTGGAAGCCTGGATTCCCAAAGTACGGGACGCTCTCTATTGCTCGAAAATGTGTTCCTATGCCCAGGGCATGGCCCTAATTGCCAAAGCTTCCCAGGAATTTGGTTACGACGTTAATCTGCCGGAAATCGCACGCATTTGGAAAGGCGGTTGCATTATCCGAGCCGGCTTTTTGGACAAGATTAAGAAGGCTTTCAAGGATAATCCCCAGTTGGCTAATTTGCTCCTCGCCCCAGAGTTTAAGCAAAGTATTTTGGACCGCCAGGGGCCATGGCGGGAAGTGTTGAGCCTAGCCAACGAAATGGGCATTGCGGTGCCGGCCTTTAGTTCTTCTTTGGACTACTTCGACAGCTATCGACGGGCCGTACTTCCCCAAAATCTGACCCAAGCTCAACGGGATTATTTTGGCGCTCACACCTATGAACGAACCGATAAGCCCCGGGGAGAATTTTTCCACACGGAATGGCTTGAATAGTTAGCTTGTAAAAGTTTGAAAAATGTTCTAATCCCCCCACCCTGGGGGGAATGTTCTCCAAGATTCACCATCAGAAATTAACATGAACACAGTAATGTTAAATTTAGATCAGGTTAACTTAACTAATGAGCAATTTTACAATCTGTGTATCGCTAACCCCGATCGCCAATTGGAACGTAGCCAACAGGGGGAATTAATTATCATGGCTCCGGTGGGTGGTGTGAGTGGTAACCGGGAAGCTGATTTTCTCATCGATTTAGGACTTTGGAACCGACAAACTAGGCTGGGAAAAGTTTTTAGTTCATCGACTATCTTTCGTTTGCCCCAAGGGGGCGATCGTTCCCCCGATGCCGCTTGGGTTAGCCTAGAACGATGGCAAAATCTCAGTCCTGAAGACCAGGAAAAATTTCCGCCCCTTTGTCCTGATTTTGTATTAGAATTGCGTTCCCGCACCGATCGCCTGGAAGCGCTACAAACAAAAATGGCAGAGTATTTAGCCAGTGGATTGCGGCTTGGCTGGTTGATTGATCCCCAAAGACAGGCAGTGGAAATTTATCGACTCAATAAACCCGTAGAAGTAATGTCTTTACCGGCGGTTTTAAGTGGCGAGAATGTACTGCCAAGCTTTAATTTGCAGGTGGAACGTTTCTAAAAATTAATTGGAGTTAGCAAGCAAAGAATGCATTTAAAACAAAGATTAAAAAATTCAATTTAAACATTACTTAATTGGTAAAAATACCGTCTTTAACCCTTAGGTTTGATAATTCTTCCCAGCCAAAAAGTTTTCTAACGGCGATCGCCTGGGCTTGGGGCATTTGGCCATGGGAAAAAACCCAAGGTAAAAAGGGACAAAGTTCAGCTATTTGGGTTTGGAACCAGGCTAAAACGTACGGACTGCCGTAAATGATTAGCCCTTGTAAAAATGGATTGGTTAAACATTGACGGTACAGAGCTTGGGTTGTGGATGTTAAACCGGCAGTGCCCCGGAAGGGATTGCCCCGAATAAATACCTGGAGCAAAAATGGATTTTGACCAAGGGGATAGTGCTCCAACAAGTCTGGAGTAAGGATTTTGGCCGTGTATCCTCCTTTGATCGGCAAAGTTAAAGCAGGACAAGCTCGGTCTATAAAGTCGGCGGCAAGTAAATCATCGACAACAATTAAGTTTTTTCCCGGTTGATCGCCTAGGTTAGCCAGGGGCAAATCTCCCCCGGTTTCCAATGCTGTAGTAAGAATTTGATCGACTAATTTACGGGCTGGTTGGGGTTGTAAACTACCGGTGAAATTTCTGGGGTCGGGGACAGGTGCTAATTTTTGTTTGGCAGTTAACACCCGTTGTAAAGATTGTTCAATTCTGGCTTCCGTTAAACGACCCAACTCCACCGCTTCGGCGATCGCCGTAATTACTGGCACCGGATCGGGGGGCATCAGCAGAATATCCACCCCTGCTTCCAAGGCCCGGATAGCCACTTCCCCAGAGCTAGCAATGTCCGTAATACCTCCCATAATCAGCGCATCGGTGACGATAATGCCGTTAAAACCCAGTTTTTGCCTTAATTGTCCGGTCAAAATAGTTGGGGACAAAGTGGCAGGATTTTTTCCATCCCAAGCAGGAACAAGAATGTGGGCGGTCATGACACTATCCACCCCCTGGGCGATCGCCGCCTGAAAAGGAGGTAGCTCGATTTGTTCGAGCCGGTCAATGGTGTGGGGAATAACGGGCAAATGCAAATGGGAATCGGTACTGGTGTCCCCATGGCCAGGAAAATGTTTAGCAGAAGTTAGTACGGGGAAACTTTGAGTTCCCGCAATAAATTCCTGTACCAACGCCCCCACAATCCCTGGAGTTTCCCCAAAGGCCCGCACATTAATTACCGGATTATCGGCATTGTTATTCACATCGGCGATTGGGGCCAAAATCCAATTTAATCCCACTGCGACAGCTTCCTGGGCAATGGTTTGTCCCATTTGACGGGCATAATTTTTAGCCAAATCTAGATTTTTTTCGGCAATACTCCCCAAAGCCATGGGAGGGGGAAACCATGTTGCCCCAGGAAATCTTTGCCCCACCCCTTCTTCGATGTCCGCTGCTAAAAGTAAGGGTGTGGATGCCCAGTTTTGCAGTTGAGCAGTGCGTAAAGCCAATTCTGCTCCACTGCCCCCCAGCAAAATTACGCCGCCTAAATTGAGATTTGTTAGCCAATTTTGCAAGGTTTGGTTATCTGCCTCCCAGGCTGGGTAACGAATTTGGTGATCAAATAAAAACCCTGAGGCCCGCACCACAATTAATTGGCCAATTCTTTCTTCTAACGTCCAATTGCTGGAGTTGATTGTCACCATTAAGTTACCACTAAGTTAATTAAATTATGCTGGACTTTTTAGATAATCTTTTTGAGTAAGTTAAATCTTATTTGATAATCTTCTAACAGCAATTTAGTAAAACTATTGAGGGGAAAACTAAGGGCTTCCTGGGGAGTCAGCCATTGCCATTCGACAATTTCTTCGTTGGGAACCACCACCGTAGATTCACACCGGGCATAATAATTAAGCAAAACAAAATGGGCTGGGCAGTGAAACTGGGGATCGTTGACTGCTTCCTGCACCAGGGCAAATTCTATGTCCAGCAAATCTAAGCCCACTTCCTCCTGAAATTCCCGTTTTAGGGCTGTTTCCAACCTTTCTCCCCATTCTACTTTGCCCCCCGGCACCCCCCAGGTCCCCCGCCATTTGGTGGTTTTGACAATTAAAACTCGACCGTCGGGAGCAGTAACCAGCGCACCAACCGTGGCTAAAGGAAATTGGGGAGGCATGGCAGAGGAAAGTTTATGGCAATTTTTGACGGGGTGATCATACCATGGTTAGCTGGGAGCCCTTAATTTTCGGTTCTCCATCCGGTAGTCAGTTAATACTCAATCAATTTATGGATACGCTAAACGTTAAGGGCATTCGGGCCTATGGTTACACCGGCTACTTCGATGCGGAACAGTTTTTGGGCCAATGGTTTGAAGTGGATCTAACCATTTGGATTGACTTGGCTAAGGCTGGCCAAAGCGACGACCTTAACGATACCCTCAACTACGCCGATGCGGTGGCGATCGTCCAAAAGCTGATCCGTGAGTCTAAATTTAAAATGCTTGAGAAACTGGTCGAGGCGATCGCCGATGCCATTTTAGCGACAGGTAAAACCAAACAAGTTAAAGTTGCTCTGACCAAATGCCAAGCTCCCATTCCCGATTTTGATGGAGATGTGACCCTAGAAATCCTCAGAAGTAGCTGATTTTTCCCTATGCTTTCTAACGCAAAATAGCCATGCAGTTAACCATGGATTGGTCTAACATAATCGGCTTATTTGGTGCAATGGTGATACTTTCGTCCATTCCCAGCCTGAGCGTGTTGACCGTTTCTAGCAAAAGTGCCAGCGGTGGGTTTATCCACGGATTGTTTACCACCCTAGGCATTGTTTTGGGGGATATGCTTTTTATTCTGATTGCCCTCTGGGGATTGTCTTTTCTAGAACAGACAATGGGGGAATTTTTTATCGTCGTAAAATATATCGGTGGAATTTATCTAATTCTGATGGGAGTTAATACCCTCAGGGCCAAGGTTTATGATAGTAATTTAATCAAAGTCGATGCTAAATCCCTATCGTCTAGCTTTTTGACTGGTCTATTAATTACCCTGGCGGATCAGAAAGCTGTCTTTTTTTATCTAGGATTTTTACCCATTTTCGTTGACGTCAATAATGTGGCCTATCTGGATACGGTAGTTATATTGTTAACTGCGGCTGTAACAGTGGGAGGGGTGAAGCTGTTTTATGCTTTCCTTGCTGACCGGTCAACGTTACTTATCAAAAAGAAAAATAAGCAAATAATTAACTATCTGGCCGGCGGCTTGATGGTATCAGTTGGTCTATTTTTGATAATTTCCAGCTAGGAGCATAGTCATTTCCTTTTTTCTTTATCCCAGAGTCTTGACGGGGTGCATGGTCTAATCCTTTCTCCCACTTGCCGACCCGGGGGTAATGTTACTCCAAAAGTAAAAATTGAGGGCGCAAGACTCCATCTTTGGGCACTTGAAACTAGGCAATGGTGTATGACCTAAAGGGGTAATTGGCTATAATCTTAGGGAATCTGACGTTTCTCCGTTTTCGTCCAGGGAGGTAAATGATGGCGACCGAAGTTTTAAACAAGCCCAGCAATAGCACAATCCGTAAACACGCACCCCGTTACCGGGTTTTACTGCACAACGATGATTTCAACTCAATGGAGCATGTGGTGCAGACTTTGATCCAAACGGTGGCGGGTATGACCCAGCCCCAAGCGGTGGATATTATGATGGAAGCCCATGTTAACGGTATGTCTTTGGTGATTACCTGTGAGTTGGAACACGCTGAGTTCTACTGTGAAACCCTACGGAGCCATGGACTTTCTAGCACCATCGAGCCGGATGAGTAGTTCCTGGGAAGATTAATTGATTAGTTTTTGCTTGTATTGTTTGTAGCAACTTTGCCCATGGGTTAAGAAATGGTTTTCTAATTTCCCAAGACCCAATGGGTTTTGCTTTATTCGCTTAACTCTCCTTAGAGTAGGTTCAATGGAGTTGATGGTTGACATCGGTTACCCGCCAACTGAGTTTGACGTTAAACCAAAAGTTCCAAATTGTGACTAGGGCGATCGCCAGGGCATTGGCCAGGTAAGTATTGAAATGCAAAAAGTTGAAGAAGATATTTAACAACATTAGATTAATTCCCAATCCAGCCCAACAAATTAAATTAAATTTGAGCAAACGTTTGGCTGTTTGGGACGAACTTTTTTGGCCTTGGGTTAGGTCCCGGAAAGTCCAACGGTCATTCCAAAAAAAATTGTTGAGAATTGCTAATTGGGAAGCGATGATTTTGCTGCGGCTCAGGGGCAAGTCCCCCATGGATGGTTCGGTGAGCATAAATAGAATCAACATATCCACCCCGACCCCGGTCAATCCCACGGCGCAAAATTGCAAAAACCGCGAGGAAAGGGACAGTCTCAATTTCAACAGGTGTTGGAGATATTCCACATACTGGCGCCAGGTAACTTTACTTTGCCCCGATCGCCGTTCCCGAAAAACATAGCCCACTTCTGCCAACCAATGGATTCTTCCCCGGGCCGCCACTTCGATCAAAATTTTGTAACCCACGGGGCTTAAGGGACAATTGGCGATCGCCTGACGCCTAACCACAAAAAAACCACTCATGGGATCCGATAGGCGGCCAATGACCTCCGGCAGAATTAATAAACCCAACATTTGCGCTCCCCGGGATAGTAACCTGCGGACTAAACTCCATTGACTGACCCCTCCTCCGGGCTGGTGACGACTAGCAACAGCAAGATCTGCTCCCCGCTCCATTTCCGCTAACAGAGCTAACAAAACCTGGGGAGGATGCTGCAAATCTGCATCAATAACCGCCAAAATTTCCCCCCTAGCCCTTTGCCAACCTGTGATCACCGCTGTGGATAAACCTCGCCTCTCTGTCCTTCTGATCACCTGCAATTGGGGATAGAGTTGGCTTAACTCCAAGGCTATTTTCCAGGTCAAATCAGGGCTGTCATCGTCCACCACAATCAACTCATATTTTCCAGACCAACCGTGTTCCAACAGTTCCACCAGGGTTGCCACCATGGCTTGGATATTTTCCCCTTCGTTGTAGGTGGGCAAAACTAGGGAAAGCTCGATATTGTCCAATTTCCCCAGGCTCGGCACCGTTAAAGCAGTGGATGGCGATGAATGGGAAAAAAGGGTCATAGAAAATGATCAATCAGGAATGGGCAACGGATTCATTATGGCCTGGGAAGAGCCAAAGGGAAATGCCGGAGGTTCCCCTAGTGCGGGGGGAGCCCAGCGAGTAAAATGCGATCGGGTTTCGACCCCATTTTGTTGTGACTCTTTTGTACTTTGTTGGAGAAAAATTGTGGACCTAAGCCGTATTCCTGCCCAGCCCAAAGCCAGTTTGATCAATGTGTTGATCGAAATTCCCGCAGGGAGCAAAAATAAATATGAGTTCGACAAAGATTTGAATTGCTTTGCCCTCGACCGGGTACTCTACTCTTCGGTACATTACCCCTACGATTACGGTTTTATCCCCAATACCCTCGCCGATGATGGTGACCCCTTGGATGGCATGGTGATTATGGATCAACCCACCTTCCCCGGTTGCGTCATTGCCGCTCGACCCATTGGTATGTTGGAAATGATTGACGGCGGCGATCGGGATGAAAAAATTCTCTGTGTTCCCGATAAGGACCCCCGTTACACCTACGTTAAATCCATCAATGACCTGGCGGGTCACCGTTTAGACGAAATCGCCGAATTTTTCCGTTCCTATAAAAACCTAGAGAAAAAGGTGACGGAAATCCTGGGATGGAAAGATGTGGATGCGGTACTGCCCCTGGTGGAAGAGTGCGTCAAAAACTATAAATAGTACTAAATCAGAGCCTACTCACTCAGGGAATCTACTGTGGGAATGGGGTTAGGCTGGGTTTCTTTCCTACCCAGTCGCCACCCCTGGGCAAATTTGTCTACAATTACTTTTGACCTCCAGAGGCCTAATTGACTGCCATGCTTGTTAAATCGACCACCCGTCACATTCGCATTTTTACCGCTGAAGTCCAAGGCAATGAATTGATTCCTAGTGATAATGTCCTCACTATGGATGTGGACCCCGATAACGAATTTATTTGGAATGAGGACGCTCTGCAGCAGGTTTATCGTCGTTTTGATGGGTTGGTGGAATCCTACGGCGGCGAAGATTTAACGGATTACAATTTGCGACGCATTGGCTCAGATTTGGAACATTTCATTCGTGACCTACTGCAACAGGGAAAAATTAGCTACAACCTGGACTGTCGGGTGTTGAATTACAGCATGGGACTGCCCAAGGTGGAAAATCGGGAGACCGCAGGCAAATATTGGTTAGATCAGTAACTAGATCAATAATATTAACCATCAACAATTAGAGGGGATTAACGCCGTGCTTGATCGCCATTGGCGAATTAAAGATAACCACAGCGGGCGGAGGTATCGTTTTGGAGCCCTTGCCATAGCGGCCATATTTCTGCTGGCGATCGCCATTGGTTTGGGGGGCTGTCAATCCCTGTCGGCATCGGAGCCACCACCCTTGGTGAAAACAAGTGAGCCAGTGCAAGTGGGTAATCTGCGGGAGGTCTCCCCCCCTAAAGCGTTGCAGGCGTTGGCCCCCAGTTTTAATCAGTACCAACCCCAACTAAAAATTGTTTCCCCCGCTCCGGACACGGTGATCAAAAAAACAACGGTGACGGTGCAACTCCAAGCAGAAGACCTACCCCTGAGCAACGATGACAGCGTTCCTCTCCGGGCCCACGTCCACTTAATTCTCGATAACGAACCCTACCGGGCCATTTACAACCTAGACCAACCCATTGTTCTAGAGGATTTGGAGCCGGGTACCCATACCCTCAGGGCCTTTCCTGTTCGCCCCTGGCATGAAAGTTATAAAAATGATGGGGCCTACGCCCAGGTGACGTTCCACGTTCTGACCAAAACCGATAGCAACAATCCCGACCCCGATTTACCCCTATTAACCTATAGTCGTCCCAAAGGGGATTACGGTGCTGAACCAATTCTTTTGGACTATTACCTGACCAACGCCCCCCTCCACATTGCCGCCGCAAATGACCCCGACTTGAACGATTGGCGTATTCGAGTCACCGTTAACAATCAAAGCTTTCTGGTGGACCAGTGGCAGCCCGTTTATCTGGAGGGTTTTGAAACTGGGGAAAATTGGCTCAAGTTGGAATTCATCGATGAAGGGGGTAATCTGGTACCTAACCGTTTCAACAACACGGTGCGGGTGATTAATTATCAGCCCGATGGTCAAGATGCTTTTTCGCGTTTAATGCGAGGGGATCTACCTGTGGCAGAGGCTTACGAAATTGTCGGTTTGAAACTGCCCTTTGGCATATCACCTACGGAAGAAACGGAAGAATTGGTGGAAATAGAAACTGCCTCCGAGCCTTTACCTCTAGAAGAGGAGGTGGAATTGTCCGAACCGGATCAACCCGTTGAAGCCATTGATGAAGCAGCCATCGATGAAATTGAGAGAACTGAAACCACATTAGAATTGGAAGAGGCTCCCACATCTACCCCTGTCGAATCGGCGACGGATGTGCCCATTGCTCCAGAAAGTATTGAGGAAAATGCATTAGAGCCCACTTCGCCGTTGTTGTCGGAACCCCAAGCAGCGGAAC
Source organism: Synechocystis sp. PCC 6714 (assembly GCF_000478825.2). Lineage (NCBI taxonomy): Bacteria > Bacillati > Cyanobacteriota > Cyanophyceae > Synechococcales > Merismopediaceae > Synechocystis > Synechocystis sp. PCC 6714. The sequence goes on along the minus strand of NZ_CP007542.1, from coordinate 2,666,336 downwards.
TAGGGTCAGAGTCCGGGGAAATATCCGAACCGGCTCAACCAGTTGAAACCATTGATGAAGCAGCCATCGATGAAATTGAGACAGTGCAGGAAGAGGAAATGGTAGAGGAAATTGAACCACCACTCGTCGAAGAGTGAGTTACTAATATTTGTTCGATATGCTTAGCCCCAAGCTTTGCATTATGGTTTGACCCTGGGCACTAATCGCCACGGGTTGGCGATCGCCATCAAACAGTAAGCTCCCTACTTTGAGACGGCGTTGGCTAAGTTTATAAACATATTCTTCAGAACGGCGATCGATGGTTTCAGCAATGGCTTGGTAAATGACATCAACCCAAGGATAATTTTGCTCCGTTTGCCAATGGCGTAATCGTTTTAACCCTGCTTCGGTGGTGGCCCCTTGGCCAAGTTCCGCCACTAGGGGATAGGGTAAGCCCGCTTGTACAGCCTGGGCGGTGAGAATTTCCAAACGGGCATCGGCCAGATAATGATGGGTGTGGAAAATGCCCCCTGCCAGTTTGATTAATTTGCCGTGGTAACCCAAAAGGAAAATTTCCGCTACTGCCGCTTCTGCCGCTGACACCAGCATGGACCCCAACCAATTGGCCGTTTTAATCATTTGATCCGGCTGGACGCCCCATTGTCGAGCTAAATCTAAACCATTTTCCCCTAGACAAAAAACTAAACATCGCTGTCGGCGGGCTAAATTTTGCAATTTTTGCTGGAAATCCGCCAATTGTTCCGGGGCGCTTAGGGGTTGGGCAACACCACTGGTTCCCAGGAGGGAAAGACCTTGCACTACGCCAAAAGCTGAGTTGGATGTGCGGGTAGCTAATGTACGACCAAAGGGCAAAATTAAGGTAACTGTTAGATTGTGCTCCCCATCTAGGTAAGGTTGCAAATGCTGGCCTAGGAGTCGTTGGGCATAACTGTAAATGGCCGCTTCATCATTTTTATTGATCTGTTTGCCAATACCCTCTCCCCCTTTAATGATTAATTCTCCCCGTCCCGGGGTAAATGCCACTTCTGCCCAAACAGGGGTATGGCGAGTTAGATCCAAGTTGTCCCCCGGTTCACTGCGGGTAATGGCCAACGCCCTTTGGTTATCTAGTAAGGCCCCCTGCTCAACCGGGATTTCTGCTATTACGGCGGGTTCCAATAAATCTAACCTAACCACATCTGGACAGTTACCTGTTAATAGGGTCTCCACAGCGGCGATCGCCGCCGCACAGGCAAACACGGGCAGGGTATAACCAGATTGGGCAGGGATAGGCTTATGCAAATTTTTCTACCAAACTCGCTGTCAATATGGGCTAATTATGCAGGCCACTGTTGATATATTCCCTTTCTGCCACTTGTTTTAAACGCCGCAGTTGGGCTTGCATATCCGCACTGGTCCAGCGGGCGGCAAAGGTCTGAAAACCCCATTGGACAATGGGATTAGGTACTGTAAATTCGAATCGGTTCAGCAAATAGGTGCCTTCTTTTAGGGGACGACACTCCCAGCGGTCTTGCCCCTGGAAAAATCCTTTAAACTGCCACACCACTAACCCTGGCGATCGCTCCACCACCACACTTTTAAGGCTGGGTTTGAGCAGAGGAATCTGGATCGTGAAACGACTGCGGCCGCCGATCGCCGTGGACCATTGGCCGATGGGTTCACAACGCAAGACGGGATTGAGCCAGAGTTGCATCAGCTCCAAATCAGTGAAACACCGTTCCACCACTGTGGCACTAGCGTTAATTTCAATGCCCTGCTCAAAAATCACAACGGTTTATGGAAAAGCTGGTTCGGAAGGGGGATGGGTTGATCTTCTCGGTGATGGTAGCAGATTTTCCTCAGCCTTAACTGTTCCGGCCCCAAGACAATCCATAGGGAAAGATTGACCCAGGCCATGTTCTGCTAGATTAGCCGAGGTGCAAATTGATCTGTTTTGCACTAACCTCCGCCAAAAATTTTAGGAATTCCCTCGATGCAGTCCCCCCGTGCTCCCCGCTGGAATCTTTCCCATTGGGCCATTGACCATCCCCGGTTCACCATTGGTTTTTGGTTGGCGATCGCCGTGGCGGGGCTATTGGCTTTTAGCTCCCTTAAATATGCCCTGTTTCCGGAGGTGAGTTTTCCGGTGGTCATTGTTCAAAGCAGTGGCACCGGGTTGGATTTGACCCAAACGGAGCAGAAATTGACCGTTCCCCTAGAGGAAAAACTGCTCACCATCGCCGATGCGGATGTGCAATCTTTCACCTATCCCGGGCAAACGGTGGTTTCGGTAATTTTTCTGATGGGCCAGTCCCTGGAAGAAGCCACCACAGCGGTGGAGCAATCTTTGCGGGGAGTGATGTTGCCGGCCGACAGTGATATGACGGTGTCCCCCTATAACCTCAATGAATCGGTGGCGGTGACCTATGCCGTTGCATCCGAGCAGTTATCTCTGGAGGAAATGGCCGGGCCGTTGCGGGAAAAAATCATACCTCAGCTACAGGGTATTGATGGAGTATTAAGGGTGGATCTACTGGGGGATGCCAATTTTCGCCCCCCAGGGATCAAGGCATCGGCGGCACAAACCATTAATCCCCCCACGTTAACCCGCCACAATGGCCAGGATGTGTTGGCGGTGCAGATGGTCAAAACAGCCCAGGCCAATACCTTGGAAGTGGTAAACCGGGTGGAGCAGTTAATTGCCCAGCAGACTCCGAATTTTCCCCAGTTAGAGTTCATTGAGGCGGAAACCACAGCGGGTTACATCCGGGAAGCAACCCAGGCCACCATTGACGCTTTGTTGGGGGCGATCCTGCTGGCGGTTTTGATTATCTATCCTTTTCTCCGTAGCATCTGGGCCACTTTAATTTCGGCGATCGCCATTCCCCTTTCTTTGCTGGGAACGTTTATTGTCATGGCGGTGCTGGGTTTTAACCTGGAAACCCTGACTCTGTTGGCTTTGGCATTAATTATCGGCATTGTGGTGGACGATGCCATTGTCGATGTGGAAAACATTGCCCGCCACGTTGAAGCAGGGGAGCCACCGAAGAGGGCGGCCAAAAATGGCACCCAGGAAATTGGTCTGACCGTATCTGCCACAACTTTTTCCATTGTGGTGGTGTTTTTGCCCATAGCTCTGCTGGGGGGAACCCTGGGGGAATTTTTCTTTCCCTTTGCGGTCACCGTCTCCGCCGCTGTGCTAGTTTCCCTATTAGTGGCTCGCACCCTATCCCCCGTGTTGACAGTGCTGTGGTTAAGACCTCAACCCCAACGCTCAACTTCTTGGTTCAGTCGCGGTTTAGATGCCTTCGGCGATCGTTACCAACGGATTTTGGCTTGGTCATTGGGGCACCGCTGGTGGATTATTGTCCTGGCTCTAGCTAGCTTAATGGGGGGCTTGGCCATTATTCCCCTCATTCCCCAGGGTTTTATTCCCAACCTTGACCGGGGAGAGTTTAACGTTATTTTTCAATCCGCACCGCCCAAAATTGCCGGGGCTTTATCTGCTCCCCCCAGCGCTAGTGGAGGCAATGGAGAAGGAACCGGAGGAGCTTTCAGCTGGATCGATCAATTAGCTGTTAATCCAGAAGCAGTGTTGTTACGGCGGGGGCGACGGGTGGCTGAACAATTGGAACCACCCATTTTAGAAAATCCAGCGGTGGCGGAAACGTTTACGGTGGTGGGAACCCAGGGCAATCCCCTCCAGGGCAAAATTTACGTCAAACTCAAGGGCGATCGCCAGGGGACAACCCAAACGGTGCAAACGGAAGTGCGGGAAACTCTGCCGGCAATTCCCAGGGTGACCACCAGGGTGGAAAATATCCTCTTTGTGCAAACGGGGGATGATACGCCCCTGAAGCTGGCTCTGCTGGGGGAAGACTTGGACGTTTTACAGGCCACCGGGGAAACGCTGCGGGAAAAGGTGGCGGCCTTGCCAGGATTAACCCAGGTCACATTAACGGGGGCCGAACCTGAAAGTACTGGCATTGTCCGTCTACGGGGACAACGGGCGGTTTATCTCAATGCCTCCCTTTTGCCCGACTCAGCCCTGGGGGATTTAACCCAACAGGTAACGGCGATCGCCGAAGGATTATTGCCGGAAGGGGTAGCACTGAGCATCCAGGGGGAATCGGCCCGGGTCGGTTCGGTGTTTCGGGAATTTGCCCTTGCTTTTGGGCTTTCCATTTTGGGTATGGCGGCCATTTTTCTGGGACTATTCCGCCGCCTGCTAGAACCCATGGTGGTGCTACTCTCCTTGCCCTTATCCATTGTCGGGGCCATGTTAGGACTGTTGTTAACCCAGAGCGAATTTGGCATGATTTCTCTAATTGGGTTAATTTTTCTCCTAGGGTTGTTGGATAAAAACGCCATTTTGCTAATTGATTACGCTAATCAACTGCGGCATCAGGGTTTATCCCGGCGGGACGCTCTTTTACAAACGGGCCATGTCCGTCTGCGGCCCATTTTGATGACCACCAGTTCCACTATTTTGGGCATGCTTCCCCTAGCCCTAGGTCTAGGAGCCGGAGCAGAACTCAGACAACCCATGGCGATCGCCATCATTGGGGGTTTATTTACTTCTTCGGTGCTCAGTTTGGTGGTAGTACCGGTTTTGTACAGTTTATTGGACGATATGTTTGGTCGTCCTGAGACTAAAACCGAAAATCTCGACCCCCAATCCCCCATTAACTAAAGGCAGTTTTCAGACATCATTTTTCTCCCCATCGTTCAATCCATTGCCTAATTTCTCTGCCCATGCCCCAAACCAAAGCCCACCTAAGAGTGACTGCCCATTCCTGGCCCGGAGGTTTTATGGCAGGGGAAGTACGGGCCGGGGACTATGAATGGCAATTCCACTGGAATTTTCGGGGCGGTAAATTGCGGGTGCAACCTTCCCTAGGGCGATCGCTCATTTTTGAACCCCTAGGGCGTTTTTTAGAGCGCAGTGATTATCAGTTGGAACCCGGTGGCGATTATGAATTTACCCTCCGCAGTCGGCTTTGATCTTTGCACCGGCGAAACTAGAATTGCTCTGCTTCCCCATCAAGCCTCAACGACCCAGACGCTGATTAACGGCTAAAATCAGATTAGCCCAATCGATTGTCAAGGAATTTGATTATGAAAGGTAAACCCGCCGTCCTCGCCCAACTCCACAAGCTATTGCGGGGGGAACTGGCCGCTAGGGACCAGTATTTCATCCATTCCCGCATGTACCAAGATTGGGGTCTACAAAAGCTCTACAGCCGCATTGACCACGAAATGCATGACGAAACGGCCCATGCCAGCATGCTGATTGAGCGCATTTTATTTTTGGAAGAAACCCCGGATCTTTCCCAGCAGGACCCCATCCGGGTGGGTAAAACGGTGCCGGAAATGTTGCAATACGATCTGGATTACGAGTATCAGGTCATTGCTAATCTCAAAGAAGCCATGGCGGTTTGTGAACAAGAACAGGATTATCAAAGCCGGGATCTACTGTTGAAAATTTTGGCGGATACGGAGGAAGACCACGCCTATTGGCTGGAAAAACAGTTGGGTCTAATTGAAAAAATTGGTCTGCAAAACTATCTCCAATCCCAGATGGGGTGAACCCAGTGTTCACTTTTTTAGGCTAAGGTCATGTCCCAAACTCCCCTAGAGGAACACATTAAAGCCCAAGCCTTGGCGATCGGTTTCCATCGGGTGGGCATTGCTTCGGTGTCGGGAACGGAAAGTGATCTGGCTGTCCAACGGTTGGAAAATTGGTTAGCCCTGGGTTACAACGCCGACATGGCCTGGATGGCTAACCCCAAACGGCAAGATATTAGGGAGCTATTACCGTCGGCTCAATCGGTGATTGCGGTGGCCCTGAACTATTACACTTCCCACCGTCGCAGTGGGGATCCAGTCCATGGCAAAATTTCCCGCTATGCCTGGGGAAGGGATTATCATCGGGTGTTGACCAAAAAGCTCAAAGCTCTCAATTTCTGGCTGGAACAACAGGTACCAGATTTACTCAGCCGTTATTACGTTGACACCGGGCCCATTCAGGATAAGGCTTGGGCGGAACGGGCCGGCCTAGGTTGGGTAGGGAAAAACGGCAATTTAATCAGTCGAGATTATGGCAGTTGGTTGTTTTTGGGGGAAATTGTCACTAACCTCCCCCTCGCTGGCGATCGCCCCCACGGTCACCATTGTGGCACCTGCACCCGTTGTCTGGAAGCTTGTCCTACCCAGGCCATTGTCAAGCCTTTTGTGGTGGACAGTAATAAATGTATTGCTTACCACACCATTGAAAACCGCGCCGAAACTCTGCCAACGGCGATCGCTAACAATTTACAAGGTTGGGTGGCAGGGTGTGACATTTGCCAAGATGTGTGTCCCTGGAATGAGCGTTTTGCCCAGGTAACGGATGTGGAAGATTTTCATCCCTATCCAGGAAATCTCAACCCGGATTTACAAGCCCTGGCCCAGATCAATGAAATGGATTGGCAAAAGCAATTCACCGCCTCAGCCCTGAGGAGAATAAAGCCTGCTATGTTACGGCGGAACGCCCGGGCTAATCTACAATGAAGGACTGACCAAATAGTTGGCCCGCCCTCTTCACCATGGCCATTAAAGCTGTATTGTTTGATTTTGACGGTACCATTGCCGATACCCACGATGCCTTTTTTGCCATCGTCAATCGCTTGGCGGATGAGTTTGGCTATCCGGCGGTGGACCAAGCAGAGTTGGCCCGACTCAAGCAACTAAGTTCGTCGGAAATTATCAAGTATTCCCAAGTTTCTCCGTTTAAAATCCCTTTTATTCTTAAACGTTTTAAAAAAGAACTGGGCAAGGAAATTAAAGACCTCAAGCCCTATGGAGACGTGAAAGAAGTGCTGACAATTCTTAAGGGAAAGGGTTATACCCTGGGCATTGTCACCTCCAACTTGGGTGATAACGTGCAAATATTTTTACGCAACAACGGATTAGAGCATATGTTCGATTTTGTTAAGGCGGGCACCACCTTGTTTGGCAAAAATCGCATCATTAACCGGGTGCTGAAGGAACATAATTTCAAAGCCCATGAAGTGGTTTATGTGGGGGACGAAACTAGGGACATCAGTGCGGCCAAGAAAAGTAAGTTAACCATGATTTCCGTTGCTTGGGGATTTAGTCCCCCGGCAATTTTACAGGAGTATAAGCCGGACTTTTTGGTGCATGAGCCCAAAGAACTCCTCACAGCGATCTTCGCCTTGGATAACCACCGCTGGTATCCAGTAAAATCCTAGCAATTGCCCTTGTCCTCAATGTTTTGGCTATGCCCAACGAGTTTCCCGATTTGCCTCCAGCCCTAGGACCAGGGGAAAGTAGTCCGCCGCGCCGCTCTTTACCCCAATGGGTGTTTCAAGAATCCATCGATCCGGCTATGCCCTGGCTGCTACTCGTAACGGTGGGAGCTATGGGACTGGGATTAATTTTCCACTGGCTTTGGTTGGGATTTACTTCGGCAATATTGGCGCTGATGTTTTCCCTCCAGGTTATCCTGCCCACCATCAGATCCTGGGTACAGCACTATCTCACTGTCCAAGAACGGCGTTCTCTCTTGGGGGGTCTCGGTTTTGTCCTGGCGATCGCCGCTTTGGCCCACTATTTAGGTATTTATCGTTCCGCCAAATATTGGCTCAACCAATTTAAATACGATGAATTTGGTTCCTGGGCAGAATGGGTAGGGGCCCTGGGACAAATTATGATCGCCGTGCTAGCGGTGTATGTTGCCTGGCAACAATACGTCATTTCTAAAGACTTAACTATTCAACAAAATCGCATCACCCAACAACAAACCATTGATGCCTACTTTCAAGGTATATCGGAACTAGCTTTAAGTGATCAAGGCATGTTGGAAGATTGGCCCCAAGAAAGGGCCTTTGCCGAAGGCAGAACGGCGGCCATCCTGGCCAGTGTGGATTCCGGTGGGAAAGCCAAAATTTTGCGATTTCTTTCCCAATCCCGACTGCTTACCCCCCTAAAACGGGACTATTACCTTGGTCGCCCCATTTTTGATGGTATGGGGGGCTACCAAGAAGACCGCATCCATGGCCTAAGGGTTATTAACTTAGGAGTAATGCTAGTGGCGGCGGATTTAGTGGGGCAGGATTTGCGTTGGGTGGATCTAAGTGAAATTTATTTAATCCGAGCCAATCTTAGTCAGGTGGATTTGGTCAAAGCCAATTTATCCAGAACCGTCTTGTACGAAGCCAACCTAGATGGGGCTGACCTCAAAGGAACCCGCCTGTTTTATGGCACCGGGGATAAGGCTAGTCCCCGCAGTCGAAACCATATTCCCAACTATGAAACCGGTGAATATACCGGTGCAGTGGTGGAAAATGCCAACTTTAACAACGTTAAAAATATGAGTGAAGAGCAGAGATGCTATTGCTGTAGCTGGGGGGGAACGCTAACCAGGAAAACTATCCCTGGGGGCTGTGAAGGCATTGAAAACCGTTTGGGCCGATGACATGGTTTTTTGCCAGTATCACTCACCATCAATGGGACTGGGCACCACAAACCGCCGCGCCAATGAGGCCAACTTTTGCATTCAACACCACTTGCACGGGAATAGTGCCCATTAGTGTTTGCATTCTGCCTTTATCGCTGAAGCCCTGCATAAAACTCCCCTTTTCCAGTAGGGGCACAATTTTTGGGGCAATGCCACCAGCCACATATAGACCACCCCGAGGAAGTAATTTCAGGGCTAAGTTGCCCGCCTCCGCTCCGTAGGCCCCCAGAAACATTTCCATGGCTTGAGTGGCTAAATTGTCCGTACCTTCCAAAGCTGCCTGGGACACCACCGCCGCTAAGTCAACTGTTTTTTCCCCTTGGTCTTTTTCCCGATGCCAGGTTTGGTAGAGTTGAGCAAATTTGGCTGATTCCCGCTCTGGGTAATGATGTCGTAAAAATTCGTAAATCATGGCGATACCCATGCCGGATACCACCCGTTCGATGGAAACTCTGCTAAAACCGTAACGATCTTTTAGGTATTGCAATAACTGCCATTCCAACGGCGATCTGGGGGGAAAGTCTGCGTGGGCACCTTCGGAGGCAAAAACCTGGTATCTTCCCTGGCCCTGGGGAATTACGTAGCATTGTCCCAATCCAGTACCGGCCCCTAAAATGGCGATCGCCCCTGTTGGATCCATTGGGGCAGATTGGAGGCTGAGCAAATCTTCTGGTCCGAGCCCCAAAATACCGTAACCCACGGCGGCGAAATCGTTAATTAGGCTAACCTGGGCAATGGCTAATTCCTGGGCCAGGCGATCGCCGGAGAGATGCCAGTCTAAATTTGTGAGACGACAGACATTGTTGAGCACGGGACCAGCAATGGCAAAACAGGCTTTGGTAACGGAGATGGGATTGCCCAGCACAAGGGCTGCTTCTTGGCGGAACTGCTGAACCATGGGCACCAGATCAGCAAAGGCCTGACTACTGTAAGTCTGCTCAAACAGAGTTACCGGTTTACAAGCTCCAGCACTGTGATCTTCCACCCTCACCAGGGCCAAAATAGTTTTGGTGCCGCCAATATCCCCCGTCAACACATTTACACCCATAGCCATAGCGCCCAAAAACTGGATAAAACAAAGCCTTCTAGCAGTGTACGCCACCGATTCGGCCTATTTCAAACAACTCTGGAACAATGGGGAGATAGCCAGTTCCTGAACAGCCTCAAAGATGACAAAAAAAATAGGATACAAGCCTGGCCCTTTAGGGGGACTTTTGTTAAGACAACTTCGAGCTATTAACTCTTCCCCCTCTGGACTCAAGGGACGTTGAAACGGCTACGGTGTGAGCAGGCGCAGAGAACCCTAGAGAGGCAATGGTCTAAAGTCCAACCTTGAAGGCAAACAGCAAAATTCAATAGCTTATGTTTGGTTAGTCGCCGGAGGACATTCGGAGAGTTTAAACGGCTGTGGAGGGATGGTAAGACCACCTAGGGGGTACGACCCAAAGAAGCGTCAACCCCATTCAGTGACCAATTTTTATTGTTAGATTGAGGCGTGGTGGGGAATCCTAGCCCTTCAGGGCGGGGAGTGTGTCAATTGACCTAGGCTCTGTGAACCAAACAAGTGAAGGAATAAATGGGTTAGGATCTAAGCTGTTTTCCCTTTAAATTTCCCCCATGGCCGCCCCCAGCGTAAAACAATTACTTCGTTACTTGAGTCCCCATTGGCGGGCGATCGGAGCTGGAACTTTTGCTCTATTTTTGGCCAATGCCCTGGGGGTTTATATTCCCATTTTGATGCGGGATAGCATTGACGATTTGATGCCTCCCTTTCAAGCATCGGATGTGGCCCGCATTGTGGTGCTGATTGTTGTTCTCGCCTCCCTAATGTGGTTTATCCGTATGGCCTCCCGCATTCTTATTTTTGGGGTAGGTCGCCAGGTGGAATATGAGCTCAAACAGAAAATTTTTGACCATCTGCTCAAGCTAGAACCTCTTTACTTTACCGAGAATACCATTGGAGATTTGATCAACCGGGCCACCAGTGATGTGGAGAATATTCGCCGTTTAGTAGGTTTTGCGGTGTTGAGTTTGATCAACACTATTTTTGCCTATGCTCTAACCATCCCGGCCATGTTTGCCCTCCATATTCCCCTTACCCTACTGGCGGTTTCCGTTTATCCGTTGATGCTGATGAGTGTCAATTTGTTCAGCGGCAAGTTACGGGATTACCAACTGGAGGTGCAGGAAGAGTTATCGGCTTTGAGCGAGCTGGTGCAGGAGGACATGAGCGGCATCAGTTTAATCAAAATTTATTCCCAGGAAGATAATGAACGAGAAGCTTTCCAAGCCCGGAACCAGGGATTACTCCGGGCCAACCTCAAACTAGCCCGCATTAGAAATTTTCTCTTTCCTTTAATTGAGGGTTTAGCCTACGTAAGTTTGCTCATTTTGCTGGCCTTTGGTACCGGTTTAATTCAAGACGGCAGTATAACCATTGGCGATTTCATTGCCTTAATTATTTTGGTGGAGCGGTTAGTTTTCCCCACTGCTCTGCTGGGTTTTACTATCACTGCCTATCAACGGGGGGAAGTGAGTATCCAGCGGGTGGAAGCTATTTTTCAAACTACTCCGAAAATTTTGACCATTCCCCAGCCCCTACCTTTCAGTCCTGATAGGGCCACGGGAAAAATTACGGCCCATGGTCTAAGCTATTCCTATCCCGGTAGTGATCTGCCAGCGCTGGAGCAAGTGGATTTCACTGTTTATCCTGGGGAAATGGTGGCCATTGTGGGGCCCATTGGTTCCGGTAAGTCTACCCTGGTTAATGCTCTACCCCGTTTGCTGGACATTGCCCCCGGCCAACTTTTCATTGACGATTACGACATTACCCAAATTGCCCTCAGCGACTTGCGTTCGGCGATCGCCTTTGTGCCCCAGGATAGTTTTTTGTTCAGTGCCACCATTGCCGAAAACATTGCCTATAGTGATCCGAGTCAAAACGACACGGCGATTGAGCAAGCGGCCCAACAGGCCCATTTAGACCAGGAAATTGCTAATTTTCCCCAACATTACCAAACCCTAGTGGGGGAAAGGGGCATCACCCTGTCCGGTGGTCAAAGGCAAAGAGCTGCCCTAGCCAGAGCTTTAATTCTCGATGCGCCTCTACTGGTGCTGGACGATGCCCTTTCTAGCGTGGATAACCAAACCGCCACCCGCATTCTGCATTACCTGGCCCGCAGAAATAACACAGTCATCTTTGTTTCCCATCAACTTTCCGCCGCCGCCCAGGCTGACCGCATTTTTGTCATGGATCACGGACGGATTGTTCAAACTGGTACCCATGAAGAATTGCTTCAACAATCAGGGTTGTATCAATCCCTGTGGCAACAGCATGAACTGGAAAAGGTCTTAACCTGATAAACCTTTAGTTATAGTCAATCAAAGTAAGATTAGGACGACTAAGGTCTTTACCAAAGACGCTTTTAGTTCTGGTCATTGTTTTACTCTCAATTAAATCAACTATAAATTTATTTTTTACTTTTTACGTTGTGCTTAAAAAACTTTGCCCAATAAATAACTGTAAGTAAATTAAACTCTTTTCATTGACTTGATGATTGGGAAAATCAGAGAAGCTTTTTTCTTGATTAATCGAATAAGCCCATGGAAAATTTTGCTGAACTTCTAGAAGTTTTTAGTCAATCTTCTGCCTACGTTAGGGGGGACTTTTTCCTATCCCATCAGAGAGTTGTCATTTGGTTGCCCCTTGATTGATACCATAAGGAAAAGTCGCATAATTTGGCTTTTTAAATATATCTCCTTTGACCATTGGCAACCTACTAGCTAAAGATTTTAAGATCGTCCCAAACCCATGCGTGAACTGCTTTACTGTGAAGTCCCCACCCCGGCCACTGCTGAGGTTATTGCTTGGCTACAGGGGCCATGGTCTCCCTTAGTGGGTCAAAAATTCCCTACCCACCAGGGTTTGCGGTTAAAAGGCTCCTCCGGTCAAAGCAGCGAGTTATCAATTTTTGTTTGGTCTTTACAGAGGACTACTTATCTTAAATGTGTCCGTTGGGGTAACACCAGCTTTCCCCAGGAAAAGGCGATCGCCAAACAATTACGCCGGGCATTAGAACAAAAGTTTTCACCTATCTATCCGGCCCCACCGGCGATCGATTTGACTAGGGAGAATATTTTCCAAGCATTGCAGGATCGATATCCTGAAACAGTCAACTTTTTCCAAAAATTTCCCCAGGGGGAATATGACCTCAAACGGGCGTACTGGTGGGAACAGCGCTGGCGAGAAAATGTGGCCAATCCCCAAACTCCCCCCCAGGTAGTTAGCCAAACGTCTAGCCCGGTGGCGGTGGCTCCAGAAACCCCTGAGTTTGACCTGATTTATCTCGGTGGGGCCTTGGGGTCAATCCATGCGGCGGTGATGGCTCGGTTGGGTTATCGGGTGCTCCTAATTGAACGCCTACCGTTTGGGCGAATGAATCGGGAATGGAATATTTCCCGGGATGAATTTCAGCGATTAATTGATTTGAATTTATTTACTACCGAAGAATTTGAAAGCGTGATTGCCCGGGAGTATCGAGATGGGTTCAATAAATTTTTTGATGCCTATAATCCCCCCCATCTCAAAGCTAATGTGCTCCATACTCCCACAGTATTAAACGTCGCCCTTGACTCTAATAAATTTTTGGCCATCTGTGGTGAAAAATTTCGAGAAGCAGGGGGCATTGTTTGGGATCAAACTGAATTTATCAATGCCACCATTGACCCTCAAAAAGTAGTGGTTAGCTGTCTCAATTTAGAAAATAATCAGACAAAAACAGCCCAAGGAAGATTATTAGTAGATGCCATGGGCACCGCTTCTCCCATTGCTTGGCAGTTGAATGGCGGCAAAACATTTAACAGTGTTTGTCCCACCGTAGGGGCGGTGGTGGAAGGACTAGATCCGATGGTTTGGGATAAAAATTATGGCGACGTGCTCAATTCCCATGGGGATATTTCCCGGGGCCGCCAATTAATTTGGGAATTGTTTCCTGGTGCAGGGGATGAAATGACTATTTATCTCTTCCATTACCATCAAGTTAATCGAAAAAATCCCGGTTCTTTGTTGGAAATGTATGAAGACTTTTTCAGCATTTTACCGGAGTATCGCCGTTGTAATCTGGAAAAATTAACTTGGAAAAAAGCCACCTTTGGTTACATTCCCGGCCACTTCAGCACCAGTGCCCAAGACCGCACCATTGCTTTGGATCGATTGTTGGCGATCGGGGATGCAGCCTCTTTGCAATCTCCCTTGGTGTTCACTGGTTTTGGCTCTCTAGTACGCAACTTGGCCAAGTTGACCGATTTACTCCACACAGCTTTGCAATATGATCTGCTCCAAGCTAAGGAATTAAATCAAATTCGAGCCTACCAAAGTAATATTGCTGTGACTTGGATGTTTTCCAAAGGGATGATGGTGCCAACGGGGAAACAATTACCTCCGCAACAGGTTAATGCCATGCTCAACACTTTCTTTGGTTTATTGGCGGACTCTCCTCCGACGGTGGCGGAAACTTTTATCAAAGACCGTACCACTTGGTTGCTCTTTTCCCGTTTAGCTCTCAAGGCTGCCAGCAAAAATCCTCAATTATTGTTTTGGATTTGGCAAATGGCCGGTACCGCTGATTTAGTGAAATGGTTGTTAGTTTATTTTGATTTTTCCCGTCAATCTTTCCTCAACGCCATCTTCCGCTTCTGGTATCCCCAATGGTTGCTCAACTCCCGCAGTTGGCTGGAAAGTCTTTCCCCAAAACTGTGGTTTTCTCTGCTATGTTTTGGTTACCAAATTCAACCTAAATTAGCTCAACAAGCTAAATAAATTAGTTCAGCATTAAGGAAAAAAGTTTGCTTTACCTCACCCATCAATGTAGGCATTGCTGTTAATCTGATTATGGGAATGTATCCAGCACCAAAGTTCTCGAAACGCTAAGCTAGGCCCATGGCGATCGCCTTAGAGAGTTGAATTGACAATGACCTTTGACCGACGGACATTTTTACGTAGTGGCTTGGCCCTAGGGCTTGGTTGCTGGGCCTGGGGAAGGTCTAGCCGTAGTATGGGCCATGCTCTAGCATCTACTACAAATCAAAAATGGGCTCTGCTGTTGGCGGCAGGCCAGGGCGGTGGGGGCATCAGCAGCGATCGCCAAGCATTGGCCGGGTGCACCACGGACAAACAATTGCTAGAGGATGTGCTCCAGGGACATTACGGAGTTAAGTCGGCAAATGTGGCAGGGTTAGACCCCCAGGAAATTACTTTGCCAGCCTTGGAAACCCTGTTTGAAAACCATTTACGTCAACAGGTACAAAAAGGTGACTCAGTGGTGGTGGCTTTTAGTGGTTACGGTAGCTATAATCCGCCTGCCAGTTTAGCTACTAATCCCACCTGGGAGCAAGCTCTCTCCTATTTGGGACTGTGTTTAACCGGGGAAGGGGAAAAGGAGGAGCAAATTCTTCCCCTTACGACCTTGGTCAGTTGGTTGCAGTCCTTGAAAACCAAACAGGTTTATTTGCTCTTAGACTGTGGCTTCAATACTGTGGTGGAAGACTTTCGAGGCAATCTCCGAGCCCGTAGTGCTGGTCGGGGAGGGCGACTGCCCCCAGAGGCTAACATCAGCAATCCTCTCCCCAAAACTAACTTAGGCAATGTCACCTTAATCAGCGCCACTAGCCCTGGACAAACGGCCGTGGAAATTCAATTGGGCAAGCAGTCAGCGGGACTATTCACCCTAGCTCTGACCCAGAGTCTGTGGGAAAATGGTTCGGCCAATGTGATGCCAAGTCTGTGGGACCATAGTCGCAATTTGTTAGTGCCCCGTTTAGGTACAGAGCAAATTCCCCAATGGCGATCGCCGAATAATTCCTCCGACTTTTTCTCCCCCACAGCCCCAGGGATGGCAGGGGAAGGCATAGTAACCACTTTGGTCGGTAACAATTCCTTACAAGGTCATATTTTCGCCCCCATTCCCCTGGTGCAAAAACGTGCTCTGCTCCACTCTTGCTATTGGGCCATGCCGGGCATTGAACAAGGGGATAGCATCATTACAGGGGATAATCTTGACCGCCCTAGCAACTCCCTCTGGCAGGTACAAAACATTAAAGGAGAAACGGTTACCCTAACGGCGATCGCCGGAGCCCTAACGGCAAAATCCGGCATAGATCAATCAGGAAAAGCAGTTACACCGGAAGTCTTGGCCAAAGTGGACAGTCAAACTCTACTGGGGAGTACCCTACGGGAAATGTACCGGGCTATTCCCAAAAACCTTGCCTTAACGGTGGCTTTGGCCCATGACCTAGAACGCATTGAGCGGGTGGATGCCACCAGCGCCTTCGGGGCGATCGCCACAGTGGAAGCAGTAATTAATGCAGGGGAAGGCAGTGCGGACTGTGTGTTTGGCAAACTGGAAACCCATCGTTACAGCCTCTTTACCGAAGGGGGCAACCCCCTACAACCCCTGACCAAATCGGAGTCTAGCGGAGCAGTAAAAACCGTAGTCAGTGCCCTCGATGCTTGTCTAAATCGTTTGCTGGCGCTTAAATGGCTGACTTTGCTGGCCAACGGAGACACTACCCAGCTAGGAGTAGCCCTCACATTGACCCAACAAACCAGCGGCGATAATCCCCTACCTCGTTTGGTCTATCAATGGCGATCGACCCGTTTTCCCCACTCTCCCCAGGACCATAGTTCCGGCAATGGAGGCAATGGCATTCCCAATGCTCCCCCCACCTTCCTTCCCACCGTGGCCACCAACCAAGCATTGCAATGTCAATTGGAAAACTTTGGCAACGAACCCCTCTACGGTTTTTTAATCGGGGCCAATAACCGGGGGCTAAATGTAGCCGGCATTCTCCGTCCAGATCTCAAGCTATTACAGAGTAAAGAACAACTAACCTGGCCCGGCCCTGAAGATCCCCTATGGATGATTGGAGGAGATAAGGCGATCGCCCATTGGTTTTTGATCCTTTCCCGTTTTCCGTTGCCCAGCACGGCTATGGCTCTGGGACAACAAATTACCGGCAATAACTCCACCAATCCCCCCGGCCTAGAAAATTATCCCCCCCGAGTGCTGGTATTGAAAAACATACTCCCCGTAGTGCTAGCCCTAGTGCAGGACTTGGCCTCCCACAGCGTAACCGTAGCCCCAGTCCCCGAAGACATGGCATTGCTATCCACCACCGACTGGTTGAGCTTGCCCATTATGTATCAAGTCATTTAGAAAAGCCCGCAATCTGGGGATTCCTTGTTAGGATATTAGACGTTTCAGGGCTGGTGGAGTCCCATTTGTCCAGGGTGATCTGATGCCACTCATAACTATCTACTATTGCTTGGTCATTGGCTCTGACCATAACCTCCCCCCCGTTCCTCCACCACCTGATTGCGTTTGTTACCTTTGTCCGCCCATTGTTCATCTATGACATCTTCCCTGCCTTCGTCCACCCAGCATCGGTTGCAACAACTACCACAGATTCCGAGTGTCTGGGAAGGCGATCGCCGGCCGTTTAATGGGGGAGCATTGGGGGAAAGGGAAGAAGGGGAAGGGGGAGAATGTATTCTCTGGGTGGATGGCAGTGAAGGCTTAGTGAGGTCCATGGATGTAATTCCTGAAACCGCTGGCATGGAAACCGTTGTCCGTACCCTAATCCGGGCAATGGAAATGCCCCGATCACCGGCTCCCCCCTGCCGCCCCAAAAAAATTGTTGTCCGTAACCGAGAATTACAATTCCTTTTACGGGGCATACTACAGGGTCTCAACATCAGCGTTGAATACCAAGCCCAATTGCCCCTGATCGACGAACTATTTCGTACCTTCGATACCATTGAAGACCGTCGTCCTGAACCTATCCCTGCAAAATTCGACGCCCCGCTAAAAAAATTAGCCCGGGAAATTTGGCACCTAGCCCCCTGGGAAGTGTTGACGGACTTAGACATTCTCGCCATCGAAATACCTAGCCTAGAAGAAGTCCCGCCCCTCTATGCCTGTGTAATGGGCATGTTGGGAGAAGAATATGGCATCATTCTCTACCGCTCCCTCGACTCCCTCAAAGCCTTTCGGGAAATGGCCATGGGTGAAGACAATAATCAGTCCCTAGAACAAATTTTTCTTGTCCAAGACTGTTGGTTTATTAACTATGAACAGGACTTTCAGGGGAGGACAATCGCCAGGGACAATGACCCATTTCTCCCAGTCAGCGATGATGGTGAGACCATGGCCATTTTTGGTAGCATCCATCCCCTAGAAGGCATTCGTCCTTTTATCGATGAAGGGGAAGCTTTAGCCATTTACTGTGCCCTGGAAGGATTGGCCCATTTCGTCAAAGCCCATTACTCCTATTTCGAATCGGAGGACTTTGACTTGATTACGGAAGAGGTGAAGGTGAAACACCCCCTCAAACCCAGAACAAGCAAAGAAAGATTAGTGGTGCGGCTCTCCACCCAGCCGGATTTAACAGCGGAATTTTTACTAAGATTGGGTTTCGACAATGAAGATGACGAAGATGAGGACGACCTGCTCGAAGATGATTTAATCCCCGACAATTCCTATATGAGCCTAGGCATGGTGCCTTGGGAATTGGTGCAAAGCCTCCGCTCTTCCCCCGTGGTCTACTATCAAGCAGGGGAATTTCGGCAAAAGGGGGATGGCATGCCAGTGTTGATGATCCAAACCAGCCGTCCCAAAGCCAAAGATTTGATCCGCCGTTTACAACAGGAGGGGGAAATTGCCGGACTGGGCTTTAATGAGGGGCAAGATCCCTGGACGGAGACTAAGTACGATTTGGGCATTCTCAAGACCGGTGCGGATAAATTATTTCTTTTTGGCGAATTTTTGCATGATGCTCCCGCCCACCGCCAGGCGAAGAAAAACTGGGAACGCCGTTGTCGAGATACCAAAGGTTACTGTGCTGTGCTAATTGCCATGGGGGTCACAGGTCAGTCTAAGGGGAGGCCAGAGCTCCGCCACATGTTGGGCTATTTTGAAACCCGCTTCCTCACGCCAAAGGAATTGGGTTTGGGTCCCCTACGCATGTCCTTGGGGGTTGATTTTGATATGGACTAGACTGGAATTGAAGATAGCCGAAGATAGTCAATGTGTAATCAAACCCATTCATCAGAACAATGCCACTGCTGAGCTAATCCATGCTTTTCGCCAGTATTATAGTCAATCAAAGTAAGATTGAGACGGCTAAGCTCTTTACCAAAGACGGTTTTGGCTCTGGTCAGTGTCTTACTCTCAATTAAATCAACTATCAATAAAGACCAGGCTGAAAATCTAAGATTTCAAGAAGAAACTTCTGTTTGTGGTGAACTGTACGACACAGAGTGGATGGCGATCGCCTATTTTTCTATTAGGACTGGAAAGGAACTTGATAGCCTTCAATAACCATTTCTCCTTGGGGTTTGAGCATTTGCCCTCTATTTTCTTCAGTGATCATAACTTCGGAAGCAGAAAACCATTTTTCAACGGGAATTTCCAACAGAACTTCTCCCTGGTCATTGGGTTGAAAGGAACGGCAGGCTATTTTTTTCCCGTTAATCACAGCCCACAGTTGATATACTTTTCCGTCGGAGGGAGATGGTACATCTTTAAGGACTAATAAGGCCGATGCACTTTCCGCTCCCACAATCAAACTTCCTGTGGCTTGGGATTTCCCCTTAATTGCCCTTAGGGTTAGAAAGTTTTTGTTCGGTTCTTGCAGAAGATTCACCACCTGGCGATATTTCAAAAATTTTTGGGCCGGATATTGATAGTTTGCTAAATCTGTTTGGGAACTGAATAGCTGTTGTAATTGCTGATTTTCCTGCTCACGGTGGGCTAATTGTTCATGCAGTTGATGGTTTTGCCATCCCAAAGCGGCGATCGCCATGGTGAGTAAACTGCCCAGAGCGACTTTTCTCCAGGGAAACTTTCTAGTAGTTTGAATAATCGATGTTGAAGACTGGTTAGCCGGAGAACGGGACAATAACAGGGGCGGCGGCACATCCGCTGGGGAAAGTCCTAAGGGTAAAAGGTTAAAAATGCTCCTCAATTGCTGGACTTCCTTGATTAAGTCCGGATTTTGGGCCAATAACTCTTCCACCTGGATTTTTTCCTCCAAAGTTAAATCTTCGAGTACATAGCCCGCCAATAATTCCTCCAAGGCAATGGGGTCTGGGGATTGCATAGTGTTACTCCACAAGGTCTTGTAATAAATTTTTTAGCTTTAATAACCCTTGACGGGAACGGGTTTTCACTGTCCCGAGGGGAATTTGAAGCTGCTGGGTGATTTCCGACTGGCTCAGTCCCTGATAGTAAGCAAGCTCTAGCACTTGCCGCTGGTTAGGGGGCAATGTTTCCAGGGCAGAGGCCACCCGTTGGGATAATTCAGCTAAAGTGGCATTTTCCATTGGTAAATCAGGCACATCTAGGGAATGGTGATGTTGACAACGTTGAAGAAGACGATCTTGGGATTGGCCTTGGCGAATCCTATTTAGGGCCCGGGACCGGGTTAAGGTCAGTAAAAAATTGAGTAAACTTCCCCGCTTTTGGTTATATTGGGTGGATTTTTCCAGGCCAAGGAAAATCTCTTGGGTTAAATCCTCCGCATCCTGGGGCCTTTGCAATACCCTCAGAGCTAAACGATAAACCACGGCACCGTAACGACTGTAGAGAATGCCCAGGGCCAGGGAGTCTCCCTTTTGTACTGCTTCCATAATTTCTCCGTCATCCTGTCCAGCACCTTGCATACTAGAAAAACCAGCCCAGCCCCGTCAGAACATAATATCCCCCCGCCAAAATCAAGAGGACACTGCCAATCCGCATTACCCAATCGGAGTGTTCCAACAAAACTCGACTTTGTTTAACAATGCCAGTGAACAAGCTAGCCAGGAAAATTACGGCAGTATAGCCCAAAGCATAGAAAACCATAGTCAATACACTTAGGCTCTGGGAACCAGTGGTGGCAGCGGCGGCCAAAACAGCAAATAGTACGGGACTGGCACAGGGGGAACTCACTAAGGCAAAGGTCATACCCACCCCCAGAGGCCCGGCCACTGGCAAGTTAATTTGGGTTTGGGGTAGGGGTAAATGGATTAGCCCGGCAAAACTTAGTCCCATGAGCAGGATAATGACACCGATCGCCAGATGGACGTACCCCTTGAAATCAACAATAATGGCTGTGGCAAAACCGGAAGCTAAACCAAATAAACTAAGGACAATCACCGTACCTAAAACAAATAGGCTGGCTTTAACCAGAGCCTGACGACGGGAGGTAACCTTGAGTGTACCGATATAGCTTAAATTGACCGGCAATAATGCCAGGATACAGGGAGAAAAACTAGCCAATAGCCCCCCAAAAAAAGCTAGGGGCAAGAGTATAAGAGGGTTTTCAGTATTTTGTTGGTCAAACCATTGCTGGTAATAATTTTCCACCAGGGCAATGGAATGATCTAGGCCCTCCGTCAACCTCGACCATTGACTAGCAATCAAAACCAATGAAAAAGCTCCAAGGGCTAAGGCTAGGTACAAGCCCTGGGAATTTGACAGGGAAAAGCGACGACCGGCACGGTTAAACATAGCAATGCCAAAATGGTTTATTCAATAGCAAACAAAGGGGTCTGAACTCCAAACCCCTTGGGATCAACTATTTTTTTGCCATTCTGGAGATTTCTCCATTAATTACCTTGGTATAATCCCCCGCATTGGCATTTTTGCGGAACTGCTGAACAACCATGCCCGTGGCGGGATCAATGATGGCCACAGTGGCAGTTTGGGTTTTATTCATTTCAAAGAAATTGGTCAGCCCCAATTCCTTGGCTTTGGCTTCTGCTTGTTTAGTGGTGTTTTTGTCGGAAACATCCAAAACCACAAAGTTCACTTTGCCTTGGTACTGTTTTTTTAATTGGGAAAGGGTGGGGGCAATGGTTTTACAGCCGGGGCACCAAGTGGCATAAATATCCACCACTACAGGTTTACCTTGAAGAGTAGGGGAGAGGGGTCTTGTGCCGGTGTTCTGCATCATTTGGGCCACCGTTGCTTGGGGCGGAGCAAACACCACGGAAGCAATGGCCAAGGTTGTGCCTAAAAGAGTTGTGCCCACAGTGGCGATCGCCAAACCGGAGGTCAAAAAATTGTGGGTGGTTTTCATGGAAGGGTTTCTAAAGTTAAGGTTCATTTTCTATACACCTCTCCCCCCAGCTTTGGATTTATTCTGCCCCGCTATTTCGCTTGCCATTGGCCACAACCCTACCCCAGCCTTGAAAGACAATTTCAGCTCAAAAATTACGGAACGCCTCCCCAAATCAAAAACAATACCCCCAGTGGACGATTGACCCCAACTTAATGGCATAACAGAATGTAAAGAGTAGAGTCGATAAAAACCATGTTATTCCGTCAATTGTTTGACACGGATTTCCGAAACCGTGATGCGGGTATGTTGTATGACTCTATCCACGGCAAATTATTCACTCTGCCGGAGGAAGTTTTTGTTTATCCCAGCCATAACTATCGGGGCCACGCCATTTCCACCATTGGAACAGGAAAATGCTTTAACCCCCGCTTATTAGGGCACGATCGCCAGGGCTTGATCGAATTTATGGATAGTGTAAACCTGCCTGGTCCAAAGAAAATTATGGGAGTGGTGCCCGCCAAACAACCCTGCGGCCAAAGGGCTGTTGCCGTTTAAAGACTTGCTTCAAGACCAATCAAGACCCATTTTCCGGAAAATCCGCTCACGATTATGGCCAGTTGGTGTCATTCCCTTTTCCGTCGCTGGGGCAAAGTTTTAACCCTAGCAGTAGTTAGCTTTGGTTTTTGCTGCTCCTGTTTCACCCTTTGGCCGGGGGCAGCTCCAGCCCTAGTGCGGGAGATTACGGAACAGCCGGGGCAAACCCTTTCCCAATCCCGTCAATCTCTGCGGGATCAAACGGGAAAAACTTGGCAAGTGGTTCTGTTTAAGCGGGTGAAAGCCAATGGCAAAACGGAAACTAATTTGCGCTTGGTGGGTTTTCCTGGAGTCACATCCTTTCGCCATCCAGCCCCTTTGGTAGTTCGGGACAATAGCGGTAACACCATTAACTTAACTGACCTTTTAGTAGAGGAAAGCCCCGGTGCAAATGTTGGTCAATTTTTAGTTACGGTAGACTTTACCAATTTAGAAATTAATGGCATTTGGGAATTGGATTTACCGTTGGAGGGACAAGATCAACAAATTAAAGTTCCCTACTTTGTCCTCCAAGAATGGCAAGGCTTGTTGGCCAACACACCAGATTAATTGGCAACACTTTGCTAACTAAATTTAGAACTATTAGGAATAAACTTAAGCGGAGATTAACCCATGACTAGCCCTACCCAAACCAATGTCACCATTGCCCCCAAAACATTGCAACAACTGCGCCAACAGGATGCGGTAATTCTGGTTGATGTGCGGGAGCCACTGGAATTTGTTGGGGAACACATTGCCGATGCCTATTCTTTGCCTTTATCCCGACTCAATCCCAGTCAATTACCCCAGGCCGAAGGAAAAACGACAGTGCTCTATTGCCAAAGTAGTAACCGTTCCGGCAACGCCCTGCAAAAATTGAGGGCTGCTGGAGTGGAAGGAATCATTCATTTGGAAGGGGGATTATTAGCTTGGAAACAGGCCGGGTTACCGACGATAAAAATAAAAAATGCCCCCATCAGTATTATGCGCCAGGTACAAATTGTTGCCGGTAGTTTGGTGTTAACGGGGGTTTTGCTGGGCACTTTTGTCGCCCCTGGATTTTATTTTCTTAGTGGTTTTGTCGGCGCGGGATTATTATTTGCCGGACTTTCTGGTACTTGCATGATGGCGAATCTTTTAGGCAAATTACCCTACAACCAAATCAAGGAATAATAGCCATGCCACTCCAAATGGTGGGCTATTTTTTAGCCGTTTGCATTGCCCTAATTTTGGGGCTTTTGGGGGTGGTGGTTCGGTGTTGGTCCTGTCCATTTTGATCTATGCTATGCAGGTTTTCCCAAGGCGGCGATCGCCACGACTCCGGCCAACTTGATGCTTTGCCCAAGCAGATGTCCCCGTCGTCCCCAGGGTAAGCCAGGGCCAGCCAATCCAGGTGACCTGCCATTATGTCTATTAAAGCCCCAATGACCAGGGCCAAAACCATTAACCCCAATTTTTCCCACCGCTCCACAAAGCTAGTTGGTGATTACATCAGCGGACAAAAATGGTTTGTAAATCGCGCTTAGAAGCCTCCAATTGCTCAAATACCTGGGCAGGACTAGGACTGACTTCCATTGGTTTGACCACTAGATTTTCCAAGCAGGTAGAGACTGGGGAACGAGGATGGAGGGGTAACTGACTGCCCCCAAGGTGAATTAATTCAGCTTCCGTCTTTTTCCAGCAATAAACGATTGGCTAGGCCCGCGGTTTTGGTTGCTTCTACGTCATAGGTCAGGAACACCTTGATGCCGGTTGCCTGGGAAAAGCTTTCTAAAATAGGTTCTGCATAAATTCGATCAACGGAGACGTAAGCAACTACTTCCTTTCGGCTATCCTGATTACAGGATAACAAACCCAACAAGGACAAGGAAATAAAAACTTATTTACAAAGTTTTGCTGTTATCTTTAAGTTCTCCAATGCCAGGGAATTTTTATTTATTTTTCCCCGAAAAAAACTGCAGAATAGGGAATATTTTCAGGCAAACTCCAAGGATAATTAATGATTTTTCAATCATTGGCAAATATTTATTCAGAATTTATAGATTTTAAATTTGTATGTTCAGAAAATGAGCATACAGAAAAACTCTGAATTGACTGAATTATGACTTTACAAGATCTTCTTCACCAATCTAATGGTAGGTTTTTGGTGAAAGTATTGATTAATTCTATTTATCAGGAGTTAACCCCATGAACGGAATCCCCACGGCGATCGTCCAGAGCTCTGCTACTTGGTGTGTTGATGTTTTTATTCTAGAGCCAAAGGTTTTCCGAGACGAGCGGGGTTTTTTCTTTGAAAGCTATAACGCTAAAGTATTTGAGGAAAAGGTTGGTTTCATTCCCAATTTTGTCCAAGATAACCATTCCTTTTCCCGCCAGGGTGTTTTACGGGGTTTGCACTACCAAATCCAGTACCCCCAGGGCAAATTGGTGCGGGCGGCCCGGGGAGAAATTTTCGATGTAGCGGTGGATCTACGCCGTAGTTCTCCCAGTTTTGGTCATTGGGTTGGCTGTATTCTCAGTGCTGAAAATAAACGACAACTCTGGATTCCCCCTGGATTTGCCCATGGTTTTTCTGTACTTTCCCCTCAAGCTGAGGTTTTGTATAAAGCCACCGATTACTATGCTCCCAACCATGAACGAACGTTGCTTTGGAACGATCCATATTTAAATATTGATTGGCAGTTAAAGGAAACACCGATTTTATCTAGCAAAGACCAACAGGGCATTCCTTTAGAAAAAGCAGAAGTTTTCGAGTAGCCCATAGTTCCAAAATAATAGGCAAGACAGACTAACAATGGTAGTGGTGTAGAGCGGAACCAGCTCGATCGCCTTGGCCTGACTCCGGAACCAGTGCCAGTAACCCTCAGAGGCCATGGGGTAGATATTTATTATTAGTGAAAGTCACAATCGTAAACCCGTTTCCAACCAATGGGTACATTTGGGGCCAAGGATCTGCACTGCCAAACTATCAAAACGAGCAATTTGTTCAGGGGTCAAATCCCTTTCATAATCACTCTCGGGACCTTTTGGAAAAAATTTCTCGGCATTACTTATGTTTGAGCCCTAAAGTACACTCTCTTATCTATCTGCCCGATTTTTCATATGGTTGAAGGAACAATGATTAATGATTGCCCCAGCTTGAATCTAACTAAGGAGAAGCTTCGCTTAGGGCTGTATTCGGGTCCGCTCCATTGCATAAAAGCTGTTGAACAATGCCTTGGAGCCAGGGGGTACCAGCTTTAAAAGGAGTAATCGTCACAACTTCCCCCGGTATAAATCCGCCTTGGGCCAGAAAGTCATCCCACACCGGAGAGTTGGAGAGGTATAGTCATTTCAAATAATTTTGAGACTGCATAAGTCTTTATTGACAAGCTTTTCGGTGAATTTGACTACCTTAGTCTTACTAGAAACGACTATAATTCCTGAGCAATCGTTTCTATTTGATCAGATCGATCATAGTTGGCTAGTTTATTGCTGACTAAGGGAAAGATCATGGGATTCACAGACCGGTATTTTACCCGAGGGCAATGGTTAATCTTGACGGGGGAATTGCCTTTGTCTTACTTCGCCACTAAATTTACGTACTGTTTCCGTAATGGTGCGCCGTAGGTCCACATAGGCGGGCGCAAAGGGAGGTTGTTTGACCGTTAGCCCCAATAAATCCGCCGTTACTAGAACCTGGCCATCACAGTGGGGGCCAGCACCGATACCAATGGTAGGAATGGCTAACTGCTCAGTAATACTAGCCGCCAGCTCCCCAGGAATGTGCTCTAGCACCACCGCAAATACTCCCGCTTCAGCCAAGGCGATCGCCTGTTGACGAATTCTGTCCGCCCCGAGAGCATCTTGCCCCTGACGACGGTAGCCCAACTGGTGCACTGATTGGGGGGTAAGACCCACGTGGCCCATCACGGGAATACCTATTTCTGTTAGCCGACCTACCGTTTCCACTAAACGGGGATGGCCCCCTTCTAATTTCACCGCCTGGGCACCGGCTTCTTGCAAAATGCGCCCCGCAGAACGAATTGCCTGGGTCGGACTCTCCTGATAGGTCAAAAAGGGCAAATCACAGACCACTAAAGCCCGCTGTACTCCCCGCTTTACCGCTCCCGCATGGTGAATCATGGTATCCAAGCTCACCGGCAGGGTAGTGTCGTAACCCAAAGCCACCATACCCAGGGAATCCCCTACCAAAATAATTTCTACCCCCGCTCCATCCAACACCGAGGCGATCGCCGTATCCCAGGCAGTGAGGGCCACAATGGGCCGTTGTTGACGTTTCCAATCCAATAATTGGGCAGGGGTAATGGCCATGGGAACTAGGAACGAACCGCCTCTAAAATACGGGAATAGTAAAAGCGAGTGCTGGTCATACCAGTGCGGGCAATGGAGAAACCGTTATCCCCCAAAATTTTGCGGATATCCTCCTCTTTATGCTGATAAGCCCTGGTGGTTTTACTGGGGCCGGGGAACAGTCCACCGATTTTTTTCAACACCGTCAAACCCAACGTCTTGGGGGCAAAACTAAGAATTAAACGGCGATCAGTTAGGGATGCTAGATGGCTAATCATCGCTGCCGCCTCCCGCGTCGGATAGTGAATTAAGACATCCAAGCAAATAACCGTGTCATATTTCCCTCCCAACTGGGCTAAATCTTGGGTCATAAACGTGGGCTGATTGCCATAGGGCAATAGGGCTTGGGCCTTTTGCTGGGCTTCCCCCACCATTTTTTCAGAAATATCACTGCCATAGACCAATGCTCCGGCCTGGGCCAGGGGAATGCTCAAACTTCCCACCCCACAACCGGCATCACACACCAACAGGCCTGGTAAATCACCGTCCGCTACTAACCAGTCCACCACCGTGTCAACGGTTTGTTGATGCCCCACCCGGATGTCTTTTTGGACGAAGTTAACCTGTCCGTCGCCATAGATGCGGCGCCAACGGTCAAAACCAGTGGAATTGAAATAGTCACGAACGATAGTCTTATCGTCTAGGGCGGCGTTGGTCATGGAAAGCTGAGCTCGAAAATTTAGTTAAATGTTTAGGTGAACGAAAGCTAAGGGCATGAGCCGTCTAAGCCATGGTACCATCCTTTCCTGGCTACTCCGGGGCAGGACTTTTCTCCCCTTCTTGTCAAGAATTCAAGACCTAAAATTACCTCCCAGGGGAACAGCATGCTAGGATATCCCCATAGAGTAATTATTCGGTTGGTAGCATTTGTTTCTAGTATTAACGGCTTTTCGCGTTTTTCCATTGACAGGCATTTCTCCGAAATCCCCCTCTACATATTCCTAAGTTTTTTGGAGAAAATCCATGTCAATCTATGTAGGCAACTTGTCCTATGACGTTTCAGAAGCCGACTTAACTGCGGTTTTTGCCGAGTACGGTTCTGTTAAACGTGTTCAACTCCCCACTGATCGGGAGACTGGCCGCATGCGTGGCTTTGGCTTCGTCGAATTGGAAGCTGATGCTGAAGAAACGGCCGCCATTGAAGCCCTTGACGGTGCGGAATGGATGGGTCGTGACCTAAAAGTTAATAAAGCTAAGCCCCGGGAAACTCGCAGTGGTGCTGGTTCCTACGGTGGTGGCCGCAAGAGTTACGGCGGTAGCCGCTACTAAACACTGACTTTTCCATCGCCGCCCCTCCTCGCTAGTCTGAAAAACTTTCTAGCCAGGGGAGATTAGACCGGCGAGGTCGGCCAGAATTAACGGCTTGATTGTATTTAAATAATCTGACCCAGGGGGTTCTTGCTATGTGGCCGGAACCCTTCATTTTTTAGGTTTTAAGTAAGGTTTGTGTGGGCTCCTGCTATTTTTGCGGGCCCTTGCTTTGGGACGAATTGTCACTCATACTACTAATTCAGACACTAGATTCAGTGTTCACCGAGCGTCCAAGATTGTTAACACTATGCAACCCACTCCCCCTAAGCCTCCCCAGAAAACTTTAGAGACTGAAAATTTAGAAGTCAACGCGGCCTCGGTGGAAGGCCTTGTACCTGAAGCCCCAGTTAATACCACCCTTGATACTACGGCGAAAAACTATTACCAGGCCATCGGTTGGTTGCGGGGCATAGTACGCAAAGGGGAAGAACGTTATTACGTACAAATTCGGGATGCTGACTTTACCCTCTATTTACCCCGTCGGGCGATCGCCATAGCGGCCGCATTGGAAGGGAAATTAGCTTGGATTAAATGCTATCCCCAATCCAAAGGGGAGGGGCTGAGCTTCAAGGTGGTCTGGATGGGCACGGAGCAACACGAAAAAAGCGACCCTGGAATTTTTGTTTTGCGGGGGGTGTGGCAATTTATTCCCCAATGTCGTCGGCCGGTTTTTAGTGTTTATCGCAACGAGCTGAAGAGTTACGAAAATCGCCCCAACAATCAGCATTTGCCTTTAATTTGGAGTGATCAACCCCCCTACCGTTTCCGTAAAGATTCGGAAGATCGACCCAAGTTTTACCAAATTTTGGCCCGGTTGATTCCCCAAAGAAATTGTTTTGGCTTTGTGGAACAAATTGCCGATCCAGTGGAACAAACTCCGAGGAGAGTGAAAAAGACTCCTTTCAATGCCGAGGGCTCTGACAAAAAACCTGAACAGGGCCAAAGGGCGGAGAAAAGGGAGAAAAAACCCGATTCCTTAGACGGCTCTGAAACAAAAGATCAAGCTGATGGTACGGTCAGTCAATCTAGCCCAGACAACAATAACAACCAATTGAAATCTGTGGCCGTTCCCGGGGAAGAAGTTTCCCCAAACTCAGCAGAAAGTACTGAATTTAAAGCTAGCAAAACTAGACAGGCGGAAGCAAAATCTCCGGAGCAAGGGTTGGAGAAAGTTAGTCCTCCAGAGGAGGTGGATCTATCTGTGGTTCCTGGAGTGCCTGAATTAATGGAAGTATCAACGGAACCCGCAGTTACTGAATCGCCACAGGATTCAGATATCCTTGCAGAGCCGGAAGTTAAAAAAACGACCAGGGCCACTAAAGCAAAAACGACGAAAGCCCCCAAGACAAATAAAACCGCTAAGTCCAAAGCCGGGAAAAAAAACACTCCTCCAGAGGCTTGATTTTGAATTACAGTCAATCAAAGTAAGGTTGAGACGGCTAAGGTCTTTATCAAAGAGACTTTTAGCTCCGGTCAGTGTCTTACTTTCAATTAAATCAACTATACTTCTGCAATTTAAGAGGCCCATGGCAGTTGATGGGGTCCAGAATTTTTCCAATCTTGATAATTGGGAGGAATGCGGCCATCTACGGTTAGAAGGGAAAATTTAAAACATTGCTGGGACAACAACGGCGATCGCCAAAATGAGAATTGAGGCGGCGATAGCGTAAAATCTGATCACAAATCGCCTATTTTTTGCGAACCCTAGGCTAAAACTCCTCGCAATCCCAAGCTCAATGTCCGATTTTCTTTTACAAAGTAGTTGGTTTATTCCTTTTTATAGTCTGATTGGGTCAATTCTGACTCTGCCCTGGTCATTTCGGTTAATTAAACAAACAGGGCCTCGGCCAGCAGCATATTTTAACGTTTTCATGACCTTGGTGTCTGCCCTCCACGGTATGGTGGCCCTGTCGGCCATTTGGCAAAGACCCAGTGAACAAATTATTTTCCATTGGCTCCAGGTGGCGGATTTAGACCTTATTCTGGCGATCGAAATTTCGCCGGTGAGTTTGGGAGCCCTGTCGGTGGTGACTGGCATCAGTTTTTTGGTGCAAATTTTCGGTCTGGGCTACATGGAAAAGGACTGGTCTTTGGCTAGATTTTACGGACTATTGGGCTTTTTTGAGGCAGCGTTGGGGGGCATTGCCCTGAGTGATTCTCTATTTTTGAGCTACGGCCTGTTGGAAATGTTGACCCTTTCCACCTATCTCCTGGTGGGTTTTTGGTATGCCCAACCCCTGGTGGTAACGGCAGCTCGGGATGCCTTTTTAACCAAGCGGGTGGGAGACATTATTTTGCTAATGGGGGTAGTGGCCCTTTCCAGCTACGGTCAGGGTTTAACTTTTTCCCAGCTAGACAATTGGGCTAGCGCAGTGCCGGTGACGGGCATCACTGCAACCTTGTTGGGATTATCTCTAATTGCCGGGCCTACGGGTAAATGTGCCCAGTTTCCCCTCAATCTCTGGTTAGACGAAGCCATGGAGGGCCCTAACCCAGCGGGCATTATGCGAAATTCGGTGGTAGTATCCGCCGGAGCTTATGTGCTGATCAAATTGCAGCCGGTGTTTACCCTCTCCCCGATCGCCTCCAAGACATTGATTGTGCTGGGAACATTGACGGTGGTGATGACTTCTCTGATCGCCATTGCCCAAATTGACATTAAACGTACCCTTTCCCATTCCACCAGCGTTTATCTGGGATTGGTATTCATTGCGGTGGGCCTAGGGCAGGTGGACATTGCCTTTCTGTTGCTATTCGCCCATGCAATCTCCAAAGCATTGCTATTTATGAGTATCGGGTCAATTATTTTCACCACTAGCGGTCAGAATATTACCGAAATGGGGGGGTTATGGAACCGTATGCCCGTGACCACCACATCCTTTTTGGTGGGATCTGCGGGGCTATTGGCAGTCTTTCCCCTGGGGATGTTTTGGACTTGGCAAAAGTGGTTTAGTGGTGATTGGCCGGTAACTTGGTCTTTGTTAGGTCTACTGACCTTTGTTAACTTATTTTCTGCCCTCAATTTAACCAGGGTTTTCCGTCTAGTCTTCCTCGGCAAACCCCAACCCAAAACTCGGCGGGCTCCCGAAGTGCCCTGGCCCATGGCGGTGCCCATGGTGAGCTTGATCATCATGACCATGTTAGTACCCATTGCCCCTATACAATGGTCTTTCTGGTTATCTGCTACTTCTCCCCTTAGTTTGAGTTCCTCCCTTACCCAGTGGGCCATGCCTGTGCTGATTGGGGCAGGAATTATGGGAATTTTGTTGGGAAGTCTTTTGCCTCTGCGGCGGAACCTATCCCGTTCGAGTCAGTTGCCGGTGCGATTTTTGCAGGATTTGTTCGCCTACGATGTTTACCTAGACAAAATTTATGGGGCTACGGTGGTGGCAGCGGTGGCGGCGATCGCGAAAACTAGCACTTGGTTTGACCGCTACGTCATCGACGGCATAGTAAACCTGGTCAGTTTAGTGACTATTTTCAGCGGCAGTGCCCTCAAATATAATGTCACCGGGCAATCCCAATTTTATCTGCTCACCATTTTAGTCGGTGTGGCTCTGTTAATCTGGTTTTCCCTCAGTGGCCAGTGGACGGCGATCGGGCAGTTTTGGGCCAGTTGGCTATCGCTAATTGTCCCTTAGTTAACTAAAGATTAAAGTTAACCAAACACTTTTATTGACTAATTTTATCCTTCTTAATTTACCCTTTATCAGTTTCCTTTGCTTTGATAACATTTGATTGAATAAATCAAAATTTTACCAAGTCAGTTTCAATTCAATTGACTTTTCAACTAACTTTATTAAACCGTAATTCCCATGCTCAGTGCTCTCATCTGGGGCCCCATTTTTGGAGCTATTCTCATTGCTATTATTCCCAACCCTGACCATGATTGTTACTCTCGCAAAATTGCCTTGGGTATC
This sequence comes from Synechocystis sp. PCC 6714, assembly GCF_000478825.2. Lineage (NCBI taxonomy): Bacteria > Bacillati > Cyanobacteriota > Cyanophyceae > Synechococcales > Merismopediaceae > Synechocystis > Synechocystis sp. PCC 6714. Next base: position 2,634,578 of record NZ_CP007542.1, on the reverse strand, counting down.
ATGGGGGCCATGGCTGGACTGAGCACTTTATTAGCCTGCCAATTTGATATCAGTGATCCCCAGATGCAGTTTGTGGAATATTATCGTTGGTTGCCAAGTTTAGGTTTGAATTATCACCTAGGGGTGGATGGATTATCTCTACCTTTGTTGTTACTGAACAGTGCCTTGGTGTTAATTGCCATTTTTAGCACCAACACCCAGATAGAAAGACCGAGATTTTATTACGCCTTATTGTTGCTGCTTAGTGGTGGGGTAGCAGGGGCATTTTTAGCCCAAGATTTGCTCTTATTTTTCCTCTTTTTTGAGTTGGAAATTATTCCCCTCTATTTTCTCATTGCCATTTGGGGGGGACAACGGCGGGGCTATGCGGCCATGAAATTTTTGCTCTACACTGCCCTGTCCGGATTTTTAGTTTTGGTGTCTTTCCTGGGTTGGTTTTGGCTGACCAAAGCCCCCAGTTTTGACTATGATCCCACCTTGGCCGATGCCTTACCGGTGAAAACCCAAATGTTCTTGCTGTTGCCTTTACTGCTCGGTTTGGCAATTAAAATTCCCATTTTTCCTTTCCACACTTGGCTGCCCGATGCCCACGTGGAAGCTTCCACCCCCGTGTCAGTGCTGTTGGCGGGGGTTTTGCTAAAGCTAGGCACCTATGGTTTACTGCGTTTTGGGTTGGGGCTATATCTAGAAGCCTGGGTAGAGTTTGCCCCCTATTTAGCGACCCTGGCGGCCATCAGCGCTCTGTACGGCGCCTCCTGTGCCATCGCCCAAAAAGATATGAAAAAGGTGGTGGCCTATTCTTCCATTGCCCACATGGGCTATATTCTCTTGGCCGCCGCCGCCACTACCCGTTTGAGTGTGACCGCCGCTTCAGCCCAGATGATCAGCCACGGTATTATTTCTGCTTTGCTTTTCTTGTTGGTGGGGGTGGTTTATAAAAAGACTGGCAGTCGGGATGTGGATAAATTGCAAGGTCTGTTGGCTCCAGAACGGGGCTTACCTATCACCGGCAGTTTGATGATTTTGGGGGTAATGGCCAGTGCGGGTATTCCAGGCATGGTGGGTTTTATTGCTGAATTTCTGGTTTTCCGGGGTAGTTTCCCGATTTTTCCCGTGCAAACTCTGCTGTGTTTAATTGGTAGCGGCTTAACGGCGGTTTATTTCCTCTTGATGATCAATCGAGTTTTCTTTGGCCGTTTGACCATGGAGTTATCCCATTTGCCCCGGGTGCTGTGGCAGGAACAAATTCCGGCGATCGCCTTGGCGGTGGTTATCATTGCTCTAGGTATTCAACCCCATTGGCTGACCCAGTGGAGCGAACCCCAAACGGCTGTTTTACTAACTGGACACCCGGATTTAGTCAGTCTGCCGGCCCCGCCCCGCATCGAAATTGAAGTTAAAGAATTGGGGGAAGTGTAGGGTTCCAGCAAATCGATGCAAGTTTACTTTTCCTCATTAATCCGTAACCCCCAATGAAAATTGCCGTTGGCAGTGATGAGAAATGTCACCTCACCGATGTGGTCATAGAGCATCTACAGGAATTGGGCCATGGGTTGATGCTCTTTGGTCCCTTGGCAGGGGAAACCATGCCTTGGCCTTTGGTCGCCCAACAATTAGCGGAAGCAGTGGCCGATCAAACCGTAGAGGAAGGAATATTGTTTTGTTGGACAGGAACTGGGGCTTCCATTGCTGCCAACAAAGTACCCGGCGTTAGGGCCGCCCTAGTGCGGGATGCAGAAACTGCCCAGGGAGCCCGCTGGTGGAATGATGCCAATGTTTTAGTGATGAGTTTAAGGGCCACCTCTCCGGCGATCGCCAAGGAGATTTTAGTAGCCTGGTTTGCGGAACGGGTTAAACCGGATGAACTCGAGTGTATTCAATTGGTGACGGCGATCGAGCAAAAATACTCTGGCCAAACCTAACCGAGGAGGACAATTCCCTAGCCTGGTTAGGATTGCCCCCAACGAAACAAAAAAATTAATTAACCACCGGAGTTGTGGGGGCTGCATTGGAACCAGTAGGGGTGGTGCCTTCAAATGGTGAGGCAACAAAGCCCAACTCATACAATTGTTGGTAAGACTTTTTACCCAAATCTGTAGTGGGGTTCTGGGAACGGATAATTTGTAACAGTAGGGGCACCGCTAAAGCCGCTTCATTGTTAGCCCGATGTACCAAAGCTAAACGGTAGGTGGCTTCGTCCCGCAGTTGACCAGTTTCCAAAGCGGCAATTCTTTGTTCTTCAAAAATAACTGTGTTAATGCCGGAGAAACTATTAGCCAATTGAAGATGAAAATTAGACAATTGGTTAAAAATCTTGCGGGCTTCTTGGAGTTTGCCCAACGCTGCGGCGTACTGGTTTAAGTTAATGGCTTCATTGGCTTCATTCATCAATCTACGGCCGGCGGCCACGCTCAAGATACTACCCTCTTGGTTGAGGGGACGAAACTCCCTAGAGTTTTCTGGGCCAGCACCTTCAATGATCACTTCCTCTATTTCCGTGACTCCCTGTCCCTGGGCTGACGGAATCAAACTGGAGGCAACGGCAAGGCCGCAGACAGTTAAAGCCAATGTGTGCACAAGACGTTGAAACATAATCAAGTTGGGGAAGGGCAAATGATAAGACGGCAGTTCAAGGCAAACTGCAACGTATATTAACATTCTCGGTTGATCCCGTTGATGCACTAATGGGTTCCTTTGGCCATCGTCAAACTGACTTTTTTCTGGCTGCAGCGGTGAAAAAGTTTTTTGGGTCTAACTTGTTTGCCCTCACTCCTATGACAGGGCTTTATGGCCAATGTCCCGCCGATAATACATACCCTCAAACTCAATCTGCCCCACTCCTTGATAAACAGTGGCGATCGCCGTGGGCAAATCTTCTCCTAGGGCGGTAACCCCCAACACCCGGCCGCCATTGCTAAGAATTTTGCCTTCTTTAAATTCAGTGCCGGCATGGAACACTGTCACTCCCCGGGCTTCGGCCTGGGATAAACCGCTGATTTCGTCTCCTTTACGGTAACTGCCGGGATAACCTCCAGCGGCCACCACCACGCAGACTGCGCTACCGGGATGCCATCGCAGAGGTCCCAATTCATCTAAGGTTTGTTCCACACAGGCCATTAATACCTTTTCTAGGGGAGTAGCTAGCAGGGGTAATACTGCTTGGGTTTCAGGATCACCAAAACGGCAGTTATATTCCAACACCTTGATGTCTCCATCGGGACTGACCATCAAGCCTGCGTACAATACCCCACGGTAATCAATGCCCCGTTTTCCTAAAGCTTCAGCAGTGGGTTCCAAAATCTGCTTTTGTACCCGTTCTATTACTGCTGAGGGAGCGATGGGGGCAGGACAATAGGCTCCCATGCCGCCGGTATTTAGACCTTGGTCGCCTTCGCCAATGCGTTTATGGTCTTGGGCCGGTAGCAGGGGAATGACCGTTTTGCCGTCACAAAGGGCTAGCACGGAAACCTCTTGCCCCGGTAAAAACTCCTCTACGACAATTTTTTCAAAGCCCTGGTCAAATAATTCGGCGATCGCCGCTTTGGCTTCTGCTAAAGTTTGGGCCACAATCACCCCTTTACCGGCAGCTAAACCATCGGCTTTAACCACGATGGGAGCACCCATTTTGTCGGCGTAGGCTTGGGCTGGTTCTGGGGTAGTAAAGGTTTCCCCAAAGGCGGTGGGCACGCCCGCTTCTAACAACAATTGTTTTGTCCAAGATTTACTGGCTTCTAACTCCGCTCCGGCTTTAGTGGGGCCAAAAACTTTTATGCTTAGGTCTTGCAGTTGATCCGCTAAACCTAGAGTGAGGGGTAATTCTGGTCCCACTACCACCAAATCGATGTTTTCCGTTTGGCAAAATTGGCAAATTTCCGTCAACTGGTCCACGGCGATCGCCACATTTTCCGTTTTTGGTAAACCAGCAGTACCTCCATTCCCCGGCAAGCAATAGCAATGGCTAACCTCCGGCGATCGAACCAACGACCAAGCCAAAGTATGCTCCCGTCCACCGCTACCAATAACTGCCACCTTCATGGGGTCTAACCTCTTGCAAATGCTGGAAAAATATGACCAATTAGCCGTTTTTAAGATTAACAGAATCGCCGGATTTGATTAGAGTTATTTCTCCATGTCTGAAAAACTGCCTATAACTAAACAGCATTTGCTCATTTTTACCCGTTGGCCCGAACCAGGAAAAACTAAAACTCGCTTGATCGCAGCGTTAGGGTCTGAAGGGGCGGCCAGGCTACAACAAAGGCTAACGGAGCACACTGTCCAGACTGCCCAACATTTTTGCGCTCAAACCACTACCCCTTGCCAGGTAAATATTTTCTATACTGGTGCAACGGAACAGCAAATGCAGCAATGGTTAGGAAGCGATTTTTCCTACCAAGCCCAAGGAACCGGAGATTTAGGTGATCGCCTCCAACAAGCCTGTCAATGGGCCTTTGCACAGGGTGGTGAGAAGGTCATTATTATTGGCATTGACTGTCCCGGCATCACCTCCGCATCTTTACAAACCGCCTTCACTAGGTTGGAACAGTACCTAGTGGTATTGGGGCCGGCCCTGGATGGGGGTTATTATTTAATCGGCCTAACTGAATTTAATCCCGCTTACTTCCAAGGCATTGACTGGGGCACAGATAAGGTATACGAACAAACCTTGGCTAAAATCCAGCAAAACTTCTCATCCGATGGAGTCTTATTGGCAAATGTCATCTACAACCTACCGACCCTAGCGGATATCGACCTCCCCTCAGACTTGAAACACTTACCGGAAACTTTCGCCAAGACGACGGGAAGTTAGGTTGACAGTGCTAAATAGGCAACGGTATGATGAAAATTTGTCGATGATTTTCTTATTTATTAGGAGCAAGATCCTAATTCCCACTATATTTAACACATGCCAACTATCCAGCAGCTGATTCGTAGCGAACGCTCGAAGGTTCAGAAGAAAACAAAATCCCCCGCTCTCAAGCAATGTCCCCAACGTCGGGGAGTTTGCACCAGGGTTTACACTACCACTCCTAAGAAGCCTAACTCTGCCCTCCGGAAAGTGGCCCGGGTACGCCTCACCTCAGGCTTTGAAGTAACCGCCTACATTCCCGGCATTGGCCATAACCTGCAGGAGCACTCCGTCGTACTAATTCGGGGCGGTCGGGTTAAGGACTTACCTGGGGTTCGCTACCACATCGTGCGGGGTACGCTGGATGCCACCGGGGTTAAAGACCGTAAACAGGGTCGCTCCAAATACGGCACCAAACGGGAAAAAGCGAAGAAATAATTTTCCCAACTTTCCATTAGCCTAGTCTCCCCTGTCCGGTAAAGTTGTGGCCAGTTTTACAGCTTTCCCCTGCTTCCGGTGACATAAATCGCAAAGTCCTGGAGTTACGGCAATTTTTAATCATTATCTAGAGTAATAAAGAGTAAAGAACTATGTCTCGTCGCGGCAACGTCAAAAAGCGTCCTGTTCCCCCGGACCCCGTCTACAACAGTACCCTGCTGAGCATGACTATTCGTCGGGTAATGCGCTCCGGTAAAAAATCCCTAGCTTCCAGCATCGTTTACAATGCCCTCGCCTCCGTCGGGGAAAAAACCGGCGAAGATCCGTTGGAAGTGTTTGAAAAAGCCATCAAAAATTTGACTCCTTTGGTGGAGGTTAAAGCCCGTCGGGTTGGTGGTGCCACCTACCAAGTGCCCATGGAAGTTCGTCCTGCTCGGGGTACCGCTTTGGCTTTGCGCTGGTTGGTGCATTTTTCCCGCTCCCGTGGTGGTCGTACTATGGAAAGTAAATTGGCCAATGAAATTATGGATGCCGCCAATGAAACCGGCGCCGCCATCAAAAAGCGAGAAGAAACCCACCGCATGGCCGAAGCCAACAAAGCCTTTGCCCATTACCGCTACTAGGGTGGATCAGCAAAGCTTCGAAGCTTTGTCACAGGTTTGGGGTTGAGTTGCCCCCATGCCTCATTTCAGCGGCTTTTGTGAAACTTTCCCCCTAGATTTAGTTGCAGATCTAGAAAGGTCGGGGAAAACGTATAGAATTGTAAATGGCCTCCCGTTTGCCCTTGGGTGAAGAGAGAGCTTGTTTTTGGTCGAACCCCCGGTTAGGAGTAATTTCATGGCCCGTCCAGTGCCCCTAGAACGAATACGTAACATTGGTATCGCCGCTCACATTGATGCGGGGAAAACCACCACGACGGAACGGATTCTGTTTTACTCTGGCGTGGTGCACAAAATCGGCGAGGTTCACGAGGGTACGGCAGTTACCGACTGGATGGCCCAGGAAAGGGAAAGGGGCATTACCATCACAGCGGCGGCCATCAGCACCGATTGGTTGGGCCATCATATTAATATTATCGACACTCCCGGCCACGTAGATTTCACCATTGAAGTGGAACGCTCCATGCGGGTGCTCGACGGAGTAATTGCGGTTTTTTGTTCCGTGGGCGGTGTCCAGCCTCAATCAGAAACGGTATGGCGGCAGGCGGATCGCTACCATGTACCCCGCATTGCTTTCATCAACAAAATGGACCGCACCGGGGCCAACTTTTTTAAAGTCTGTCAACAGATCGGCGATCGCCTGCGGGCTAATCCAGTACCAATTCAGATTCCCATTGGCAGTGAAGCGGAATTTGTCGGCATTGTAGATTTGGTGCAGATGAAGGCCTATTTGTATAAAAATGACTTGGGCACAGATATCCAAGAAGTACCTATTCCCGATTCAGTGCAGGATAAAGCGGAAGAATATCGCCTGCGCTTAGTGGAATCGGTGGCGGAAATGGACGATGCCCTGATGGAAAAATATTTGGAAGGGGAAGAGTTAACTGCCGATGAATTGGTAGCCGGTCTGCGCCGGGGAACCGTCGCCGGAACTGTGGTGCCGGTACTCTGTGGCTCTGCTTTCAAAAATAAGGGCGTGCAATTGTTACTGGATGCGGTGGTAGATTACCTGCCCTCGCCCCTGGAAGTGCCGGCGATCGAAGGTCATTTACCGGATGGGGAAATAGCCGCAAGACCAGCGGATGATCAAGCCCCCCTCTCTGCATTGGCGTTTAAGGTTATGGCTGACCCCTTTGGCCGCCTCACCTTTGTGCGGGTTTACTCCGGCGTGCTGGAAAAAGGAAGCTATGCCCTCAATTCCACGAAAGGCAAAAAAGAACGTATTTCCCGCTTGATTGTGCTTAAAGCCGATGAGCGGATTGAAGTGGATCAACTTAACGCTGGGGATCTGGGAGCTGTGTTGGGGCTGAAAGATACCCTCACCGGGGATACCCTTTGCGATGACCAAGAGCCGATTATTCTAGAATCCCTGTTTATCCCCCAGCCGGTTATTTCCGTGGCGGTGGAACCAAAAACAAAACAGGATATGGATAAACTTGCTAAGGCCTTACAATCCTTATCTGAAGAAGATCCCACCTTTCGTGTCAGTGTTGATCCGGAAACTAACCAAACGGTAATCGCCGGTATGGGAGAATTACATCTAGAGATTCTCGTTGACCGGATGTTGCGGGAATTTAAAGTGGAAGCCAACGTCGGGGCCCCCCAGGTGGCCTATCGGGAAACCATTCGCAAAGCGGTGCAGGCAGAAGGTAAATTCATCCGCCAGAGTGGGGGCAAGGGTCAGTATGGCCACGTGGTCATTGAGGTGGAGCCCACGGAACCGGGGACGGGCTTTGAATTTGTCTCTAAAATCGTCGGGGGGATTATTCCCAAGGAATATATTGCTCCGTCGGAACAGGGGATGAAGGAAGCCTGTGCTTCGGGGGTGTTAGCGGGCTATCCCGTCATTGACCTCAAAGCCACCTTGGTGGATGGGTCTTTCCATGATGTGGACTCGTCGGAGATGGCCTTCAAGATTGCTGGTTCCATGGCAATCCGAGAGGCTGTTAGCCAAGCTGATCCCGTGCTCTTGGAGCCGGTCATGAAAGTCGAAATTGAAGTCCCTGATGACTTCATGGGCAACGTGATCGGTGACCTCAATGCCCGTCGGGGCCACATTGAGGGCCAGGAAACGGAGCAGGGCATAGCCAAAGTGGCCGCTAGTGTTCCATTGGCGGAAATGTTTGGTTATGCGACCGATATCCGGTCAAAAACCCAGGGCCGGGGTATTTTTTCGATGGAATTTAGCCATTATGCAGAAGTACCCCGTAATGTTGCTGAGGCGATCGTCGCCAAAAGCAGAGGCTATGCCTAAGCCAGTAGTTCTCCTAGAACTGCAATCTCTATAGAAACAATCAAAGGAATTTTTAATTCATGGCACGCGCAAAATTTGAACGGACGAAAGACCACGTAAACATTGGCACCATTGGTCACGTTGACCACGGTAAAACCACCCTAACGGCGGCGATCACCATGACCTTGGCGGAGTTGGGTGGTGCCAAAGCTCGGAAGTATGAAGATATTGATGCGGCTCCTGAGGAAAAAGCCCGGGGGATTACCATCAACACGGCCCACGTGGAGTATGAGACCGATAGCCGCCACTACGCACACGTGGATTGCCCTGGCCACGCTGACTATGTGAAAAACATGATCACCGGTGCCGCCCAGATGGACGGTGCAATTCTGGTGGTTTCCGCCGCTGACGGCCCCATGCCCCAAACCCGGGAGCACATCCTTCTGGCCAAACAGGTAGGGGTGCCCAAACTGGTGGTCTTTTTGAACAAAAAAGACATGGTGGACGACGAAGAATTACTCGAACTGGTGGAATTGGAAGTTCGGGAATTACTCAGTGACTACGATTTCCCCGGTGATGATATTCCCATTGTGGCTGGTTCTGCCCTCAAGGCGATCGAAGGGGAAAAAGAATACAAAGATGCTATTCTTGAACTAATGAAGGCCGTTGACGATTACATCGATACCCCCGAGCGGGAAGTGGACAAACCTTTCTTGATGGCCGTGGAAGACGTGTTCTCCATCACTGGTCGGGGTACCGTAGCCACCGGTCGGATTGAACGGGGTAAAGTCAAAGTCGGTGAAACTGTGGAAATCGTTGGTATTAAAGATACCCGCAACACCACTGTTACCGGTGTGGAAATGTTCCAAAAGACCCTAGACGAAGGTATGGCTGGGGACAACGTTGGTCTGCTCCTCCGGGGTATCCAAAAAGAAGACATTGAGCGGGGTATGGTTTTGGCCAAGCCCGGTTCCATCACTCCCCACACCGAATTTGAGGGGGAAGTATATGTGCTCAAAAAAGAAGAAGGTGGTCGTCACACTCCTTTCTTTGCTAACTACCGCCCTCAGTTCTATGTACGGACAACGGACGTAACCGGCACCATTAAGAGCTACACCGCCGATGATGGCAGTGCTGTGGAAATGGTTATGCCTGGCGATCGTATCAAAATGACCGTTGAGCTGATCAACCCGATCGCCATTGAGCAAGGGATGCGTTTTGCCATCCGAGAAGGTGGTCGTACCATCGGTGCTGGTGTTGTTTCTAAGATTTTGAAGTAGTCCCTAGAACAACATTGATGAGGTAGTGAGTGTTGGGTTGGTTACGGTAAGTTTTCCCCGGTGAACTGACCCCACTGACTACCTTGCTTTCTCAATCTGAACCTTGACAATTAAACAGTCTGCTAATTCTGAGTTAAATTTCCATGGCAACATTGCAACAACAAAAAATCCGTATCCGCTTGAAAGCTTTTGACCGTCGCCTGCTCGATACATCCTGCGACAAAATTGTGGAAACTGCTAATCGTACTAATGCCGCCGCTGTGGGACCGATTCCTTTGCCGACGAAACGGAAAATCTATTGTGTTTTGCGATCGCCCCACGTGGACAAGGATTCCCGGGAGCATTTTGAAACCCGCACCCACCGCCGCATCATCGATATTTATCAGCCTTCTTCCAAAACTATTGACGCTCTAATGAAGTTGGATCTCCCCGCCGGGGTCGACATTGAAGTCAAGTTGTAGGGTCAGATAGATTCGCCCATTGTTGTAAAAATCCCCGCTATGTTTTTAACGGGGATTTCTTATGTTTATTCGCCATTTGTTTATGGGCTTTGCCCCGTTCCTGACCCTACCATTAATTGAGTAATTGGGCTTGTGGACCATAAACAGTAGGAGCTAGAACTGTCCTATTCCAAGGCGCAGTTGGGATCTTTCCGTTAATTGCTGTTGTTCTAGTTCCATTAGTTGTTTATTAAATTGCTCCGAACGAATTTCATAGGGACTGTAATCCAGCTCTGCATCAATGTCGCCGTCGCCTCCCACGCCCCCCAACCAGAGAGCACTATCTCTGGGCAAAATACCGGCTAAATCTTCCGCATTGCCGTCCGATTGGGGTAAAGGAGTGAGATTTTCCTCAGTCATCATTTGGCCTTGAACCGGAACATTGACCACTACAGCGATCGCCATTAACCCTAAACCAGTGATAACTTTTTGTCCAATGCTAGTCATATTGCACTCCTAAACTTGCAGCTGAGCGTTGTTGGCGTTATAAATTGCTACTCCCCACCAGGGCTTTTGGTTAAGTCCCTAGAATTTAGTATGGACGGTTTGCGGAGTGGATTTCCACCAGTTGCCACAAAACTTATTAAATTTGATGGTTCTGACAAAACAAGTCTACTGCTTCGGCTAAATTACCAACAATAAAGTCCGGTTGATAACGTTCCAATTGCTCCCGATTGCGAATGCCAGACAAAACGGCGATCGCCGGCATTTTGCCCCGCTGGGCTGCCAAGATGTCTGCTTCCGTGTCCCCCACCATCCACACACTATCCGCTGGAGGTAATTCATCCAGGGCCCGCTCCATCAATAGGGGTTTGTCGTTGGTGTCACCGGTTTTAACATAGTCGTCAGCTAGATAATAACGGCGATCAACTGGGAAAAAATGATTGAGCTGATTGCGGTCTAGGGCTTCTTGCAATTCACTTTGCCTCCGCATGGTCATCAACACTAGATCGATACCCCGGTCTTTGATGCTCTGCAAAACTTTTACCACCCCGGGCAAGGGTAAATCGTAGGGCAAATAGGGCTGGCTGTGGACTGTCCGATTACGAATGGCGACAAATTTCTCGGCCTGCTCCATGGTTAAGCCGGAATCAAGACCAATTTGCAGTTTGGGGACTTTACTTCGTTTCCTTTGCCAAAATTCAGTTTTGCTGAGTACATTTAGGGCCTGTCCAGGTAATCCCACTTGCTCAAGACAATATTGATAAACCCGATAATACCGCTCAGAAACATCCATAATCGGGCCGTCACAATCGGTAATTAGTCTCAGCATCGGTAAAGGGAAAAAGAACAGTACAAATTTTAGCGGACTGGTAACGCATCTGACCCTGCAATGGGCTATACTTTGCCCGGGGTTATCCATTGCTGGAAAACTAATTGCGAAAATAGTAAAAGATAAAGAGGAGTGATCTAAACCAATGGCTAAATATGTTCTTTGGGGAACCTATTGCGACAACGTAGAGGAAAAAAGGGCGCCCCATCGCCAAGCCCACCTAGACGGACTCAAAGTCCAAAAGGAAAGTGGGGTACTGGTGACCATTGGTCCCACCAAGGATCTGCAAAATGTTTTTGCCATTTACGAAGCTCCAGACAAGGCCACAGTGGAACAGCTGGTTCAGGGAGACCCCTATTGGCAAAACGGCATTTGGACCAGGTATGAAGTTAAAGAGTGGATTCAAGCCTTTTAAGGGCAAACTAGTGTTTAGGTGATTGTTTAACCAATCAAGACGCTGACAGATTGGTCTGCTTAGTCTTCGTGATCGTCAAAGGGGTCACCCAACTCAGCGGAAGGGGGGCCAAAGGAGGTATATACAGCCAAACCAGTGATGGCGATGAGAATAACAGCAAAGGTAATGCTAAGAACTGTTGCGGATTCCATAGGGTAAGATTGATAGTTGTTTCTGTTGTCTTATATTATTACAGAACATTACGAAAACTCATTTAGTCATTTTTACGGGAAATCTATGGCACAGCGCACTCGGTTAGGAGATATCCTCAGACCCCTGAACTCTGAATATGGTAAGGTCGTGCCGGGCTGGGGCACCACTCCTGTAATGGGAGTATTCATGGCTCTTTTTCTGGTTTTCTTACTGATTATTTTACAAATTTATAATTCTTCTCTGATTCTCGAAGGCTTTACTGTGGATTGGGCTGGTTAATTCGCGGGTTGTTTATCTACCAATTTTTGGCCCTTCTGCTTTTGTTCAATTTGTTTGGGATCCCGCTCCGCCGGGATTTTTTTATTGTTTACCCCATCCACCGGACACCGGGACTAGAAATCCTCTGCTGATGCCTGAATCCCACTGGGCGATCGGGGGTAAATATAGCCCAAAGCCTTGTCTGGATAGGCTGGTGCGTTTTCTGTCATAATCGGACAGGACTTGTTACATTTTTTATTGCAAATCCCTGGGGAGGGATGGCTTGGCCAATCTGCTTCTCTGTGAAGATGTTGCCGGGGCTACTCCGGTGAATGTTAGTAAAAATCCTTAAATTTAGACGGTTCATTATGACACAGATTTCTGGCTCCCCTGATGTCCCCGATTTGGGCCGACGTCAGTTTATGAACTTATTGACCTTTGGTACGATTACTGGGGTGGCGGCCGGAGCCCTCTATCCAGCAGTAAAATATTTGATTCCCCCTTCCAGTGGTGGGGCCGGGGGTGGAGTAACGGCCAAAGATGCCCTTGGTAATGATGTTAAAGTTACGGAATTTTTAGCTTCCCACAACTCTGGCGATCGGGTGTTGGCCCAGGGTCTGAAAGGTGACCCCACCTACATCGTAGTACAGGGTGATGAAACGATTGCCAACTACGGTATCAATGCTGTGTGTACCCATTTGGGCTGTGTGGTGCCCTGGAATGCCAGCGAAAATAAGTTTATGTGTCCCTGCCACGGTTCCCAATATAACGCGGAAGGAAAAGTGGTCCGTGGCCCGGCGCCCCTATCTTTGGCTTTGGCCCATGCCACCGTTACCGACGACGATAAATTAGTGCTGAGTCCCTGGACCGAAACCGATTTCCGCACCAACGAAGATCCCTGGTGGGCTTAGGTTTAACTTTGCTAACTTTTGAGCAACGTTGAGTAACACTGTTGTCAACCCCCGCCATTGTCTGATACCGCTTCCTTTTCCCCTACTGTTTATCCAAACCTAATCCGTTCAATAACGATGAGAAACCCTGATACTTTGGGGCTGTGGACAAAAACCATGGTTGCCCTGCGCCGCTTTACGGTGTTGGCGATCGCCACAGTCAGCATCTTTTTAATCACCGACCTTGGTCTGCCCCAGTCCGCCTCTGCCTATCCCTTTTGGGCCCAGGAAACTGCCCCTTTGACTCCCCGGGAAGCCACCGGGCGCATTGTTTGCGCCAACTGCCACCTGGCCCAGAAACCGGCGGAAGTGGAAATTCCCCAAGCGGTTTTGCCCGACACAGTATTTGAAGCGGTGGTGAAAATTCCCTACGACCTGGATAGTCAACAGGTGCTGGGGGATGGTTCCAAAGGGGGCTTGAACGTCGGCGCAGTATTGATGTTACCCGAAGGTTTCAAAATTGCTCCCCCCGATCGCCTCTCCGATGAGTTGAAAGAAAAAGTAGGCGGCACCTACTTCCAGCCCTACCGGGAAGATATGGAAAATGTGGTTATCGTTGGCCCCTTGCCCGGTGAGCAGTATCAGGAAATCGTTTTCCCTGTCCTTTCCCCCGATCCTGCTAAGGATAAAAGTATTAACTACGGTAAGTTTGCTGTCCACCTGGGAGCTAACCGAGGCCGGGGACAAATTTACCCCACTGGTTTACTGAGCAATAACAACGCCTTTAAAGCGCCCCAGGCTGGAACCGTTGCGGAAGTTAACGCCCTGGAAGCCGGCGGTTATCAAGTGGTTCTGGCCACCGCCGATGGCAGTGAAACTGTAGATATTCCCGCTGGGCCAGAGTTGATTGTCAGTGCTGGTCAGACGGTGGAAGCTGGGGAATTTTTAACTAACAACCCCAACGTGGGTGGCTTTGGCCAAAAGGATACGGAAGTGGTGTTGCAAAACCCCACCCGGATTAAGTTCCTCGTTCTCTTCCTGGCGGGCATTATGCTTTCTCAAATTCTGCTGGTGTTGAAGAAAAAACAAATCGAAAAAGTTCAAGCCGCTGAACTTAATTTCTAAGCTAATTCTCCACTGAATTATGCCGACGTGGGGGCGGAGCTATGGTTCTCCCCTGGGGGTCATCGAAGAATGCTCAGTTTGAGTTATGTCGTCGGTGGCCCCATTGATTTTTCCAGAACCGCCCTAGCTCGATATGCTGGTAGAAATAGAAAACTTTTAGACTTTGCTGACTCTATGCGTGTTTACGTTCTTTTATTTAACGCAGGTACGGATAACGAAGGCATCCACACCGTACAAATGGGGGGACGCAATAAGATTTTGATGTTCGCTTCCGAGGACGATGCCACCCGCTATGCTCTACTGTTGGAGGCCCAGGATTTTCCCCCGCCTACCATTGAAGCAATGGATTCTAGGGACATTGAGGAATTTTGTCAGGAAGCTGGCTACGACTACGAGACGGTGGCAGAAGGGATGCTGGCCATTCCCCCGGAAAAAAATGTGGCGGAACCGGAATGGGACCCCGATGGCGTTTTGCAAGCGGCCCGGGAAGCCCAAGCTTCCGATGCTGGCCCCACTGAAGAAAAACCGGAAACGGAATTTTCCGATGCTGAACTAGAAAATATTCGCCGTCGTTTGGAAGGATTATTGTAGGCATGGCTAATTTGGAGAACGTAGAAGAACGGGGCCATTTATTAACGGAACAGGCCAATCCCCAAAGCCAAAATTTAGATCAGTTATCTAGCCTGGAGTTGGTGGATTTATTTAACCAGCAGGATCAACTCACCGTAACGGCGATCGCCAAGGCGCGGGAAGATTTAGCCCAGGCCATAGAAATTATTAGTCAGGCTTTGGGGAAAGGGGGTCGGCTTTTTTACATTGGCGCAGGTACCAGTGGCCGGTTGGGGGTATTGGATGCGGTGGAATGTCCCCCCACTTTTTGTACGCCGCCGGAGTTAGTACAGGGAATTTTAGCTGGGGGAGCCAGTGCTCTGCTCCGGAGTTCAGAAGGTTTGGAAGATATTGCCGAAGATGGAGCCCAGGCGATCGCCGACCATCGTATTACCCAACTGGACGTGGTGGTGGGCATTACGGCCGGGGGAACTACTCCCTATGTCCATGGGGCATTGGACGCTGCCCGGGCCCGGGGGGCTAAAACCATTTTTATTGCCTGTGTGCCGGAAAACCAAGCCCCTAGGCAGGCCGATGTGAATATTAGACTTTTAACTGGGCCAGAAATTTTGGCCGGTTCCACCCGTTTAAAGGCAGGCACAGTGACCAAAATGGCTTTAAACATTCTTTCCACTGGGGCCATGGTCAAGCTGGGCAAAGTTTACGGCAATCGCATGGTGGACGTGGCCGTAACCAATCGCAAACTAGAAGACCGAGCCATCAGAATTTTGCGGGATTTAACGGATTTAAGCCGAGAGGAAGCGGCTGAGTTACTCATCGCGAGCGGCCAACGGGTTAAGTTAGCTTTGTTAATGCACTGGTCTGGTTTAAGGGCAGAATCTGCCCAAGCCCAGCTTGATCGCCATGGGGGAAATTTACGCCGGGCCATGGATGCTGCTTCGTAAATATCCATCGTATTAATCAACCCTAGCCGAGAAATAGTTCTAATTTCCAAACTTGCTTACCTATGGCCACTACCTTAGACCAGTTTTTATTCCCCATTATCTTCGCCATTTTTGCCCTGGCGATCGGTGTTTTAGTCTGGGGCTACCGGCGGGCTAAACCCTTTGGCAAATTGGGAAAACTGGCTTGGCTCCAGTCTGTGGTGCTGATGGCCCCCTGGCTATTGTATTTTGTCCTTTTTAGTTTTGGTTTATCCATCAGTTTGCCCGCAGTGTTGGTTTTGCTTTTGGTGTCGGGGGGCATTTACATCTATCTGGGTCGGCAAATGCGGGAAGAAGGACAAGCGGAACTTTTGCGCCAAAAGGCAGCCCAACGTCTGCAAAATTTAGCTAATGAGGCGGATCAAACCACAGGGCTCGGTGACAGCACGGCCAACACAAACTTAGAAGAAACTTCCCCCATTCCCCCGGAGGATTTGGCCATTATTAAAGGCATTTTTAGCATTGATAGCTTTTTCACCACGGAAACCATTGCCTACCAAGAAGGGGCAATTTTTAAAGGTAATTTGCGGACGGAAGCGGAGGATGCTTTCGCTAAACTGTCCGGCAAACTGAAGCAATTAATGGGGGAAAAATATCGCCTTTTCCTAGTGGAAGGGAGCGAAGACCGCCCGGTGGTGGTGATTTTACCTAGCACTAATGACCCCCAGCCCAGCACCCTAGCCCAGAAAAATTTGGCAGTGGTGTTACTGGTGGCCACCATTGTGACTACGTTGGAAGCCAGTGCGGCCCTGTTGGGTTTTGACCTGGTGGACAATTGGCAACGGGTGGGGGAAACCGTACCTTTGGCGATCGCCGTGGGCATTATTTTGCTG
Organism: Synechocystis sp. PCC 6714; assembly: GCF_000478825.2. Lineage (NCBI taxonomy): Bacteria > Bacillati > Cyanobacteriota > Cyanophyceae > Synechococcales > Merismopediaceae > Synechocystis > Synechocystis sp. PCC 6714. Next base: position 2,618,083 of record NZ_CP007542.1, on the reverse strand, counting down.
GCCCATGAATTGGGTCACCTCTGGCAGGCAAAAAAATGGGGAGTGCGCCTGAGTTGGCCCTTCTTTCTGCCCAACTGGCAAATCGGTTCCTTTGGGGCCATCACCCGTTTTGAGTCCCTTTTACCCAGCCGCAATGCTCTCTTTGACGTGGCGATCGCCGGCCCGGCCATGGGGGGATTAGTTTCCCTACTATTTTTGATCGTGGGACTGAGTTTATCCGGGGGCAATAATTTATTTCAACTGCCGGTGCAATTTTTGCAAGGTTCGCTGTTGGTGGGCACGTTAGCCAAATTAATTTTGGGCAGTGCTCTGAAAAGTAGTGTTATTTCCATCCATCCCCTGACGGTATTAGGTTGGCTCGGTTTGGTGATTAATGCTTTAAATTTATTACCCGCTGGGCAACTCGATGGGGGCCGCATTGTCCAAGCCATCTACGGCCGTAAAGTAGCCCGCCGCACCACCATTGCCACCCTAGTTATTTTGGGTGCCGTTTCTCTGTTTAACCCCGCCAATCCCATTCCCCTCTATTGGGCGATCGTAGTTTTATTTTTACAACGGCAATTGGAACGCCCCAGCTTAAACGAGCTAACGGAACCGGACGATACCAGGGCAGGCCTGGGTTTACTAGCCCTACTGTTAATGTTGCTGACCCTGATTCCCTTTAGCCCCAACTGGGCTCTGAGGTTAGGCATTGGTGGTTAATGGACTCAAATAGTGAAAATTTCAACATCCATGCCCCATCGCTTAATGCCCGACCAGTGTTTGAGTAAGCCCGCCTATCGCCTTTACCAAGCGGGGGTCTATGGTCGTTGGACAGTGGTGGCATTGCTGTGGTTAACCCTTGTTCCCTGGTCTGTCTGGCAGTTTCGTCAAGATATTGCGCTGTTGCAGGATCATTTCACCTGGGTAGCCATCCGTTATGGCTTTGCCTTTCAGTTGATACCTGCTTTTACCCTCTTTGCCAGCATTGGTTTTACCGGGGCTGTGCTGATAAGACAAAGTTGCCATATTCTTTGGGGCTTATCCATTAAAGAAAGAAATAATCTCATCCGGGGTACCGCCAGAATTCGCAAAATTGGCCCCCGCCATCCCCTCTGGCGTTGGTTATTTAGATCTTAAATATTATGGCTACCCGAATCAGTCTAAGTCTAAGTCAGCAGAGTCAGATCTATCGCCATGCTGAACTGCTTTACCCAGAGGAATGCTGTGGTCTACTGTTGGGGCAATTAGTTACCGAGGAAAACGGCGACCTGTATTGGCAAGTAGAGGAAGTGCAACCGACGGAAAATTGCTGGGGCCAGGTGGAAGAGTTCGAGCAAGACTATAACCAAAACCAAGACAGTAATTTGGGCAAATTACATTACTTTGCCATTGATCCCAAAGTTTTGCTCACTGCTCAAAAAGATTGTCGCCAAAGGAGTTTGAGCATTATCGGCATTTTCCATTCCCATCCCCATGGCCAGCCCATACCATCGGAATTTGACCGGGCCATTGCCTGGCCGGAGTATGTTTACCTGATTGTCTCTGGGGAAAATGGAAAATTTAACACCAGTAGAAGTTGGTACTTAAGCGAAAGCAAAAATTTTGTTGAAGTAGACTCAACGCTGTTGCTGTAACCAGGTGGTAATGCCCGCCGCTAATGTCTGCACCAATTGCTCTTGAGCTTGGGCATTGGTAATCCACTCAAATTCTTGGGGGCTGATCATAAATCCCAATTCCAGTAGCACCGCCGGGGAGATGGTGGGACGGGTTAAGGCCAAATTATTCCAATAAACCCCATGGGAATTCCTACCTAAATTTTCCACCAAATATCCTTGCAAAAAATTGGCTAAATCCGCCGCTTGGGCATTGTACCAAAACGTACTAATACCGTCGGTTTCGTTCGGATTACCGCTGTCGGGCAGGGCATTGTAATGGATGGAGAGGGCGATCGCCGGTTGCACTTGAGAAATTTGGGTTTGGCGGTCAACCAAGGAAACAAATTCGTCCCCGGTGCGGGTCAGATGAATATTAGCCCCCTGGGCTCGCAGGCGATCGGCCAACCGTTGGGAAATCAGTAAGTTAATGTCTTTTTCTGCATAGCCAGTGGGCCCCACTGCTCCCGATTCACTACCCCCATGGCCCGGATCCAGCAGAATTTTTACTCCCTGTAGGTTACCCGGTTGGGAAGAAATACGGGGAGGATGACGCAAAGACAAAATTAAGGTAGTGCCTTCATAACGTAAATCATAGCCCCACTGTTGATCGGTTTTGAATGTGAAGTAATAATCAATCCGATCTGGGCTAATTTGTTGCCAGGTTAAATTGCGAATAATGGGGTCATTATCCAGGCGAATAGTATCAGTTTGGGCAGTGGTATTGTAAAGACTTAAAGTAAATCCTGTTTCAGTTTGATGTATTGTCACTGGCACCGGCAATTGCAGGGGAAAACGTATTTCTGTATGGTCGCCAAAAGCCTGATAACTTACACTGCGGATTAGGGAACGAGGCGGAGCTTGACTAGGCAAAGTACGGGTCTCGTCCGCTTTGATCCAGCCACCATAGTCCAACCGCAACCAGTCTCCATCCTGGCCAGTGACGCTAGCCTGACTACCCTGGGGCAAAGGGGTTAACCGGGAATAATCGGTGCCGGGGCCTGTGCGAGCCACTCCAGCCTGACTAGTCACCGCAACCACCTGGGGGCGATCGCCATTGAGTAATGTAACGCTACCGGGGCCGGGGGTGGAAAAACTTTGTCCCCGCCATTGCAGATTAAATTGCGGCGTTCCCAACACAGTCGGCAATTGCCCTGAGGTAAATGTTTGACAGCCCTTGTACTGATCTGCTGCTGTGACTTTAGGCTGATTTTCTCCGTGCAAAATAGTGTTGTTTGCCGGTAACTGGACTACATTGCCCTGGGGGGTGAGGGGAATGGTCTGTCCCGCCAATGTCACCGTAGCTACCGCATCCGTCGGGGCGATCGCCGTAAAGCAGATCGACTCATGGGCAGGACGACTGATGGGTACAGCGGGGGTGAGGGAACCGGGGGCAAAACCGCCCTGGGCTGGTAACGTGGGGCCAGTGGCAATGCGAGTAATGGTACGCTCAATCCGTTGGGAACCCGCTTGAAAAACAAATTCATTTTTCCCCATTGTGAGGGGAATTACAGGGGCGAAATTGCCTTGGGCACTGCGTTCAATGGGCTGACCATTCAAGGTAACCGTCACACTGGGAGCGGCGGAACCAATGAAGAAAATCGTCGGGCTACTGGTCTGGTGATTTTGGGGAGGATAGGCCAAAAATAAGGGCTGGGTTTGGGCTATCAACGGCGTGGCAGTAACGATCACCACACTAACACCAACCATTGCTCCCAACCAAGATTCCATTGCCATGCTCAACAATCTCCTCGATGCGATAACTTTCCAGAGCCCAGTTCATTCGTTGATAAATATACCACCAGGGCGTCGTAACGCTGTGACGTTTTAACGCTACAATGTCAATTGGTTGCTGAACTTTGACATCGTACTATGGGAATTTTATCAAAAAGATCGACTGTTTATTTTGATCCATCCATTCATCAGGCTTTGAAGATTAAAGCGGCTTCTTCCCATGTTTCCATATCAGAAATAATCGATGAAGCAGTGCGATTACTAATGTCTGAAGACCAGGAAGATTTGGCAGCTTTAGCTGAACGAAAGAATGAGCAAGAATTGAGCTATGAAGATTTAATTAATGATCTAAAAGTTCATGGCAAAATATAAAATTACTTTTAAGCAGTCAGTTAGCAAAGATCTTAGGGGGATTCCTAACAACGATGTTAAGAAAATACTGACAAGAATTGATATTTTAGCGACTGATCCCAGGGGAGACGGCTGTGTCAAACTAGCAGGAGAAGATAAATACAGAGTGCGACAGGGAGTGTACCGAATTATTTATGAAATTAGGGATGCAGAACTTGTTATTGCGGTGGTTAAAATAGGGCATCGTTCCAATGTCTACAAGGATAATTGATAAACTATCGCTCAATCCATCTATCTGGATTAGAAATGATATTCAGCCTTTAAAATTTCCCATATAACTAATCAATGGTTGCTACTGTTACCCTTCTTCCTCTCATACAACAGCCCGATTTATTAGAACAACGTCTCAAGGAAATTCCCCAGGATCCAGGGGTTTACCTCATGGGCGATCGCCAGGGAACAATTCTCTACATTGGTAAAGCAAAAAAATTGAGAACCAGGGTTAGATCCTATTTTCGGGATTCCCAACCCCATACAGCCCGCATTGCTTTGATGGTGCAACAAATAGCAGAAATTGAGTTCATTGTTACCGACACGGAAACGGAAGCTTTAGCCCTAGAAGCCAATTTAATTAAACAGCATCAACCCCACTTTAATGTTCTACTCAAAGACGACAAGAAATATCCTTATGTTTGCATTACTTGGTCAGAGACTTACCCTCGTATTTTTATTACGAGAAAACGCCGTTTAAACCAGGCAAAGGATCGTTACTACGGTCCCTATGTAGATAGTTTTAGTTTACGGCAAACATTACGGTTAATACAGCGGATTTTTCCCCTGCGGCAACGTCGTCAGCCCTTATTTAAGCATCGCCCTTGTTTAAATTACGATATTGGCCGTTGTCCCGGGGTTTGTCAAGCGTTAATTACCCCGGAAGATTACCGTCAAACTTTGCAAAAAGTGGCTATGGTTTTCCAGGGGCGCACCCAGGAGTTACATCAATTATTGACAGAGCAGATGGAACAAGCGGCGGCGGACTTAAAATTTGAACAAGCAGCCCTGATTCGAGATCAAATTAATTCCCTCGGGAAACTTAACGCTGATCAAAAAGTTTCTTTGCCCCAGGATACAATTTCCAGAGATGCGATCGCCGTGGCCAGTGACGGGCAAATTAGTGCCATTCAATTGTTTCAAATTCGAGCGGGAAAATTGGTGGGGCGACTGGGATTCTTCGCTGATGGAGTGGAATCAGTGGAAGAAAAGGGGGAAGTGTTACAGAGGGTTTTAGAACAGCATTATCAACAGGTGGAAGCGGTGGAAATTCCCAGTGAAATTATTCTGCCCTGTGTTTTGCCCGATGGGGAATTGCTCAACGATTGGTTAACTAGCCAACGGGGAAGAAAGGTAACTTTTAACCTGCCCCAAAGACAAACCAAAGCCGAACTGCTAGAAATGGTGGAGCGCAATGCCCAGTATGAGTTGGAAAGGTTACAAAAGCAGACTGCTAAGAACGTTACAGCCTTGGAAGATTTAGCGGAAATTCTTGATTTAGAAACTTTGCCAAAACGCATTGAAGGCTACGATATTTCCCATATTCAAGGTTCTAATGCTGTGGCTTCGCAAGTTGTGTTTATTGATGGTGTGCCAGCCCAACAATATTATCGCCATTACAAAATTAAAAATCCGTCCATTAAGGTTGGTCATTCCGATGATTTTGCCAGTTTAGCGGAAGTCATTGGTCGTCGTTTTCAGCCTTCTGCAAGAGGCAAAAATAATCAACAGGATTGGCCTGATTTAATTATGATTGATGGCGGCAAAGGACAACTATCAGCAGTAGTTAAAGTGCTGACAGAAATGGACTTGCTGGATAAACTCACAGTGGTTAGTTTAGCGAAACAAAGGGAAGAAATTTTTCTACCAGGGGAATCTCAACCTTTGCCCACCTACCCAGAACAGCCTGGGGTACAGTTGTTACGGCGTTTGCGGGATGAAGCCCATCGATTTGCCGTTGGTTTTCACCGTCAACAAAGAATGAGTAAAAGTCGGCGATCACGCTTGGATGAAATTCCTGGTTTAGGTTTTAACCGCCAAAAACAATTGTTAGCCCATTTCCATTCTTTGGACTATATTCGGGAGGCGAATATTAAACAATTACAGGAAGTACCGGGCATTGGCCCCCAGTTAGCCCAGGCAATTTACGATTATTTTCATCCTGACAATAGTTCGACTATTGTTGGCTAGTTTAGCCCTTAATTGTAAATAAAATATTAAGCAATTTCAATAAAATATTTTTATCTTTTGGGGTATTTTTAATCTATTGATGGGCCGTGGCAAAAAACAAAACGAGTGACAAAAGCTTAAACTATACTGATTTCCCTCTGCTCCGGTAATTTTTGCCGGTAGCGATGGTAGGCCGCACAGGCCCCTTCTGAGGAGACCATGGGCGCCCCCAAGGGCCGTTCCGGAGTGCAGGTGGTGCCAAAGGCTGGACAATCAGAGGGTTTCCGTTGACCCTGTAAAATTTCCCCGCTTATGCATACCGTTTCCTGTGTCCCAGGGGCCATGGTTTTCAGCAGGGGCGCAAATTTAACCGCGCTATCCCAGGGGGTGAATTCCCATTTAAGACCCAGACCACTAGCTGGAATTAAGCCTAATCCCCGCCAATGGCGATCGACTGGCTCAAACACTTGCTCGATAATTTTCTGAGCGTGGGGATTACCCTGGGCTTGAACCGATCGCCGATATTGATTTTCACAGCTAAACTGCCCCGACTCCAGTTGGTGGACACAGGCCAAAATGCCTTGCATAATGTCCACCGGCTCAAAGCCAGTAATCACAATAGGTATTTGGTACCGTTGGGCAATAAACTGATAAATCTCTGTCCCCATCACCGTGCAGACATGGCCCGCCGCTAAAAAGCCCTGGACTAGGGAATTAGAATTGGCCAACAGAGCCTCCATGGCGGGGGGAACTAACACGTGGGCGGCAAGTACACTGAAATTGCTAATCCGTTGGGCCCTAGCTTGGTAAAGAGTGAGAGCAGTGGCGGGGGCCGTAGTTTCAAAGCCCACAGCAAAAAATACCACCTCTCGGTTAGGGTTATCCTTGGCGATCGCCAGACAATCCAAAGGGGAATAAACGATGCGGACATCTCCCCCCCGGGCCTTGACGGTCAATAAGTCCTCCCCACTGCCGGGTACCCGCAACATATCCCCAAAGGAACAAAAAATAATTTCGGGTTGCCGAGCCAACCACAAAGCCTGGTCAATCAACTCCATAGGGGTGACACACACGGGACAACCGGGACCGTGGATCAGGGTTAATTTCCTGGGTAACAGCGTATCCAAGCCGTATTTGACAATGCTATGGGTCTGGCCGCCACAAATCTCCATCAGCGTCCAAGGTTGGGTTATCTCCCCGGCGATCGCCTGACGATAATGGGCCACCGCCGGAGCATTGCGATATTCGTCAACGTATTTCATAGCTATAGCTGGGGGAACTGACTCTAAGGTTAGCGAAAATTCCCCGCCATAGTTCCAGCTCATTCAACCTTATTATCCATTGCCCCAAGAGGAAGACTCCATTGCTAAAGTAGAAGGAGGGGAAAGTAAACTTTCAACAGCTCCCTAGCTAATTCTTTAATAAATTTTTACGACGGGAAAGATAGCACTCCAAAGTTTCCCTTTACCCTGCCCATAATCCTGCCCATTTATTAGCTAGTATAGTCAAATAATTAAAATGAATTTAGATCTTTCAAAACTAGGTAACATCAAAGTTGAATCTTTGGTACAGCAGGGGCTGGATACCATTCTTAATCGCCAGTCTAAAAGCGAAGCAAAATCAACGGAAGAAGTTAGTCTGATTAAAAAATCCCTGGATCTAAAAGGAGAATTATATCGACTGCCTCCCAGCCATAAATTTACCATTGCTGCTTACCAGGTGCGCCACCAAAATTCCGTTGGTTCGATTTTAATCACCCTAGACAATCTGCGGGAATTTAATAAAATGTTAGACCAAGAAATTCTGCAGGAAGCTAGCAAAGGTCACCTCCGCAAAGCAGATCGATACATTCGTCAAAAGCGCAATGTTGACACAGCTAAATACACCCATCGTATTAAAAGTTACAGAGTCAACCAAGCCAAAGCAAAAATTCTTACCTGGATCATCGACTGGGATTTCCACAAACAAACCTACGAAGAGAGCTCCTATGGCAGTGGCACCGCCAGATCGTTAATGCAGGAACTAGCCACCAGTTTCCTCGACCATCCCGCGGCCAAAAATAGTAGACGAGATTATTTAGATGCCATCATGGATCTCAATTGGGTCACAGAAATCCTGCAAGCGGCAAAGCCCTTTTATAATCATAGCCAGATTACCCATAAAATCATCTACCATCATCTTGCCCAGGGGCAGAACTGATGCCGTTCCATAGCGAGTTTTAGATCTGAACCAGGCTTAACTGACTGCGTTAGGAAAATGGCTTAATTTTATGTACTAATTATCTAATCAATATTACTTGAAGAAATACTATTCAGCGAAATTATCCCAACACCAAACAACACCCAGAACCTAGTAACCAGTCCAATGACCCCCCTTTCCTCGAGCATGGTTGGAGCTGCGAATTCTTAACACAAAGATCAAGAATGCCTATCTCCCATGGCTATCAATCGGGGCCGTGGCTGTTTTCGGCTTGGGTGTTGTCCGCTATCTGAGCGACGAACTGAGAAACAAACGAGACAGATTTATAAAGAAACAGCTCGGTCTTACCTCTCTTGTTAAACTAGGTTTATTGGACGGAAGTGGCTGTTTTTATCTGCCAGTGAAGCCCTTCGGCTCCATGTATTCAATCTACAAAATCTACTCAGAAATGGCAAGTAACATTTAAGTTTATTCACCTAATTAGAGTAGTTGCTATTATTTTTATTGCGAAATATTAACAAAGATCGGAAAAGATATAGATGGTTTATTTGCGCTATATTTTGTTGCCTAAAACAACTTTGTTGTTGTCTAAATTTGTCTATGTTTAAGCATTAATGTTGAAAAAAATTAAAAATTTGTCCGCTTTTTAAAAAGTTGATGTAACAATGAAGGCAACTGGATAAAAATTCAGTTTGCCATTGCGGGAAAGATAGGGAAGATTGTGAATTTTTTCCTTGGCCGGAGGCCACAGCAAGGGTAATTTGGGCGATTTAATTTACTAGCGGGGATTTTGCCAATCATCTTCTATCTGTCCTGTTGATCATTTTTGAGGCTTTTTCCATGACCGTTGCCACTGATCGCCAAACCACTCCCCCATCCGCCGATCATCCCAGTGGAGATAAGCGTTTTAAGGTGTTGGATGCCACCATGAAGCGGAACCAATTTAGTCAGGATGCCTTGATTGAAATTCTCCATAAAGCCCAGGAAATTTTTGGTTACCTGGAGGAAGATGTTCTCCTCTACGTGGCCCGGGGGTTGAAACTTCCCCTGAGCCGGGTGTTTGGGGTGGCGACTTTTTACCATCTTTTTTCCCTTAAACCCAGTGGGAAACACACCTGTGTGGTTTGTCTAGGCACTGCTTGTTATGTCAAAGGGGCGGGGGATTTGTTGAAAATGCTGGATCAGGAAGTTCATCTGAAACCAGGAGAAACGACAGAAGATGGGCAAATGTCTTTGGTGACGGCCCGTTGCATTGGGGCCTGTGGCATTGCCCCCGCGGTGGTCTATGACGGCAAAGTTTTGGGTAAGCAAACGGAAGATTCGGTGTTAATGGCGGTACAACCTTGGCTGGGCAATAGTTGACAAGTATTACTGATAGGCAATTGCCTGATTTTTGTTATTTGATTTATTGTTATTGAGTTGAAACCCCATGGACATTAAAGAATTAAGGGAAATTGCCTCCACCACACGGCAAAAACAAACTAAAACTCGTATTCGTTGTTGCAGTGCCGCTGGTTGTCTTTCTTCTGAGGGGGAAGCGGTCAAAAAAAATCTGGAAACGGCGATCGCCGAGGCGGGATTGGGGGAAAAAGTCGAAGTCTGTGGGGTGGGTTGTATGAAGTTTTGTGGCCGGGGTCCCCTGGTGGCGGTGGATGACCATGACCAACTGTATGAATTTGTCACGCCGGATCAGGTGGGGGACATTGTCAAAAAATTGCAGGAATCCGATGCAGTTGCCGAAACAGGCTTAATCAGTGGTGATCCCCACCATCCTTTCTACGCTCTCCAAAGGAATATTGCCCTGGAAAATTCCGGGAACATTGATCCTGAATCCATCGATGAATACATTGCCCTAGGAGGATACGAACAAATGTATAAGGTCATCCACGAAATGACCCCAGGGGAGGTAATTACGGAAATAGATAAAAGCGGTCTGCGGGGACGGGGTGGAGGAGGTTATCCCACGGGTTTGAAATGGGCCACTGTGGCGAAAATGCCCGGTCAGCAAAAATATGTCATCTGCAATGCCGATGAAGGAGATCCCGGCGCTTTCATGGACCGCAGTGTGTTGGAAAGTGATCCCCATCGCATCCTTGAAGGCATGGCGATCGCCGGCTATGCTGTGGGGGCCAACCATGGTTATATCTACGTCCGAGCGGAATATCCCTTAGCCATCAAACGATTGCAAAAAGCCATACAACAGGCTAGGCGCTATGGCCTGATGGGCACGCAAATTTTTGACTCCCCCATCGATTTTAAGGTGGACATTCGGGTGGGGGCCGGTGCCTTTGTCTGCGGGGAAGAAACCGCTCTCATTGCTTCCGTGGAAGGGAAACGGGGCAACCCCCGGCCGCGGCCTCCCTATCCGGCCCAATCCGGTTTATGGGCAAGTCCCACCTTGATTAATAACGTGGAAACTTACGCCAACGTTGTGCCAATTATTCGGGAAGGGGGAGATTGGTATGCCAGCATTGGCACCGAAAAAAGTAAGGGGACCAAGGTTTTTGCCCTGACGGGAAAAGTGGAAAATGCTGGACTGATCGAAGTGCCCATGGGGACAACGGTGCGGCAGGTGGTGGAAGAAATGGGGGGCGGGGTGCCCGATGGCGGCAAAGTAAAAGCAGTGCAAACCGGTGGGCCCTCCGGGGGCTGTATTCCCGGCGATAAATTAGATACCCCCATCGAATACGACACCCTACTGGCCCTAGGCACCATGATGGGTTCCGGGGGCATGATTGTCATGGACGAAAGCACCAATATGGTGGACGTAGCCCAGTTTTATATGGACTTTTGCAAATCGGAGTCCTGTGGCAAATGTATTCCCTGTCGAGCAGGTACGGTGCAGCTTTATGACCTTTTAACCCGTTTTCTGGAAGGAGAAGCGACCCAGACGGATTTAGCTAAATTGGAAAATCTTTGTTACATGGTCAAAGAGACTAGCCTGTGTGGGTTAGGGATGAGTGCCCCTAATCCTGTCATTAGTACCCTGCGTTATTTTCGCCATGAATATGAAGCTTTGCTTAAAGTCTAGTTAGGTAATTTGCAGACCAAATTGACTCTCCTGAAAAGTTATGACTGTTTTAACCATCCCCATCAAAAGTGATACTTGGACTAAGGCTACCTGGGAAGAATTTATTCAAGCCACGGACGATTCTAATTACCAAAAAGGAAAATTTTACTACTATCAAAATCAATTGAGAATAGAAATGTCTCCTATTAGTAGCGATCATGCTGGAGACTATGGCCTTGTGAATAATGCTCTCGGTCTCTATGTCGCCTTAAAAAACATTTCGGTAACGATTAGAGATACCTGTAGTTACCGTAAACCTAGTCAATGGGAAGTACAACCTGATATTTCCTGCCATGTGGGGGACAATGCTATGGCTATTCCCTATGGAACAGGTATCGTCAACTTAAATGACTATCCTCCCCCTGATTTAGTGATCGAAATTGCTAATACTTCCTTAGCTGATGATCAAGGACAAAAACGGCTACTTTATGAAGAATTAGGCGTTAAGGAATATTGGATTGTGGATGTGAAGACCACTAAAATCCTGGGATTTAAAATGGAAAATCAAGGGAGCTACCAAATTCGAGAATCCCTGGTTTTGCCGGGATTAAAACTAACTATTTTGGAAGAAGCCTTGCTCAAGACACGCCAAACCAACCATGGGGAAGTAATGCGCTGGCTACTGGAACAATTTAGTTAATTTATTTTTCAGAGGAGTTTTGTCCAATGTCTGTTGTTACCTTAACCATTGATAACAAGGCGATCGCCATTGAAGAAGGGGCTACGGTGCTCCAGGCTGCCAAGGAAGCTGAGGTTCCCATTCCCACCCTTTGCCATTTAGAGGGGGTTTCCGAAGCGGCGGCCTGTCGTTTGTGCATGGTGGAGGTAGAAGGCACGAATAAACTGATGCCTGCCTGTGTTACCGCTGTGAGTGAAGAAATGGTGGTTCGCACCAACACAGAAAAGTTGCAAGATTACCGGCGTATGACAGTGGAATTACTCTTTTCCGAAGGTAACCATGTCTGTGCCATTTGTGTGGCTAACGGCAACTGTGAATTGCAAGATATGGCCATCACTGTGGGCATGGACCACAGCCGATTTAAATATCAATTTCCCAAGCGGGAAGTGGATTTATCCCATCCCTTATTTGGTATTGACCATAACCGTTGTATTCTCTGTACCCGTTGTGTGCGGGTCTGTGATGAAATCGAGGGGGCCCACGTTTGGGATGTGGCTTACCGGGGCGCAGAATGCAAAATTATTTCCGGTTTAAACCAGCCTTGGGGCACTGTTGATGCCTGTACTTCCTGTGGCAAATGCGTGGATGCCTGTCCCACCGGTTCTATCTTCCATAAAGGTGAAACCACCGCTGAAAAAATTGGCGATCGCCGTAAAGTGGAATTTTTAGCCACCGCCCGCAAAGAAAAGGAATGGATTCGTTAATTTTCAACAACTTGATTTTGCTATAGGCAACATTAATAAACCCTAAAAATATGTCTAAAATTCGTTTTGCTACCGTTTGGCTTGCCGGCTGTTCCGGTTGTCATATGTCCTTCCTTGATATGGACGAATGGTTAATCGATTTAGCTCAAAAGGTAGATGTGGTTTTTAGTCCCGTTGGTTCCGACCTCAAAGAATATCCCGACAATGTTGATATTTGCTTAGTGGAAGGGGCGATCGCCAATGAGGAAAATTTAGAGCTGGCCCTAGAGTTAAGGAAAAAAACTAAAGTAGTTATTTCCTTTGGGGATTGTGCGGTAACTGCCAATGTCCCGGGTATGCGTAATATGCTCAAAGGTAGCGATCCCGTTTTACGACGAGCCTATATTGAACTAGGAGATGGCACGCCTCAACTGCCTAATGAACCTGGTATTGTACCGCCCCTATTAGACAAAGTTCTTCCCCTACATGAAGTTATTCCTGTGGATATTTTTATGCCTGGTTGTCCCCCCGATGCCCACCGCATTCGAGCAACGTTAGAACCATTATTAAATGGGGAACATCCCCTGATGGAAGGGCGGGCCATGATTAAGTTTGGTTAAAATTAAGTTTTCCCGACGGTTTGTAGAATTGCTATTCAGGAGATCTAACGGTGAATATTCAATTAGTAGAATCCTTGCTCCAGATAATTCAGAGTCTCTCCCCAGAGGAGAGGTTATGGAAAAAATTGAAGTCAATCGTCAGTAAATTTATGCCTCTCGTCAGGGAAAACCTTTTGATATTCCCATAAATGAAATCATTGAAGAGATGCGGAAGGAAAGAACCCAAGATGTTCTGCAAACCTGTTTTGGAGAATAATTCCTGATATGATCAATCAAAGTTACTCAATGACTTGTATTGATTCAAACTTCATCCTCCGACTTCTTGTTGGATACTATGAGGAAACTATCTACCTTGAGATGTGGAATGAATGGTGTAATGCAAATATTAAGATTATTGCTACTGATCTAATCAACTACGAAGTAACTAATGTTTTATGGCATTTAAACAGGACTAAACAGATTACCTACAGTCAAGCTCAAATTGCTCTTACAGAAACTTTTAATCTTGGCATTGAACTTTATCCAAACTCAGAACTACATCAAGATGCTTTGGCGATCGCCGAAAAATTCCAATTACCTACCACCTATGATGCCCATTATTTAGCTTTATCAGAAAGATTAGATATAGACTTCCATACCTGCGATAAAAAATTTTTTAATTTCGTACAACAAAATTTCCCTGGAATAAAATTAGTTGTCACCAATAGCAGTTGATTTTATTCAATTATTTTGTCAGAAAAATTATTACATTATTTGGCTTGCTATCATGTCTAAAACCATTGTTATTGATCCCGTCACCCGCATTGAAGGCCACGCCAAAATTTCTATTTTTCTCAACGATCAGGGAAATGTGGACGACGTCCGCTTCCATGTGGTGGAGTATCGGGGTTTTGAAAAATTCTGTGAAGGCCGCCCCATGTGGGAAATGGCCGGTATTACCGCCCGTATTTGTGGCATTTGTCCCGTCAGTCATCTTCTCTGTGCTGCTAAAACCGGAGATAAATTGTTAGCAGTGCAAATCCCTCCGGCCGGCGAAAAACTACGGCGCTTGATGAATTTAGGACAAATCACCCAATCCCATGCCCTGAGTTTTTTCCATCTCAGTAGTCCTGACTTTTTGTTGGGTTGGGATAGTGACCCCGCCACCCGCAATGTTTTTGGACTAATCGCCTCCGACCCTGATTTAGCTAGGGCTGGTATCCGTTTACGGCAATTTGGCCAAACGGTAATTGAACTTTTAGGCGCTAAGAAAATTCACTCTGCTTGGTCAGTGCCGGGGGGAGTCCGATCGCCGTTGTCAGAAGAGGGAAGACAGTGGATTGTGGATCGTTTACCAGAGGCAAAACAAACCATTTATCTAGCTTTAAATTTGTTTAAAGATCTGTTGGATCGTTTTGAAACAGAAGTGGCAGAATTTGGTAAATTTCCTTCTCTATTTATGGGCTTAGTGGGCAAAAACAATGAATGGGAACATTATGGTGGCCATTTGCGGTTTACGGACAGTGAAGGCAATATTGTGGCCGATAATCTCAGTGAAGATAATTACGCTGATTTTATTGGGGAATCGGTGGAAAAATGGTCCTATTTAAAATTTCCCTACTACAAACCCCTGGGCTATCCCGATGGCATTTATCGGGTGGGGCCCTTAGCTCGTCTCAATGTTTGCCATTACATTGGCACCGCCGAAGCAGATCGAGAATTGGACGAGTATCGACAACGGGCTGGCGGTGTGGCTACATCTTCCTTCTTCTACCATTACGCCCGCTTAGTGGAAATTTTGGCCTGCTTAGAAGCCATTGAATTATTGATGGATGATGGGGATATTCTCTCGAAAAATTGCCGGGCCAGGGCGGAAATCAATTGTACTGAAGCGGTGGGGGTGAGTGAAGCACCCCGGGGCACCTTATTCCACCATTACAAAGTAGATAAAGATGGCTTAATTGAAAAAGTTAACCTGATCATTGCCACTGGCAACAATAACCTAGCCATGAATAAAACCGTGGCCCAGATTGCTAAATATTACATCCGTAATAACAATGTGCAGGAAGGCTTTTTAAACCGGGTAGAAGCGGGCATTCGTTGTTACGATCCCTGTCTCAGTTGCTCCACCCATGCGGCGGGACAAATGCCATTGCTGATCGATTTAGTGAATACCCAGGGGGAAGTAATTAAGTCCATCCAGCGGGATTAAACAACAATAGTCAGATGGACAAAAAAATACCCCGGCATAACCGAGGGCATATCTAGGAGAACTCAATGTCAATGGAAGGTACCGAAACCCCTAAAACTTGCGCCCTTAATAGTTCTTGCAAAGGAAGTCTGTTGGGTTTCTATAACCTTATCCACTTCATAGTAAACATAATGTTAATTTTTGTCAACGAGGCTTGACTCCTGGCTCATTTTATTCATTCGATGCCATTGCCCACGGCGATCGCCCCATTCTGACCGCCAAAGCCAAAACTGAGACAGAGACCATAGCTTAAAGGGTTAGTTGCTTGCTGAGCTGATTCAACGCCGACAAAGTTTAGAGGAAATTCCGGTTCTGTCAAACCAACACAGGGAGGCAATTTTTGCTGATGAAGGCTTAATAAAGTTAAAGCTACGGCGATCGCCCCTGAGGCCCCTAGGGTATGGCCAGTGGCACCTTTGCTGGAAGTAATGGAGGGATTTTGAGGAAAAAGAGTTTGGATTAAAGCGGCTTCCCGTCGGTCATTAAAGGAGGTGCCGGTGCCGTGGGGATGGATTAAGTCAATGTGCTCTGGGGTTAAACCACTGCGGGCAAGGCAATGCTCCACAGCTTTTTGGGCACTACGGTTATCAAAGGCGGGGGTACTGCGGTGGAGAGCATCACAACTAAAACCCCAACCCAAAATTTCGCCGTAAATTCTCGCCTTTCTGCTTTGGGCTAATTCCTGGGTTTCCAGCACCAACAGGGCTCCCCCTTCCCCCAACACTAAACCTTGCCGTTGGCGATCAAAGGGATAACAACCATCCCGGGCCAACGTGGCCATTCTACTAAAACCCGCTAGGGTCAAGGGCGTAATGGGGGCCTCCACAGCTCCAGCTAAAACCCTTTGACAATAACCTTCCCTGATGAGATCCACCCCTTTGGCGATCGCCCACAGCCCCGTAGCACAGGCGGCCATGGGAGACTGCATCACCTCCACTTCTGGCAAAAGTTGGGCCGCTAAACGGGCGGCTTGATCCGGAAGAGTTTGCCACCAATCAACGGGGGAAAAATTGGGCGGTGCTGAAGGGTGGGCATTACTGCTTACCCAATCTTCCCAATGGCCTTGGCTCGCCCGACTAGAACCAATCGCCACTCCCCAGGTTTTGGTGCTGCAATTAAGCTGGGCATCGTTAAGGGCTGCCCGGACTAAATCCGGCATCAATTGCTCCAGGTCCCAAGGGCAATTCCCCAGTAGAGCAAGGGGTAACAGTGGCAAATTAAGAAAAGGTTGTTCCAGCTTGATGGCCGTTTGGCCCTGTAATAATTGCTGCCAGGTTTCTTGGCGATCGCCTAGGCCAGTACGTAAACCAATGCCTGTGACCACCACCCCTGTTTTTTTGCCAACGCCAGCCATAGCCCTATTAACTATTGGCTTCAGGAATAGCAATGTCCAAAACTTCCACTCGGCGATTTAGGGCCTCTAGTTTTGGCCTAAGGCCATCACCTTGCCCCACAATGACCGCAATCATCTGTTCCGGGCGAAGATACTTAGCCGCCACCCGTTGCACATCCTCCACCGTAGTATCCATAACAGCCTGTTGGTAGGTGAAAATAAAATCCTCCGGATACCCATAATACTCATAGGTCATCAGACGGGAAAGGGTTTGCCCTGGTTGTTCAAAGTTAAACACAAAGGAATTCAAAATCGAGTCCTTGGCATAGGCTAATTCCGTCGGAGTCACTTCTGTAGTCCGTAGCTGCTCAAATTCCTCTAGTAAAGATTGGAGAAATTGCACTGTGGTTTCCGTACGGGTGGGGCCGCCGGCCAGAAAATAACCCGGGTAGTCATAGCGGGCCTGCCAACTACCGGAAACGCTATAGGCTAAGCCCTGTTGGGAACGGATATTGTTAAATAACCGTCCGGCAAAGCCCCCTAAAACCCCATTCATCACCGATAGAGAAGCATAGTCAGGGCTGTCCACCATGCCGCCAATTTGTCCCAGTAGAACGTTGCTCTGGGTAACGTGGGGTAAATCCACCAAAAAAACTTCACTGTCATTAACTTGGCTAGCGTCCGGCGGCGTTAATTGGGGCGCAGTGCCCGACACCTGCCAATTACCAAACCTTTCCGCAATGGTCTGCTTAATGGTTTCGCCGTTAAAGTCTCCGACAATGCCCAAAATCATTTGGTCAGGACGGATGTAGCGCCGATGAAAATCGACAATATCCTGGCGGTCAATATTGGCTAAAGTTTGGTACTCCACTGTCCGGGCGTAGGGACTGGTGGGGCCGTAGAGCATTTTGATAAATTCCCGACTGGCAATATCCCCTGGATCATCGTTACGACGGGCAATGCCGCCTCGAATTTGGTTCTTAGCCAAGCTAATTTGGGCTTCATCAAAGGCTGGGTTTTGAACTACCTGGGCAAACAGATCAAATACCTGGTCAAAATCCTTACTCAGGGCAGAAAAGCTGGCGGAACCGGAAGCGGTGCCAATACTGGTTTCGATGGCGGCGGCCTTTTGCTCCAACAGAGTGTTAAGTTCCCCTGGGGGATATTTTTCTGTCCCTCCCAGGCGCATGGTTGTCCCAGTTAACTGGGCTAAGCCCACCTGATCCGCCGGTTCCCAACGGGAGCCTACCCGCATCACCACGGAGCCAGACACCAGGGGCAGTCTCCGGTCAGGCATCAGATAAACCACCAAACCATTGGGCAAGGTATAGCGTTCGTAGTCCGGCAGGGTGATTTCCGGTAAAGGTGGAAAAGTTAATTGGTCATGGGTTTTGGGTTGGCCTCCCAGATCCCTAGCAATGGCAGGATTGAGATAAACATTGCTAAAAACGGCGATCGCCATCACCAGGGCCGCCAGCAGAGCAAACCGTTGCCGGGCATTGGGGCCAGAAAATAGGGCTTTAGGGATTCTAGACAAATTTTTCATGAAATATTGACGGCGATCGGGTTTTTACAGTCCCCAGTGATAGGACGTGGGGTAAAACTGGGGGAAGCAAAAATTTGTGGCCAAAACAAAAGCCCTCCCTATGTTAACAATGACTCAACACGGGGAAGACCTTGGTTCAAAAAGTTGGTTTCACCAATGATTAACCGACAACGGCAATGGCTAGACTGCACCGCCGGCTGCCTGGAGCCGGGCCCGGGCCTTTTTATAGTTATTGGAAGCCTTGAGTTGACTAGGTTTATCTTCCCCCCGGTTGGCTTCTTCCAAGGCCCCTTGGGCTTCGGCATAGGCTTGGCGGGCTGATTCAGCATCAATGTTGGTGCCCAATTCAGCTCCGTTGACCAATACCTTGACTTCATTATTTTCTATCTCGGCAAAGCCCCCCATGACAGCAATATTCTGCCAGTCTTTACCGGGGCGCACCCGCATCACCCCAATTTCCAAAGCGGTGAGCAGGGGAGCGTGGTTACTGAGGATACCCAGTTGACCGGTGGTGCTGGGGAGAATGAGTTCCTGCACTTCTTCGTCCCAAACCACTTTATCCGGTGTGATTACCCGTACTGTTAACGTCATTTTTAGGAATTTCCCTTTGATAGCGTTTCTATGCAAACAACTGGCGATCGCCTGTGAGGGAAAGGGGGGACACTAAACGATGGTCATCCTAGAGAACCACTGTTATTCCCCCTAACTATTCCCTAACTTAGACCCCAGGCCATTAACTTAGCCTTCTTTGAGCTTGGCACCTTTGGCCTTAGCTTCCTCGATGTCTCCCACCAGGTAGAAAGCTTGCTCCGGTAAATCATCCAATTCACCAGCCAAAATAGCTTTGAAACCTTTGATGGTGTCAGCTAAAGAAACGTACTTGCCGGGGGCACCGGTAAATACTTCAGCAACGAAGAAGGGTTGGGAAAGGAAACGCTCAATTTTCCGGGCCCGATCTACGGTCAAACGGTCTTCCTCAGACAATTCATCCAAGCCGAGAATAGCAATGATATCTTGCAATTCTTTGTAGCGTTGCAGGGTGGATTGCACTTCCCGGGCAGTGTTGTAGTGCTCTTCCCCAACGATGGAGGGCTGGAGCATGGTACTGGTGGAATCCAAGGGGTCTACCGCCGGATAAATACCTTTAGCAGCCAAACCACGGGAAAGCACAGTGGTACCGTCCAAGTGGGCAAAGGTGGTGGCGGGGGCGGGGTCAGTCAAATCGTCCGCCGGTACATACACCGCTTGGATAGAGGTGATGGAACCCTCCTTGGTGGAGGTAATCCGCTCTTGCAAATCCCCAACGTCCGTACCTAGAGTGGGCTGGTAACCTACCGCAGAGGGCATCCGGCCCAACAGCGCAGACACTTCTGAACCAGCTTGGACGAAACGGAAAATGTTGTCAATGAAGAGCAACACATCTTGCTTATTGACGTCCCGGAAATATTCCGCCATGGTCAAAGCGGTTAAGCCCACCCGCATCCGAGCCCCGGGGGGTTCGTTCATCTGACCGTACACCAGGGCGATTTTTGACTCTTCTGGTTTTTCGGCGTTGATTACGTTGGATTCGATCATTTCGTTGTAGAGGTCATTCCCTTCCCGGGTCCGTTCTCCTACTCCACCAAATACGGATACACCACCGTGCTGGATGGCGATGTTGTTGATCAATTCCATCATAATCACGGTTTTGCCTACGCCGGCGCCACCGAAGAGACCAATTTTGCCACCCTGACGGTAGGGAGTAAGCAGATCAATTACTTTAATACCGGTTTCAAATACTTGGGGCTTGGTTTCCAAATCCACCAATTTGGGAGCGGGGCGGTGAATGGGGAAAGTTTCACCAGCGGGCACGGGGCCTTTGTTGTCAACAGGCTCACCGAGAACGTTAAAAATACGACCGAGGGTGCCAGTGCCGACGGGAACACTAATGGGGGCACCGGTATCCACCACGTCCATACCCCGCACGAGGCCATCGGTGGAACTCATGGCTACGGCGCGGACTTGGTTGTCGCCGAGAAGCTGTTGCACTTCACAGGTAACAGCTACTTCGTTACCAGCAGAATTTCTGCCTTGGACTTTAAGGGCATTATAAATACGGGGCAATTTACCACTGGGGAATCGAGCGTCAATTACAGGCCCGATGACCTGGGTGATTTTGCCAACGTTAGTTGCTTCTTTTACGGCTACCATGCTGATTGTCTAGGAATTTGTTTATAGTTAGACTACAGGATTACTGTTTAGTTTTGGTCAAATTTGCCATCTTTAAGGGTATCACTTTGGGGCTGTCCCCAACGGGCAGGAAGGGTCAAATCCTAGGATACGGGGCGATCGCCAGGGGGG
Source organism: Synechocystis sp. PCC 6714 (assembly GCF_000478825.2). Lineage (NCBI taxonomy): Bacteria > Bacillati > Cyanobacteriota > Cyanophyceae > Synechococcales > Merismopediaceae > Synechocystis > Synechocystis sp. PCC 6714. The sequence continues at coordinate 2,597,444 of NZ_CP007542.1, read as the reverse complement.
AGTTTTGGAGCAACGGTTGGAACGGGAAGATTGTCTGCGGTCTATTGCCAGAACGTTATTGGAAAAAGACTGGTCCACTGCGGTGGGGTTTGCCCTAGAGCAGTTGGGGCTATTATTCGGTTGTCAAAGGACCCATTTGATTTACCACGACCCCGCCCAGGACTGTTTGCGTATGGCGGAAGAATGGTGCGAGGTGGGCATTGCCCCCCGGTTGTCAACTTTTCAAAGGGTACCGGTTTCCACCTACCCTTGGATCTGGGCTAATTTACAGAACAGTGACGGGGTTTTGGTGGAGGATGTGGAGCAGATGCCACCGGAAGCCAAAGTGGATCGGGCTTCCCTCCAATTTGATCTGGTTAAAACCATTCTGGTGGTGCCCATGGTCAAAGATGCCCAGGTGTTGGGCTACATTAGCTTGGTTCATATCCACAATAATTATCCCTGGAACGCTGAGGAACTAAATCTAGCTAAGCTGGTGGGACAATTTTTGGCGATCGCCCAGGCCCGCCATCAAGCGGAGACCACATTAACTAAAGCCAAGGATGCGGCGGATGCGGCCAACCGGGCCAAAACGGAGTTTTTAGCCAGCATTAGCCATGAACTGCGGACTCCCCTCAATGCCATCATCGGTTTTAGTCAACTATTGTACCGAGATCCTAATCTGGCCCCCCATCGTCCCACCCTAGACATCATTAACCGTAGTGGTGAGCATTTACTAGAACTAATTAACGATATTTTGGAAATGTCCAAAATCGAGGCGGGGCGCACCACTTTGAACGAGAAGGCCATTGATTGCCACCGTCTGTTGGATAACTTGCAAGCCCTTTTTCAACTGCGGGCCCAGGAAAAAGAACTGCTAATCCAGGTGGAAAGAGCGCCAGAAGTGCCCCAATGGATTAAGGCAGATGGGGGGAAGTTGCGCCAGGTGTTGATTAACCTATTGGCCAACGCAATTAAATTTACGGCCCAAGGTGGTGTCACCCTCAAAGTTAAATGTCTCACCGGTGCTACTCCCCATCCCGACAAGGAAGAAGGCATGTCTGTTTGGCTGCATTTTTTGGTGGCGGACACTGGCCCGGGCATTGCGCCCCAGGAAATGGATAAGCTCTTTGTGCCCTTCGCCCAGACAGAAACGGGACTAAAGTCTTCCCAAGGTAACGGCTTGGGGTTACCCATTAGCCAAAAGTTTGTTCAGTTAATGGGGGGCGAAATTCAGGTGCGGAGCAAAGTTGATCAGGGCAGTGCCTTCTTTTTTGCCATTCCGGTACAAATGGTGCCCGCTCCCGAGACTAATCTGGAGCCATCGACCTTAATTCTGCCTCCCCTCAATCAACATAATCAAAAAGTTCTTGTGGTAGATGATCGCCAGGAAAGTCGCTTACTTCTGCGACAATTGCTCACAGCCCAGGGTTTCATTGTCCAAGAGGCGGAAAACGGGGCTATGGCGATCGCCCTTTGGGAAAGCTGGCAACCCCAGATAATTTTAATGGATATGCAAATGCCAGTACTAGATGGTCGCAGTGCCACCCGGAAAATTAAGGCTACCCCCCAGGGACATCACACCATTATCATTGCCCTTACCGCCAGTGCCTTTGAAGAAGAAAGAGCCGAGATTCTAGCCGCTGGCTGTGATGACTTTTTGAGTAAACCCTTTCGACAAGAAAAATTAATTGCTCTCTTGGCCAAGCATCTAGCCATAGCCCTGCCTCCCCAGGCTAAACCGATCGCCTCCCCTCCCAAGCCTTTTCCCGCCATCACCGCTCCTTCTTTGGCGGAACAATTGGCCGAGACCCCCAGCCCCTGGCGACAACAGATGGCCAAGATCGCCCTAGAATGCAATGAGGATGCCCTCATCACCTTAATTGGCTCCCTGCCGACCCTGCCGCCGTCCCTAGCCCAACTTTTGGCCACCTGGGCCCGGGAATACCGATTTGAGCAAATTTTCCTGGCCCTTGAATCCAGCCTTGGGTATCCCATCCCTTTGACCCAGCCTAGTTGATGGGACTGGGGAAGCTTGGCTGAAAACCGTGTTTGCCGTCCGGCTAGGCTTACCCTTACCCTTTCTCCACTGTCAATTTCAGAAGGCGATCGCCATGGGCCAGGTCCGTAAAACCCTTTTTATCGTTGATGACACCCCCGATAATGTGCGCCTATTGGCCAATCTTCTATCGGGCCATGGTTATCTTATTCGCAAGGCATTAGACGCTAGTTTTGCCCTAAAAAGCATTGAACAATGCCCACCGGACCTGATCTTGCTGGACGTGAATATGCCCAGGATGAACGGCTATGAAATGTGTGCCCGGTTAAAATCCAATCCCAGTACCCAGGACATTCCCATTATTTTTATCAGCGCTTTGGATAATGTGTTGGATAAAGTTAAAGCTTTTAACCTGGGGGGAGCTGATTACATCACTAAGCCATTTCAGATGGAGGAAGTATTGGCCCGCATTGAGCATCAATTGCTACTGCAACAACAAAAGCATCAACTCCAAGCAGAAATTCAAGAGCGGAGGCGGGCAGAACAATCTCTGGAGATTTCCCTGCGGGTGGTGTCCCACGATCTGCGGAATCCAGTGTTGGGACTTTCCATGGTGTTGAACAATTGTCTCAAACGAGCCGATCCCGAGGAAACAGAACTTTGTTTGCCCCGCCAAACCTTGGAGCAAATGGTCCGTAGTTGTGAACGGCAGTTGGCTCTGATTAACTCCTTGGTGGAAAGTCAACATTGGGAACAGCAGGGGGTTCCCTTGGTGTTGCGACAACTGAATCTAGCCACACTGGTGAAGGATTTTGCCGCAGAATGGTCCCTGGGATTAAGGGAGCAAGAAGTGAGGCTCAACCTAAACCTGGCGGAAAATTTACCTCCAATTCCTGGGGATACTAACTTTATCTGGCGGGTGTTGGAAAACTTATTGGCCAATAGCCTTAAATATAACCCCCCACCCCGAACGGAGCCATTGGAAATTACCATCACCGTTACTGCTCCAGGGGACGTTTTAATTTGTCGGGTGAAGGACAATGGAGTTGGTATTGATCCGGCCATGGCCCAGCGAATTTTTGAGCGTTATCAACGGGGTGATCGGGACAATAATCCTTTGGGATTGGGTTTGGGATTATATGTTTGTAAGTTAATTATTACGGCCCATGGTGGCCAGATCGGCTTAAATACTGCTGTTGATCAAGGAGCGGAGATTTACTTTACTTTACCCCTAACAAATTCTCCTGCTTAAAGTTTTGGCAATTACCAAATAATCAGGAAAGTTAATCAGTGATGCTAAAAGTTTGTGTGGATGCCACAGCGATACGAGGTCAATTAAGCGGCATTGGCTTTTATAACCTCAGCCTGCTGCAGGCCTTAAATAAGTTGCAGTATAGTCAACAGTTCCAAGGACAGTTTTCCCTACAAATTTATTATCAACCAGGGTTCAAAGATTGGTTGCGGGGACGGTGGCAGAAAAATAATTATTTATCTGAATTTGATCACTGTATTTGCTTACCTCTGCCCGTCACCCTGAGCGATCGCCTAACAAGTTTTCCTAATCCTATTTTAAATTTGTTGGAACAATGTTTAGGTCAACCTAATTTGATCCATGGCACAGACCACTATATTTTCCCTAGTCAGCAGAGCATTAATTTGTTGACAATCCATGACTTAACTTTTCTCAAGTTTCCTCAATTTGTCCCCCCCATTGTCCAACGCTATCACCAAAGAATTTTACGCTGTTTACCTTTTGTCCATGGCATTCTAACCTTTGCTGAAAATACAAAAAGAGAAATTATTGAATATTATCAATTTCCTCCAGAAAAAATTTTTGTTACACCCCAAGCTAGCCGTTACCAAGGTTTGCCACCATCCCCAACAACATCGCCGCTGGCATTTGAGCTAAGTAATGATTCACTTTCTGCTAGAATTCCCTACAATTTCCAATTACCCTATTTCTTGTTTGTCAGCACCTTAGAACCCCGTAAAAACATCGTTGGTCTCATCTCCGCCTTCAACCTATTTAAAAAAGCTACCAAAGCTCCCCATCAATTAGTATTGATTGGTCAGTTGGGCTGGAAATATGAACCAATCCTAACGGCGATCGCCAATTCTCCCTATGGTGATCAAATCCATCGTTTAGCCTATGTTTCCAACCAATGGCTAGGGATGTTTTATCAGCAAGCTACAGCCTTCGTTTACCCATCTTTTTATGAAGGCTTTGGTCTGCCGGTGGTGGAGGCCATGAACTTTGGCCTACCGATAATCACTTCCAATGGTGGATCATTACCGGAAGTGGTAGGGGATAATGGGGTTTTGGTAGATCCTCAGGACACCCACGCATTGGCGTTAGCATTGAAAAAAATAGTTAGTGATCCAGATTGGCAGAATCAATTAAGACAAAAAAGTTTAGCTAGAAGTAAGATTTTTTCTTGGGATAATACAGCCAGAAAAACCCTAGAAGTTTACCGAGTTTTGTCAAACTAAATATTGTCATAACAGTCTTAAAATTTACTCTAAAGTTAAATTCTTATTATTCTTATTATTAATATTTATGGCTACTTATCGCATCGAACATTACACCGAATATAACTTCAATCAGTCTGTTTATTTGCGTCCCCATCGCTTACGGTTAAGACCCCGCAGTAACGGTTGGCAGAATTTACTCACTTATAATTTGACCGTTGATCCCCTCCCCACTGATTTAGCAGAAATTACAACCTTGGACGGCAATGCGGAGCAAAAAATTTGGTTCACTGACCCTACGAAAAAACTCGCGATCTCCGTGGAATCTGTTATCCAAACCACCATGGAAAATCCGTTTAACTTTTTGCTGGAACCGTGGGCGTTAAAGTTACCGTTCGACTATCCCCAATCCTTGGCGCAACAACTGCGGGGTTATCTTGTGCCCTACGAAGGTCGTCTTGATCCGGTGGCGGTGGAGCTGGCTCAAGATATTGCCCACGATTGTCAACGGCAACCGATTACCTTTTTGCAAAATTTAACCCAAAAGTTATACGAACATTGTACCTATACAGTACGGGCAATGGGGGAACCTTGGGAAGCGGGGGTCACTTGGCGCAGTCGGGAAGGCTCCTGTCGAGATTTGACCGTGTTGTTTATGGAAATCTGTCGGGCTATGGGTTTGGCTGCTCGGTTTGTCAGTGGCTATGAAGTGGGGGATCCAGAAATTAATCAATGGGAACTGCATGCCTGGGCAGAAGTGTACTTACCAGGGGCCGGGTGGCGGGGCTATGATCCCACCCATGGTTTGGCCGTTGGCGATCGCCACATTGCTTTAGTGGCCAGTGCCATTCCAGCCTATTGCAGCCCAGTGGAGGGGGAAGTGGCCCCGGTCAAAACTTTTCAAGAAACAGGCTCAGTGGTGCAGTCAGAGTTGGCAACAACGGTAAAAATTAACGCCATGAATTAGCGCCATGGACGATAAATTTTGAGGTAAATTGAATTAAAGTGCAAAAAAATGTCTAAAGAGTTCCCGTTGATAGACAAGATAGGACTGTATACTAAAATGATAATCATTATCAAGACATAGGCCATGGTTTTATCTTCTGCCTCCGGACCAACTAGAACCATCGTTGATTCTGCATCGCAACACCCCTTGCCCAATGGGGAGGCTATGCAACTTGTCCCTAGGCCTCGACGGTTACGAAGAACAGAAGGACTGAGGAGAATGGTCCGGGAAACCGTGTTGACGGTCGATGACCTGATTTATCCTATGTTTGTCATGGAAGGGGAGAATAGAAAACAGCAGGTAAATGCTATGCCAGGATGTTTTCGCTATTCCCTAGACCTTTTGCTAACCGAGCTGGAGCAGATAACCAGTTTGGGTATTAAGGCGATCGCCCTTTTTCCCCTCATTGCCGATGACCAGAAAGATAATGCGGGCACTGAAAGCTACAATCCCCAGGGGCTAATTCCCCGGGCGGTGCGGGCCATCAAACAAAAGTTTCCTCAACTGGTGGTCATTACGGATATTGCCCTGGATCCCTACAGTAGTGAAGGCCATGATGGCATTGTGAAAGATGGACAAATTCTCAACGATGAAACAGTGGCGGTGTTGGTGAAACAGGCCCTAGTCCAGGCTGAGGCCGGGGCTGATTTTGTAGCCCCCTCGGACATGATGGATGGCCGCATTGGGGCTATTCGTAAAGCCCTAGATAAAGAGGGCTGGATCAATGTGGGTATCCTTGCCTACTCCGCCAAATACGCTTCTGCTTACTATGGTCCATTTCGGGATGCGTTAGATTCTGCCCCCAAGTTTGGGGACAAGAAAACCTACCAAATGGACGGGGGCAATGCCCGGGAAGCCCTCAAGGAAGTGGATCTCGATATTTTTGAAGGGGCGGATATGGTGATGGTCAAACCTGCTCTGGCCTATCTAGATATTATTTGTCGGATTAAATCTCATACTAAATTACCAGTGGTGGCCTACAACGTCAGCGGAGAATATGCCATGGTCAAGGCGGCGGCGGCCCGGGGATGGATCGACGGGGACAAGGTGATGCAGGAAACCCTCATCAGCATGAAACGAGCAGGGGCAGACCTAATTTTGACCTATTTTGCCAAGGATATTGCTAAGCAATTATGCACTAATCGGATTGAACTTTAAAAAGTTTCCATAACCGTTTGTAGGTATTTTAATCATGAATAATTTATCGACATCAAATTTAATTATTTCCAAAAGAGGTCTACTATTTACCATAATTACCTTGGTCGGCGATCGTGATTAATGGTTGAATGCTGGGGGTAACCTCAACGATTACATTCTCAGGGGACCACCCTAGATGGCCCCAAGCTCCTCCCGATCAAGTACAATCCCCCCGTCGGGGTCGACAATGTTGATCGGAAAAGGGACCAGAGCAATTTTTTCTCTGTCCGATATCGATGCTAGAATGCCACTATAAAGCCGTCCTGAAGGGCGGGATTTCGAACCTAATATTTTTCAATGAAAAACAAAACTATTGCACTTTTTTTAAGCTTAGGGGTGACCATTGGGTTAGGCGCCTGTGGCAGTGACGATGGTGGAGAAGGAGGGGAAAGTGGAGAAAGTAGAGTAGTTCCCAATTCCGACCGAATTTCTATAGTACATTTAGAACCTTTAGGTGGTAATGAAAACCAAACAAAAGGTTAATTAAAAGCCAAGCTGGTGTACTGCCGATTTTCCAAAAGCAAGGGGGATTTCCAGTCCAAACCAGGTGTAGGTTTTTGATGGAATTTTCCGCAAAGATGGCCCGGCTTGGTTTTAATAAGCAATAACCAGAGAAAGATTCTGAATTCTTGATGATTATTTGCATCGACCGGGTTCTCACAAAACCTCAAGTCACAACAATTCAACAGCAGTTACAAACTGCAACTTTTAAGGAGGGACGGTTGACCGCGGGGACTTTCGCCCAGGAGGTTAAAGACAATGAGCAAGCAGTGATTGACCTGTCCTTAGCGGCTCTTATCGACGAGATCATTACTCCAGCGATTCAAAATAATACCCTATTCAATGCGGCAATTCGTCCGAAGAAAATGCGTCCCTGTTTGCTTAGCCGTTATCTGCCTGGCATGGCCTACGGTTGGCATACGGACAATGCCTTGATGGGGCAGGGGGACCATGGTAGTCGCTCTGATGTTTCATTGACGTTATTTTTAAGTGATCCAGAATCCTATGGAGGGGGAGAATTAGTTATTGACACTGGTTTTGGAGAACAATCATTCAAGCTTCAGGCTGGCTCACTGGTAGCCTACCCCGCTACATTTTTGCATCGTGTCACAACTGTTACTGCCGGTGAGAGATTGGCCGCAGTGACATGGGTGGAAAGCTGGGTGCGATCGGCCCAACAGAGGGAAATATTATTTGATTTGGACACAGTACAAAAGTCTGTTTTTCGGAAATCTGGTAAAACCCTTGAGTTTGATTTACTGAATAAGACCTACGTTAATTTGCTTCGCCAATGGATGGAGTAATCAAGCTTGAATTTTTCACAGAAATTTTAGTTTTCATAACTAAATCTCTATTAGAGCAAAGATCAGGACGGTTAGGATGAACAGTCACTGGAAACCTTTCCAAATAAGATGTTTATAGTTAATCCAAATAAGATTCAGATGACTAAAGTCTTTACCAAAGACGCTTTTAGCTTTGGTCAGTGTCTTACTTTCAATTAAATTAACTATAAAATTAAAGATGTCCTAAATAGCCCACTTTTTGCTATACATATACACAGAATTGAACTTCCTCAATGGTCATAGGGACATAATTGATTGCCATAGAAAAAATTATTGGTTTACTTTGATCATCGTCCTTAGAGATTATAATATAAAGGTTCCGCTATGCCGTCCATGGCTGTTGTGAATTCGATTTGGGCAACAATGGGCATGGATGCCGGTTTTGGGGATTTATTAATCCAAGCAATTGGCAATCAATACATCCAAGCTTAACTAGCCACGTCAGGAATGACATTGTAAGGGCTAGACCAATTACCATGGGGTTCTAAATACTCGGCCATTGACTCACTATCCCCAACGACGGCGATCGCCATGCATCAGCTTTCCCCTAACTTAGAGCAACTACGCCAAAGCTTACGCAGTAGTCAACGACCATTAGCAGACTGGCAGGGGGGAGAAATGGCCGTTTCCGCTGTGCCTGGGGCCGGCAAGTCCCATAGCCTTTCCGTAGCGGCGGCGATCGCCATCGCCCAACATGGTTTACATAACCAAGAAAGATTATTAATTGTTACCTACACCCGCTCAGCGGCGGCGGCCATCAGGGGCAAGGTTAACCAACGTTTACGTTCTTTGGGTTTACCAAGCCTAGGTTTTACCGTGCAAACTCTCCATGGTTTAGCCCTGAGCATTGCCCTGAGACATCCGGAAGTGTCCGGGTTAGATCCGGAGCAACAAACTTTAATTTCCCCTAACCGGGGCCACGGTCTAATCAAAGAGACGGTGGAGCGGTGGCGACGGGAAAACAGTAAAACTTACCAAGCCTTGGTGGAAGTGGGCAATTTCGACGGAGAAACCACCGAAACTCTGCGGCGGCAGGCAGTGCTGAGCACGGAAGTTTTGCCGGAATTAACCAAAATTGTGGTTACGGAGGCTAAAAGTTCTGGCCTTTCCCCCCAGGATGTGGGCGCCATGGGTCGCATTGCTCCGGGCAGTGAACTGTTGCTGATGGGGGCTGGATTGTTTAAACAGTACCAGGCCCTAATGGAAGCCAAAAATTGGATTGACTACAACGACATGATTCTCGCGGCCCTACGGGTACTAGAGGAACCCCAACTTTGTCGTCAATGGCAGGAACAATTCTTCGGCGTTTTTGAAGATGAGGCCCAGGACTCTAGCCCCCTCCAAGAAAAATTATTAACCAAGTTGTCCCAAAATGTAGACGGCACCATCCGTTTGATTCGGGTGGGGGACCCCAACCAAGCTATTAACTCCAGCTTTACCCCCGCTGACCCCGTGTATTTCAACCGATTTTGCCAACGGTGCCAGGATTTGGGGCGTTTTGCCACCATGGACCAGGCGGGGCGCAGTAATGTAAAAGTTATTGCAGCAGCCAATTTTTTGCTGGAATGGGTTAACCAAGACTGGCAAACTCGGTCGAACACTAGTTCTAAAAACAATAGTTTCTTGCCCTTTCGGGTCCAAGCTATTCGTCCGGTGGAGCCTGGTGATCCCCAACCCAATCCCCCGGCCACGGACAAGGGGGTAGAAATTCATTTTCCCAAAGATATCAATGAGGAGGTGGAGCAAATTCGTCGCAAATTAGTGCCGCTGTTGTTAGCTAATCCCCAACATAATGCGGCCATTCTGGTGCGGGAAAATCGTCAGGGCCGTTTTGTTGCTGATCATCTGAGGGAAATTGAAAAAGATAGCCCGTTGAGGGTTCTAGATGTGGGGGATCAAGACCGCAATTCCCGCATACCAAGGGAAATTTTCGACTTATTGCAATTCATTGACCGCCCCCATTCTCCAGATCTGCTCAAGGGCGCATTGACGGTGTTGCAGGAACGGCAATTAATTCCCACCCAGGATTTAAACGCCTTGGCGGCGGTGCCGGAACAATTTCTTTACCCCACTCCACTCATGGCTCCCCTGTCCCCCAGTGCCATCCCCGCCCAGGGCATCTGCCGCAGTTTGCTCAAGGCCCGCCTGGAACTACCGGCCTATCAACTGACCGCCTTTTTGGGTCTGACCCTCAATTACGATGGTTCAGATTTAGCCACTCTCCAAAAACTATCGGAACGGTTGCAAGTGCAAATTCAGCCGGAGCGGTCCTTAAAAAATTTGCTTAGCGCACTCTATACCATTGTCAATGATGAACAATTCGAGGCGATCGCCAGCGATAGTGACGAAAAATACACCAAACCAGGGCAAATAACGATTATTACCATGCATAAAGCCAAGGGGTTGGATTGGGACTATGTTTTTCTCCCTTTTTTACACCAGGACACCCTCCCAGGGGATCTATGGGTACCCAAAGGGGGACAATTTTTGGGACAATTTACCCTAGCAGAAGTGGCCCGGGCCCAAATTCGCACTGTGGTACACCATCAACAGCAACAAAATTCCGATGCCGTGGTTTTGCCAACAACGACAATGGCCTGGCAGGAAGCCCGTCAGCTCAAGGAAGCGGAGGAATATCGTTTGCTCTACGTGGCTATGACCAGAGCCAAACGCCTACTGTGGTTATCCGCTGGCCAGCAAGGCCCCTTTGCCTGGAACCAAATCCAAGCGCGGAAATCGGTTAAATTACAGACAAAACAGCCCAGCCCAGCTCTACTCGCTTTGCAAAAGCGTTTTGGTTCCTAGGGGAAAGACTATAATCGGATTCAGGGGCATTGGCGGCGGTGGCGATCGGGCCAAACTTATGCCCTATGGTCAGTTTTGTGTAAATTTTTGTCTAGATTGCTAGTTCGCTTAACGGTGTTGCTTTTTTTGAGTTTGCTGTGGCTGGGGGGAGTAAAAAACCCAAGTCTGGCGGAATCACTGCCCGACCGTTTGGAAGCCTATCCCCAATGGTCTAATTTGCCCAGCTTGGAGCAAAGAAAAGGGGAAATCCATTACCCCCCATGGTTGGCAGGTACCTGGCAGGTTACCAGTACCTTGCTCGAACAAAGTGCTCCCTTGGCTCCCCAAATTGTTAGCCCGGGTTTCACCAAAAACAGTACCTATCTGCAACAACCGGTGCAATTTCTAGTCAAATTCGTTGACCAAACCCCTTTGCCGGAATTCAACTGGGCCCTGTCTGACTTGGTCAAAAATGCCACGGTGATTGTACCCGATCGCCGTTTTAATGCCGAAGCCATCACCCAAGCTTATTTGGGGCAAGATGTGAACATTACAGTGCAGGTGAAAGAACAACCTAGTCCCCGCCTAATTACCGTTTTTCCCCAACACCAACGGCTAGTTTCCACTGTCCTTGGCCACAGCCAAGCCAGCCCCGACCCAGAAGAATTTCTTGCTAGTGAACTGACTAATCAACAATTCATTGCCGGCACTAGTCAATACCTCAACCAAGTGGAAACCACCACTGCTTACCACCACGTCGGCCCAGGTAAAATTACCGCCAGCCAAATTACCGCTGTTTACCTTTCCCCCACCGACCCCGATTATTTTGTCGCCCGCCATCGTCCCATTGCCCTCTACCGCTATGAACTTACCCTAGAAGCTGTGCCAGAACCATGAATTTTGCCATCACCCCGAGGGAGGTCATTGCCAAAGCTATTCAATGGTCTTGTCTTTGTCTGTCCGAGCATTTGGATGCCACAGCGGCCCTGGCCCATTGGCACCATTATGTCCAACGGCCTCGGGAACAACAGGGGGACGCAACAACCTTTCCCCCCTGGGCCTTGGTGCTGGATAATACGGGTCAATTGGTGGGTTTATTGCCGGATTGGCAACTGACAGCCGCCCTCTGGACCGAACATTTCTCTCCGGCGATCGCCTTGGGTAAATTATGTTTACCCTGTCCCCTGAGCTTAGACCTAGCTAATTTGCCTAGCCTAGGGGAAATTGTGGAGATTTTTAGTACCTGGGGCCGTGGCTGGGACGTGTTGCCCATCGCTGACCGTCAGCATCAAACCTGGGGTTTGCTGAGCATCGGCAATCTCATTCGCCAAGTGAATCTTTGTCAACTGTGGCAAAATCTTTCCCTCCAGGGCATTGCCCCGCCCCCTCTTGTTTTAGCACCGGAAACCACCCTCAGGGAATTTGCCCGCCACAGCTTTGAGCAACAAATTTCCACCTTTCCAATTGTTTATTCTTCCCCCCTATTACCCGCCGCTGCTCTCCAAATTCCCCTGGGGAACGTCAGTCTCAGCTATTACTTCCGGGCTAACAATTATGGCTCCCTGGTCTTGGATAATGCCATTGGCCCCGATCTCAGTGCCACCTTTCCTCTCTGCACCATTGACCAAACCTATTGCCATGCCAGGGAACTACTCCGCAAACAAGATAACGACCATGTGATTGTCACCTACATCAGTGGTGGTTTTGCCGGTTGGGTGGGCCCCGAGCAATGGCTTGCCACCCTCCAACCCGATGTATTGCTGGAAGCTTTGCAGAGGGAAATGGAAATTCCCCGCATTATCCAGCATTTAGAGGCCCGCATAGTTTGGCAACAGCAACAGCAACAACGCAATCAACATTTAATCCAGAAATTACTCAGTCATAATCCTAATCTCATTTACCTATACGACCTGATCCGCAATGAAATTATTTACCTGAATCTACCGGCAAGTTTAGTAGATAATGCTTCCCCAACGGATGAGGCCTCCGACGGCAATCTAATTCCCAATCCCCTACTAAATTCTGAGCCATGGCAGAATTTTCTCCTGCCTGTGGGCCACTTTTCTAAGCAAAACCTGGTGGAACTCCAGGCCCATGAGAAAAAGGAATTTCATTTTGAATTTACCGATACTAGGCGATCGGTGCATTATTTCACAGTGGAAATTTCTGCTTTTGAAATCGATGGCACCGGCAAAACTAGTAAGATTCTATGCATTGCCCAAGACATCAGCCATGGCAAAAGGGCCGAAGCGGCACTCCAGGCAAGGGAAAAACAACTACAAACCTTGGTCAATACCATTGCTGATGGCATTGTTATTCTGGACCATGATGATAAGGTAATCTATGCCAATCCCATGGCCTGCCGGATGTTTGGTCTGAGTAAGGAAGAGTTTTTGCATTCCCAATTGGGTTTATCTAGCCAGAGTCAGGCGGAAATTGGCATTAATGTTTCCCCAGAAGAGGAAGGGGTAGGGGAAATTAAGGCGGTGCCTATCCACTGGCAGGGGGAAGATTGCCGCCTGGTAACGGTGCGGGATGTGACCGATCGCCAACGGGTATTGAGACAGTTGCGGGAAAGTGAACGGGGATACCGCGGCTTGCTAGAAGCTTTGCCTAATTTAGTCTGGCGACTATCTCCGGAGGGTCAGGTGTGGGAGTGCAATAAGCGGACCCTGACCTATTTCGGCCGGCGGGGTAAACAAATTTTGGGCAATACTTGGCAACAGTTCCTCGCACCGGAACAACGGGAGATGGCGCAAAAACAATGGCAGGATGGGCTGGCTGGGGGAAAATTTTTTCAACTGGAATGCCGTCTGCGGAGGAATGATGGAGAATACCGTTGGCAATTATTTCAGGTCTTGCCCCTCGAAGATAATTTCGGCGGCATCAGTGGCTGGCTAGCTAGTAGTACGGACATTGAAGACCTCAAACGGGCGGAAAAAACCCTGCGTAGTCAGGCCCAACAGGAAAAACTTTTATCCCTGATCAGCCAAAGGATCCGCGAATCTCTCAAGCTAGAGACGATTCTCCGCACCACTGTGACGGAAGTACGCCGCACCATCCGAGCTGACCGAGTTTTGATTTATCGCATCCAGGAAAATGGCCTAGGTACCACCGTCGCCGAATCCGTCACTGGCGGCCATCCTTCGGTGATGGCCATGGATCTAGACCCAGAAAGTTTCCCGGTGGAGTGCTACCAACGCTACCTCAATGGTTACATCTACGCTTCCACTGAGCGCTTACCAGACTGCGCCGCCACCTGTGCGACCAACTGTTTCACCGTGGCGGAATCCAAGTCCAGAATAGTGGCTCCCATTGTCTTTGACCATCGCCTCTGGGGTCTCTTAATTGTGCACCAATGCTCTGCTCCCCGCCCCTGGCAAGCAGCGGAAATCCAGTTAATGCAAAGCCTCGGCAACCAGTTGGCGATCGCCATTCAACAATCATTACTGTACGAGCGCCTACAGGAAGAACTATCAGAAAGGCAAAGGGCGGAGCAAAAACTTTTGGAAGTTAACCAACTGCAGAAGGGAATTTTTGATGTGGCCAACTACATGATTATTTCCACAGACAGTAGGGGGTTAATCAGCACTTTCAACCGCACGGCAGAGGAAATTTTAGGTTATGCAGCGTCGGAGCTCATCGGTAAACAAACCCCGTTAATTTTCCACGATTTTGAAGAAATGGCAAGGCAAGCCTCCCAACTTTCCCAACAGCTAGGGCAATCCCTAGAACCCAATTCCATCGACATGTTTGCCCTTCCCGCCATCCAATGGGGCGTCTATGAAAAGGAATGGACCTACATCACCAAAAGTGGCGATCGGCTACCGGTACATATCTCCATTACGGCCCTGAGGGATGACCAAGGTAACTTAGATGGTTTAGTGGGGGTAATCAGTGATTTGCGACGGCAAAAACAAATCGAACAGGAAAAGGAAAACCTGGATTTTGTGGTCAAAAATAGTACTGAGCTAATCGTGATCACTGACCTGAAGCAAAAAATTACTTTTCTCAACCAAGCGGGACAATCCCTGATCGGCCTAGAAAATCTGGAGACTGCCCCATCAACCCTTCTGACAACCTATCTCAGCCCTGAATATCTCAATTTTTGGCAAGAAGAAATTATCCCCCAGGTATTCCGTTCCGGTGCTTGGGAAGGGGAATTTAGCTTCCAAGATTGCCAAACTGGTCGAGAAATTCCCGTTACCGCTTCCGTTTTTCTTCTACAGGACGCCGATGGCCAACATTCCTCTAGCTTAGTGGCCATTGCCCACGACATTACCCATATCAAAAATGCCGAGAAACGTATTTTGTCTGCCCTAGAAGCGGAAAAAGACTTGGGAGAGTTACGTTCTCGCTTTATTTCCACGACTTCCCATGAATTTCGCACTCCCTTAGCCATTATCAGCTCATCCACCGGCATTCTGAAAAAATATTGGCCAAGGCTGGAGAACCGGAAACTCGATGAACACCTAGGGCGCATCGAAGAAAGTGTCAAACATATGGTGCAACTGTTGGATGACGTGCTTACCATCAACCGGGCCGAAGCCAACTACCTTGAATTTGCTCCCCACCCCCAAAATTTGATCCAATTCTGTCGCAATATCACGGATGAACTGCAAAGTAGCACCGAACATCACCATCTCCAATTCAGCTATGATGGCTTTAGTGCCGAGGAAATCGTCGCTTTTGACCCCAAACTATTAAGGCGAATTCTGACCAACCTACTCAGCAATGCCATCAAATATTCTCCCCATGGTGCCCCGGTGGAATTCCATTGCCAACGCCGGGGTAATAGTGGTGTTTTTTCCGTCCGGGACTATGGTATTGGCATTGATGCTGAAGAAATGCCTAACTTGTTTGATAGTTTTTTCCGGGCAAAAAATGTTGGTAGTATTCCCGGCACGGGTCTGGGGCTGTCCATTGTTAAAAAATCAGTGGAACTCCACGGTGGGGCGATCGCCATCACCAGTGAGCTAGGCCAAGGCAGTTGCTTTGAGGTGGATTTACCCCTCTGGCACGATTGACCCAGCGTTGTCGCGGTGTCCCCAAACTGTTAGAATGACAATTCTGATCTTTGTGAATCTAACCTTCTTTTACAGTTACGTACCTAGAGAGCAACCGTGGCTAATATTAAGTCTGCCCTAAAGCGAATCGAAATTGCTGAACGCAACCGACTCCAAAACAAAAGCTATAAGTCGGCCATCAAAACCCTGATGAAAAAAACTTTTCAATCGGTGGAGGCCTACGCCCAGGACCCCAATCCCGAAAGTCTAGAGACCATTAACACCAGCATGGCCGCCGCTTTTAGCAAAATTGATAAGGCGGTGAAGTGTAAAGTAATCCACAAAAACAATGCTGCCCGCAAAAAGGCTCGCCTGGCCAAAGCCCTCCAGAAGGCCCTACCCGCCGCGGCCTAAACCATAATCATCTTCTCCCTAGAGGAGTTTGATGGTACTTGGTAGATAGATTTAGCATTTAGCAAATTGATTGACAAACCACGGTTTTAGCTGGGGACAACCTTTGACTTTTGGTTATTTGCGCGATCGCCCGCGGCATTGGGAGAAACCATGCACCTAGTTGATACCCACGTCCACATTAACTTTGACGTTTTTGCGGCGGACTTAGACCAATTACAACATCGCTGGCAGCAGGCGGGGGTGGTGCAGTTGGTTCATTCCTGTGTTAAACCCGAGGAGTTTGGCCAAATTCAAGCCCTAGCCGATCGTTTCCCGGAACTATTTTTCGCAGTGGGACTCCATCCCCTGGATGCTGCCGACTGGCAAGGGAATACGGCGGAACAAATTCTCGCCTACGCCAAGGCTGACCCCCGGGTGGTGGCCATTGGTGAGATGGGCTTAGATTTTTTCAAAGCTGATAACCGTGGCCACCAGATTGAAGTTTTCCAGGCCCAATTGGCGATCGCCAGGGAATTGGCCAAACCGGTGATTATCCATTGCCGGGATGCCGCTGACACCATGCGCCAGGTGCTAACGGAATTTCAACAGGAACAGGGCCCCGTGGGCGGCGTGATGCACTGCTGGGGGGGCAATCCAGAGGAAACCCAATGGTTTTTAGACCTAGGGTTTTACATCAGTTTTAGCGGCACAGTCACCTTCAAAAAGGCCGAGGGCATCCAAGCCAGTGCCCAGATGGTTCCCCTTGATCGCCTATTGGTGGAAACCGATTGTCCCTTTTTGGCCCCGGTGCCTAAACGGGGTAAGCGCAACGAACCCGCCTTTGTGCGCCACGTGGCCGAGGCGATCGCGGCCCTGCGCCATATATCCCTAGAAACCCTTGCCGAGCAAACCACCGCCAATGCCCGTAACCTGTTTAAACTGCCGGTTCCCGCCTAGGCTGAGGGCATCTCCTCTCCAGTGAACTTCCCCTGGCCCCTTGATTCCAACCATCGCAATTTTTCGGAGACTTCTGAGCCACCATGACTAACCTTGCCACCACGATGTTGCCCGATTTAATCGAAATCCAACACGCTAGTTTCCACTGGTTTTTGGAGGAAGGTTTAATCGAGGAATTGAATAGTTTTTCCCCCATTTCTGACTACACAGGCAAGTTAGAACTCCATTTTTTGGGCAAAGATTACAAGCTCAAACAACCCAAGTACGACGTTGACGAATCGAAACGACGGGATGCAAGCTACTCGGTGCAAATGTATGTGCCCACCCGTTTAATCAACAAGGAAACTGGAGAAATTAAGGAGCAGGAAGTCTTCATCGGCGATCTCCCCCTGATGACGGAACGGGGAACCTTTATTATCAACGGTGCCGAGCGGGTCATCGTCAACCAAATTGTGCGATCACCGGGGGTTTACTACAAAAAAGAATTAGACAAAAACGGCCGTCGTACCTACTCCGCTTCCCTCATTCCCAACCGGGGAGCCTGGCTCAAGTTTGAAACCGACAAAAACGGCTTGGTCTACGTCCGCATTGATAAAACCCGTAAGCTATCCGCCCAGGTCCTCCTCAAGGCGATCGGTCTGAGCGATAACGAAATTCTCGACTCCCTCAGCCATCCGGAGTTTTACCAAAAAACCCTAGACAAGGAAGGGAATCCCACAGAAGAAGAAGCCTTGGTGGAACTATACAAAAAACTCCGTCCCGGTGAACCCCCCACTGTTAGTGGCGGCCAACAGTTACTCGAATCCCGTTTCTTTGACCCCGAACGTTATGACCTCGGTCGGGTCGGGCGCTACAAACTTAACAAAAAACTACGGCTCAACGAAGCGGATACCACCCGGGTACTGACCCCCCAAGATATCCTCGCCGCCATTAACTATCTAATCAATTTGGAATTCGATGTAGGTACCACCGACGACATCGACCACTTGGGTAATCGTAGGGTACGGTCCGTAGGGGAACTGTTGCAGAACCAAATCCGGGTAGGCTTGAACCGCCTGGAGCGGATTATTCGGGAGCGCATGACCGTTAGTGAGTCCGATGCTCTTACCCCCGCCTCCCTGGTGAACCCCAAGCCTCTGGTGGCAGCTATTAAGGAGTTCTTTGGTTCCTCTCAACTTTCCCAGTTCATGGACCAAACCAATCCCCTGGCGGAGTTGACCCATAAACGTCGTATTTCTGCCCTCGGCCCTGGAGGTCTAACTCGGGAGCGGGCTGGCTTTGCGGTGCGGGATATTCACCCTTCCCACCACGGCCGCATTTGCCCAGTGGAAACGCCAGAAGGCCCCAACGCCGGTTTAATCGGCTCCTTGGCCACCTGTGCCCGGGTCAATGATTACGGTTTCATTGAAACTCCCTATTTTCGAGTGGAAAGTGGTCGAGTCAGGAAGGATTTAGACCCTGTTTACCTCACCGCCGATGAAGAAGATGACATGCGGGTAGCCCCCGGGGACATTCCCACCGACGAAGAGGGGAACATCATTGGCGAATCAGTACCTATTCGCTACCGCCAGGAATTTTCCACTACCAGCCCAGAACAGGTAGACTATGTTGCCGTGTCTCCGGTGCAAATTATTTCCGTTGCCACCTCCATGATTCCCTTCCTGGAGCACGATGATGCTAACCGGGCCCTGATGGGATCCAACATGCAACGCCAAGCGGTGCCCCTGTTGCGCCCCGAAAGGCCGTTGGTGGGTACAGGTTTGGAAGCCCAGGCTGCTCGCGACTCAGGTATGGTGATTGTTTCCCGCACCCATGGCATTGTCACCTATGTGGATGCCACGGAAATTCGGGTGCAACCCCACTCCCCCGACAATCCAGAGGAAAAAGGGGAAGAAATCGTTTACCCGATCCAGAAATATCAGCGCTCTAACCAAGACACCTGTTTAAATCAGCGTCCCCTAGTCTATGCCGGGGAAGATGTGGTGCCAGGACAGGTGCTGGCGGACGGTTCTGCTACGGAAGGGGGAGAGTTAGCCCTGGGACAAAACATCCTTGTGGCCTATATGCCCTGGGAAGGCTATAACTACGAGGACGCCATTCTCATCAGTGAACGGCTAGTCTATGACGACGTTTACACTAGTATCCACATCGAAAAGTTTGAAATTGAGGCTCGCCAGACCAAACTAGGGCCCGAAGAAATCACCCGGGAAATTCCCAATGTCGGGGAAGATGCCCTGCGTAATTTGGACGAAAACGGTATCATCCGCATCGGTGCTTGGGTGGAATCCGGTGACATTCTGGTGGGCAAAGTAACTCCCAAAGGGGAAGCAGACCAGCCCCCAGAGGAAAAACTCCTGCGGGCCATTTTCGGCGAGAAAGCCCGAGATGTGCGGGATAATTCCCTGCGGGTGCCCAACGGTGAAAAAGGTCGGGTGGTGGATGTACGGGTCTTCACCCGGGAGAAAGGGGATGAACTGCCCCCCGGCGCTAATATGGTTGTGCGGATCTACGTTGCTCAGAAACGCAAAATCCAAGTGGGAGACAAAATGGCCGGTCGCCACGGGAATAAAGGGATTATTTCCCGCATTTTGCCCATTGAAGATATGCCCTATCTCCCAGATGGTCGCCCCATTGACATTGCCCTCAATCCCCTGGGGGTTCCTTCCCGGATGAACGTGGGCCAGGTGTTTGAATGTTTGCTGGGTTGGGCTGGGGAAAACCTGGGTGTGCGCTTCAAAATTACCCCCTTTGATGAGATGTACGGGGAAGAAGCATCTCGGGACACAGTCCATGGCTTGCTAGAGGAAGCATCCCAACGCCCCAACAAAGACTGGGTATTTAACCAAGACCATCCCGGCAAAATCCAGGTGTTTGATGGTCGTACTGGAGAGCCCTTTGACCGACCCATTACGGTGGGCCAAGCTTACATGCTCAAACTAGTACATTTGGTGGACGATAAGATCCATGCCCGCTCCACTGGGCCCTATTCCCTTGTTACCCAACAGCCTTTGGGGGGTAAAGCCCAACAGGGGGGGCAACGGTTTGGAGAAATGGAAGTGTGGGCCTTGGAAGCCTATGGCGCCGCGTACATTTTGCAGGAATTACTCACCGTTAAATCCGATGATATGCAAGGCCGCAATGAAGCCCTCAATGCCATTGTCAAAGGTAAGAGTATTCCCCGCCCCGGCACCCCGGAATCCTTCAAGGTGCTAATGCGGGAACTCCAGTCCCTTGGTTTGGACATTGCAGCTCACAAGGTGCAGTTGTCCGAAGACGGGGAAAGTGCCGACGCAGAGGTGGATTTGATGATTGATAGCCAGCGCCGGGCCCCTAACCGCCCCACCTATGAATCCCTCCACACTGAGGAGGATTTGGAAGAGGAGGAAGTGTAGTTTTCCCGGTGCCTTAGCTTCGTTTCCCTGGAGGATGGCGATCGCCTAGGGTCTAATCCTCCTGCCCTCTTAATTGCCTTGCCCCCTAATCTCAATCTTGGAGCGTTATGACGTTTTATAACTACACCATCGACAAAGGCCGTCTTAAAAAACTCATTGCCCTTGCCTATCGTCGTTACGGTTCCGCCCGGTGTTCGCAGTTGGCCGATGAACTGAAGGAATTAGGTTTTCGCTTTGCCACTAAGGCAGGGGTTTCCATCAGCGTCGATGACCTGACCATCCCTCCGGAAAAGAAACAGATGCTGGAGGCGGCGGAAAAGGAAATTCGTATCACCGAAGAGCGGTATGCCCGGGGGGAAATCACCGAGGTGGAACGATTCCAAAAGGTAATTGATACCTGGAATAGCACTTCGGAAGAGTTGAAAGACCAGGTGGTGGTTAACTTCCGCAAAACCGATCCCCTCAACTCCGTGTATATGATGGCTTTCTCCGGTGCCCGGGGGAACATGAGCCAGGTGAGGCAATTGGTGGGGATGCGGGGGTTGATGGCGGATCCCCAAGGGGAGATTATTGACTTACCCATTAAAACCAATTTTCGGGAGGGGCTGACCGTTACCGAATACGTAATTTCTTCCTACGGTGCCCGTAAGGGTCTGGTGGATACGGCTCTGCGGACGGCGGACTCCGGTTACCTTACCCGTCGTTTGGTAGATGTTTCCCAGGATGTGATTGTGCGGGAACAGGACTGTGGTACGGAACGCAGTCTGCGGGTCACAGCGATGACCGACGGGGACCAGGTAAAAATTAGCCTGGCCGATCGCCTGTTTGGTCGTTTGCTGGCCAAGGATGTGGTGAGTCCTGATGGGGAAATCATTGCCAAACGCAATGATGAAATTGATGAAGCGTTGGCTAACCGTATTGCCGCCGTTACCGATGAGGTTTATGTCCGATCGCCGTTGACCTGTGAAGCGGCCCGGTCCGTTTGCCAGAACTGCTACGGCTGGAGCTTAGCCCACGGTCACAAAGTTGATTTAGGAGAAGCGGTGGGTATCATTGCCGCCCAATCCATTGGGGAGCCCGGCACTCAGTTAACCATGCGGACCTTCCACACTGGGGGGGTATTCACCGGGGAAGTGGCTCGCCAGGAAAAAGCTCCGGACAATGGCACCGTCAAATGGGGTAAAGGACTCAACACCCGCAAAGTCCGTACCCGCCACGGTGAAGATGCGGAGCAGGTGGAAATTGCTGGGGATCTAATTTGGAAAGGGGAAGGTAAAAAAGCCGCCACCCAAACCTATTCCCTTACCCCCGGTTCCCTACTGTTTGTACAGGATGGGCAGACAGTGACCGCGGGACAATTAATGACGGAAATTTCCCTTTCTAAAACCCAACGTTCCACGGAGCGGGCTACCAAAGACGTGGCCGGGGACTTGGCTGGGGAAGTGTTATTTGATCGCCTAGTGCCGGAGGAAAAAACCGATCGCCAGGGTAATACCACCCGCATTGCCCAACGGGGGGGACTGGTGTGGATTCTATCCGGGGAAGTGTATAACCTACCTCCTGGGGCGGAGCCAGTGGTTAAAAATGACGAGCAGGTGGAAGTCGGTAGCATCATGGCCGAAACCAAGCTGGTCACCAACGATGGTGGGGTGGTACGCCTAGTGAGTAACCGAGAAATTGAAATCATCACCGCTTCCGTCTTGCTAGACCAGGCCCAGGTCAAGCTAGAAAGCAGTGGTGGCCGGGAACAATACGTCATCTACACTGCCGATAAGCAACGGTTCCTGCTCAAGGCCGCTCCCGGTACCAAGGTGCAGAACCACAGCATTGTGGCGGAATTGATTGATGACCGATACCGCACCACCACCGGAGGCATGATTCGCTACGCCGGAGTGGAAGTGGCCAAGGGGGGCCGCAAACAGGGCTACGAAGTCACCAAGGGAGGCACCCTGCTCTGGATTCCAGAAGAAACCCACGAAATTAACAAAGACATTTCCCTGTTAATTGTGGAAGACGGCCAGTATGTGGAAGCAGGCACGGAGGTGGTCAAGGACATTTTCTGCCAATCCAGCGGCATCGTCGAAGTGGTACAGAAAAATGATATTCTGCGGGAAATTATCATCAAGCCAGGGGATTTCTACCAAGATGTGGACCCCGGTTCGGTGAAAATCGAAAGCGGCCAATTGCTCCAGCCAGGACAAGATGTATTTCCCGGTGTCACCGTTAGCACCCTCAGCCAAGCGGAATGGATTGAAAGTCCCGAAGGCAATGGTTTGCTCCTCCGGCCAGTGGAAGAGTACAAGGTGTTTGATGAACCCGCCGCTCCCTCCCAGGGTTCCCAAAACGAAGAAGGGGGTCGCCACATTGAGTTACGTTCCGTTCAGCGTCTGTTCTACAAAGATGGCGATCGGGTGAAATCCGTGGAAGGGGCCCCCCTGCTCAGCACTCAACTAGTACTTGAGATTTACGGTAGCGGTAGTGAAGGTATTTCCCACCTTTCCGCCGACATTGAACTCCAGGACGATGAAGAGGAAGATTGCCAGCGTCTACAGTTGGTGATTTTGGAATCCTTGGTACTGCGCCGGGATCAAGAATCTGATCCCCTCGGTGGAGCGTCCAAAACCCGCCTACTGGTGCAGGATGGGGATCAAATTCCCCCAGGGGCGGTGGTGGCCCGCACTGAAATCCAATGTAAGGAGGCCGGTATTGTCCGGGGTATTAAAGAAGGGCAAGAATCCATTCGTCGGGTACTGCTGGAGCGGGAAGCCGATCGCCTGGTGATGGATTTACCCGGTGCCCCCGATGTCAAACCAGGGCAACTACTGGTGGCAGGTCAGGAATTGCTACCCGGTGTCAAACTGGAAGAGTCCGGCAAAGTGCTGGAAATCAATGGCAAAGGGGACAAATATCAGTTAGTGCTACGGCGGGCTCGGCCCTATCGAGTTTCCCCTGGGGCAGTGCTCCACATCGAAGACGGAGACCTGGTGCAACGGGGCGATAACCTTGTACTGCTGGTGTTTGAGCGGGCCAAGACCGGGGATATTGTTCAGGGTTTACCCCGGATTGAAGAACTTTTGGAAGCCCGTAAACCCAAAGAAGCCTGCGTTCTAGCCCGGGCCCCTGGGGTCTGTCAGGTGGAATACCTGGAAGATGAAAGCGTGGACATTAAAGTGCTGGAAGATGACGGCACCGTGAGCGAATATCCCCTCCTACCGGGGCAAAACGCCATGGTCACCGATGGTCAACGCATTGATGTGGGCCATGCCCTCACCGATGGTTACAACAATCCCCACGAAATTTTAGATGTGTTCTTCAACTACTACGTGGATAAGGATGGTTGTTACCAAGCAGCCCTGAAAGGTCTCCAAGCAGCGCAAAAATTCCTCGTCAACGAAGTGCAAACGGTTTATCAATCCCAAGGGGTGGATATTTCCGACAAACATATTGAGGTAATTGTGCGGCAGATGACCGCTAAGGTCCGCATCGACGATGGGGGAGATACTACCATGCTCCCAGGGGAACTGGTGGAATTACGCCAAGTGGAACAGGTTAACGAAGCCATGGGCATCACCGGCAGTGCTCCGGCCCGCTATACCCCCGTATTGCTCGGTATCACTAAGGCTTCTTTAAACACGGATAGTTTCATCAGTGCGGCTTCTTTCCAAGAAACCACCCGGGTACTCACTGAAGCGGCGATCGAAGGCAAGTCAGACTGGCTACGGGGACTAAAGGAAAACGTCATTATTGGTCGTCTAATTCCTGCGGGTACTGGCTTCAGTAGCCATGAGGAGGTGTTGGGATTAATTGAAACCCAGGATGATATCCAGGGCTATATGATTGAGCCAATGGAATTGCCAACGGCGAAGAAAAAGGCCAGCGCCACTAAGGTGAAAACTAAAAAAGTTGAAGCCGATGATGATCTCTTGGATGACACCAGGGCCCGAGCCTACGCAGGGAACCAGCTTGGTCAGGATGAGGAGGAATTTACCGAAACCTACGACACTGACGAGGATGATTTTGAAATGGACGACATGGATGACGATGATTTTGATGACGAGGATTAAAACTAATCCTTTGACCCCAGGTCATTAAACCATCTATTTTTTCTTTCCCTTTGAAGCACTCAGCTAAGTTTCCCTTCCCTAGCATTGGGGGAGGGATTATTTTTGTTCGGCTCAGAACTTGCCAAAGCCCTTATCCACTAAGCTGGGATTGTTTTGGTAGGCCGCCACCGCTAGGCGATCGCACCGTTCATTTTCTTTATTGCCAGCATGGGCTTTGACCCACTGAAAGGTGACCTGGTGTTTTTTGCATAGGGCTAACATTATTTCCCAGAGATCCGGATTTTTAGCCTTTTCCTTGGCGTTTCTTTGCCATCCTTGCGCTTGCCATTTCTTGGCCCAGCCCTTAGTCATTGCATCCACCACATAGCGGGAATCGCTGTAGAGCAACACCTGGGAGGGTTCTTCCAAATAACTTAAAGCGGCGATCGCCCCCATCATTTCCATGCGGTTATTGGTGGTCATTTTATAACCGGCAGACAACTCCTCTCGGCGACCATCACCGTAAAGAATCACTGCCCCATAGCCTCCAGGGCCAGGGTTTCTCGAGCAGGCACCATCGGTGTAGAGGGTTACAGAGTTTGCAGTGGGAGCCATGGAAAAATTCAACAAGGTTAATGGGAGAATGGGAGAAAGGAGAAACGCAAAGCTAGGACGCCAAGCAGGATGGGAAATTTAAAGTGAGCGAAGATCGTTTTGCCGACACGAAACTGATACGCCTACAGCTTTGTTTATATCTGCTTCCCGTAGTGGGCATATTACCGTCCCTGTGGCAGTTGCGCCAGCCGGAGCAGGGCAATGGTCAAGTTTTTCGGCAACGCCGTCATGTCAGCCGTCGGTCACTACAGTTCACCCTAGGCTGGTTGGGATTGTACTTATTACTTTGGGGGGCAGGGCAAGGGGTCGGTGAATTGGCCGCTTTTCGCCTAATGTATCTCAACGGCTTAATTACCAGTGGTTATTTTGTGGTCTGTTTGATTTGGATGGGTAGGATTTTTTTTCAGCCATTGGTCGCCCCTGACAAACGATTCGTAGTTACCAAGGATCGATCACCGACTTAAACGGATTGAATTTGTCCTGCCCAGGGTTATCTAATGGCTCTTCGCTGATGAAAGTTGCTTCTTTGGCATCTAGGGCCGGGGGCAGAGGGTTCAGTTCATCAATCAATAGTTCTTCAATGTCATTGAAATCCCCCAATAGGGTTGCATCCTGGTCTTCTTTTGGTTTGGGCTTTTTATGGGCTGATAAATCTTCTAGGGCCCTTAGTTCCGCCATTAGATCTAGGTTTAAATGGGGCGCCGGCGCTGGACGGGTTCTCGAAGGACGATCGCCGGCCATTTTTTTAAGATCCGCCAGGGCTTGATTGAGTTCCTGTACGGAGTTTTCCAGTTGTTGTAGACGTTGCCACCACTGGTCATTGGGGGCTGAATCTTCTGCTCCCTGACTTTGAACTAGGGCTGGGGCAACCGCTCCCGTGGGAGCATTCTGGGGGGATAGTTGCCGGGGCAATTGGGGAAAAAGTCGGTTCACCTCTTCGAGGGTGGTGACACCTTGGCTCACTAAGGCGATCGCCGTGCGGGCTGGGCTAGCAATGCCAGCTTGGTTGAGACCGCTAATAATTTCCCCATGGGAACAGGGGGCACTGACCAACTGTTGTAACTCCGGGGTGATGGGCACCACCTCAAAAACCCCTGTCATACCTGCATAACCCAGGCCGTGGCATTGGCGACAGAGACGACTTTTGATCATGGGTTGGGCCATTAATTCCACGCTCAAACTATTAGCCCGGTAAATGGGACCCTGGGGTAGACCAAAACGCTGCTGCTCTTCCGGTGTGACATCCACCCTCAAACGACAGGCGGGACAAACCTGGCGCACTAACCGTTGGGAAACAATGCCCTTGAGATGTTGCCCCAGCACCGCTGGCTCAAACCATTGCTGCAATTGCATCATCGCTGAGGGAATGTCTTTGGCAATGACGGAAACAAATACCAAACGACCTTGATTGAGGGCCTGGGTGAGAGCCTGGGCTGTTTCTTCGTCCTCCAGGGGGTCCACCGCCACCACGTTGAGACTCTGTTCCTCCAGGGATTGCACTGCCCTTTCTCCGGTAAACTCTTTTTCTAGATTAACTTCTAGTTGATTAATGCCTTTGTACATATGGACGAGGGGATCGGACACTAGGGCAACGGAGCGATTTTGCCCCAACTGTTCCCCCAAAAAAGCTTCCATGGTGCTGGTTTTTCCCCCATAGGCCGCCCCAATGACCACCACTAATCCCTTAGTTTGCTGGGCCAATGTTTGCAGGCTTTCCTGTCCCTGGCGATCGCCGCATAGTTCGGTGAAATTCGGCAACTTTTCTAGGGAAGGCACCACCCGCACCAGCACTTTTTCACCGTAAAAACTGGGGAGAATGTTGACGTAGAAAAAGACCGATTGGCCGTTATAGCTCTTGCGAATGCGGGCTTTTTGGAGCACTTTGGTCTGACTGGTGTCCAAATGGGTCATGGTTTTTAGTCGGGCAACCAACTTTGGTCCCAACTCCTTGGGCAACGGTTCCAACAACATCCGTAAATTGCCCCCTTGGCGGATCCTCACTAATACCTTGGTATCCTGGGGATCAATGTGAATTTCGCTGGCCCCCTCCCGTAAGCCAAGGATCAAGATTTTATTTGCCAATTTAACTTCCGGTCCTTCTGCTTTTATCTCCGGGGTCGTGACGGAAACATCGGCTGTCGTTGGACTGGTGGAGACAGAAGAAGTCGATGATGCAGGGCTGACATTGTGCAGAGCGGCAATTTGTTGAGGTAAATCCTCAATGATTTCCGTGACTTCCACCACCGTCGCTTTGCCATCGTAGGGGTCGTCGCTAATTTCCATTGGCCCATGGGTGTTGAGGGCGGCCTGAACTCCGGGGTCTTGGTAAAGCTGGTCAATTAAATGGTCGAAATCCTCCTGGGTTACCCCCCGCCGCCGCAGGGTAAGCCGATGGGGCGCCAGTTGCCGCTGCAAAAATTGGCTTGCTTCCCGATCACTGGGGTCTACCATGACCACCAACAAAGCCCCCGGATCTTCGCGATAATGGAGGGGCAAAAAGCCATATTGACGACAGATGGGTAGGGGAAAATATCGGTTCAGTAGACTGGCGATCGCCTCGGTGTTGGCCACGGCCATTAACTGATTATGGTCAAAGAATTTCACCCCATGGATTACGGAAAGGGCAAACCGCTGTTGGGCCTGGTACTGGCGGTGCAGTTCCTCGGGTAACGATTCCCCCAACATAGCTTCCACCAAAGTTGGCAGAGCAGTGCCAGTGCGGCGAGCCTCCATTAAGGCTTGGTGAATTTGGGACAGGGAAAGGTAGCCCGCTTCGATTAAAGCTTGTTCAAAGGGAGAAAGGCTAAATTCGGAGGAGTCGGAGGAAAAAACCATGGCAGGGGCGGAAAAAATAACGGTTCAGCAAACAACAACGGCAGAAACTAGTCCTAGTTTGAGAATGCCTCAGGGGAGCGAAATCCTATCAAAATTGTCCTAAATACCCAAATTGGCGGTTTAGTTTCTCCCATTGGACTTAGTACTTTTCCCTAGCTTAGACAATGGTTGACCCAGGCTAGTCTATTTTGATTCAAATCTTATCGGACTTGTTGGAAGTTTTCCCTACAACAAGCTAGATAGACGGGGAGAAAAGTAACGGGCGGCGGATGTGCAGGTTTCCAGCACTTCCACGGAATGTAAACCCGGTACCCCCGCCTCCGCCAATTTGGCAAAAATCCAAGCGGCGATCGCCTCACTGGTGGGACTTTCTAAGCCCAAACTATCGTTAAGGTAATAATGGTCAAGGTAATTTTTGATCAAGGGGTCTAAGTGGGCCTTGAGTACGCTAAAATCCATCACCATGCCCGTTTCTGAACCACTGGTTTTCAGGTGATCGCTGGCCACGTAAACTCGCCCCCGAAAACTATGGCCATGTAATCGTCGACATTTTCCTTCGTGGTGGGGCAGTTGGTGGGCCGCCTCAAAGGAAAACTCCTTATAAATAATCCACATAAAAATCCCAAACCACTATCCGCCTATCCCAAAGATTGGGAAAAACCGTTGCCAGTGGCCAAACGTCAACCCTTTTAACATTAGCCAATTTTTGCCTCCCTCGATTAAGATTAGGAACTATAATTTTGCCCCTGCCACTTTTTTGCGGTAATGGGAGTCCCTAAAAGTCGAGGCTAGATCTTGCTTGTTGCTTCAGGCTTTGAAAATGAGGATTTACTATGTCTGAGTGGGTTGAACAGCGTTTACAGTCCTTTGCGAAGGCTTTTGACCAGTCCTATTGCAGGGCCATCGAGGCCGTGGTTGATCTGATTTGCCAGAGATTCCAGGCGGGCAACAAATTGTTAGTCTGTGGCAACGGGGGGTCCGCCGCCGACGCCCAACACCTGGCTGCTGAATTTGTCGGACGTTTTTATTTCAACCGCCAAGCTCTGCCGGCGATCGCCCTAACGGCCAACAGTTCCATCCTCACTTCCGTCAGCAACGACTACACCTACGATATTGTGTTTTCCCGTCAGGTGGAAGCATTGGGGCAACCGGGGGACATTCTTTGGGGTTTGTCCACTTCTGGCAAATCTGCCAATGTGCTCCATGCGCTGAAATGTGCTAAGGATAAGGGTTTACACACCATCGGCATGGCCGGTAATAACGGTGGTTTGTTCCAAGAGTTTGCCGACTATCCCCTCTTTATCGCTGACAAAAACACCCCTTGCATCCAAGAAGTACACCTGATGACCTATCACCACATCTGTGAACAGGTGGAATCCCGTCTCTTTGCCCAAAAATCCGTTGGGGTTAAGGTTTAGTCAAAAAAAGCCGAGATTAAGCAATTGGGTGAGAAGACTTCCCCAGTTCTGATTCATGGCAAACATTTTCCCACCACAAAAATCCATCAACGATAACCTTGACTGTCCTCCGCAAAGCTCTATTCCTCGACCGTGACGGCGTAATTATTGACTATATTCCCTACCTTGGTAGGCCGGAGCAAGTGCAGTTACCGCCCGGTGCGGGACAAGCGTTAATCCAGTGGCAAAAAGCAGGTTATTTGTTAATTGTGATCACTAACCAAGCGGGCATTGGCCGGGGTTATTTCGGCCATAGCGACGTGGCGGCGGTGCACGCCAAAATTCAGGAGGAATATGGGAAGGAAGGAGTGCAGTTCACTGATTTTTTCCTTTGCCCCCACCATCCAGAGGAGGGCTGTGATTGCCGTAAACCTTCCCCTGAAATGCTCTTGCGGGCGGCGGCGCAATACCAAATTTCCCTCGAGCACTCCTACTTCATCGGTGATGCCCCCAGTGACGTTGGGGCGGCCATTGCCGCTGATTGTCAGCCAGTGGTAGTAATGACAGGGAGGGGCAAGGAAACCTGTCAGCAGTTGGAGCAATTTACGGCGCAATTAGCTAGGCCGATTCCCGTCTTTGCCAATTTGGGGCAAACTGTTACTCTGCTGACTTCTTCCTCAACCCAATGAACTCTGGCAATTCTACCGGTCAACCTTTATTTATTTCCCTGATTCCCCATTTAATGGGCGGTGAAGGCCATATTTTGCCCTACCACGGGGCGGTACGGAGATCGGTGGAGTCTTTGGGCTGGCAGTACCAAGCTTGGGTGCCCCAGGATGCGGAGGCTAATCTAGAGGAAATTGGCGATCGCCAGTGGAACATTCTTCTGCCGGAAGACTTGGAAGCGGAGGGGAGCATGGTGGCAAAAATAACCCGTCTTCCCCAGGCCATGCAATGTGGTGATGTGTTAGCTCAACAACTACAATCGTTGTTGGCCAATGGCGAAAATGGACCAGTTATTCTTTTTTTAGAGCGCTTTATCCATCTTCAACTTTTTGCTATCTGGTGGGGTCTGCGGCAACTTTCCCCCCAAGCTCGGCAACGATTACATTTTTGGCTACTGTACCGTCGGGATGTTCATTTAGACCAAACCCGTTCTGTTTACCACTGGCTCCATCAAAGTTTGCGGAAATTATTACCCCCGCCCCAATGCCAATTTTTAACGGACAGTGAATCCCTCGGGCGATCTCTCCAGGATTATTTTCGGCAACCATTCACGGTTATGCCCATTCCCCACACGGATTTTGCCGAGGTTGTACCTCTATCTGTAAAGGCTGATCCAATCCTTTGCTGGTGGCCCGGCTCCCCCAGGGAAGAAAAAGGTTGGTCGGTGATGGGAAATTTGGTTTCATTTCCCACGGACAATCTGCCTAACCTGCCCAAACTTAAGGTGATTGCAGCGGAGGCTTCTGGGTTAAAAAACGATGGCAAGGGAATAGAAGTTCATTTAATTGGCGATCGCCTGACAAGGGAGGAGTATGCCGCCTGGCTCAATCAAGTCCAGGTCATTTTGCTACCCTACGACCGAGAAGCCTATGCAGAGAGAACTTCGGGGATTTTCACCGAGGCCATCATTGCAGAGCGCTTACCTTTGGTATCCCCAGCAACTTGGATGGCTAGGGAACTGGAGCAGTACGGTCTTAGCAATTTAGTGGTGAACTGGCAGGAACCTTCCCAAGTATGGGCAGACGTTGCCCCAAAGTTAGCTGATCCCATCATCCGTCGGAGGTTGGCTGCCATGGGCCAAACCTACCGCCAACGTCACAGCTTAGAAAGTTATGCCAAAACCTTGCAGCAATTGGGCGATCTGATACCCTCTTAGTTGAAATTGACTATGACCGTGAACCTTACAAAACAAATAAGGCCCTAAAAACTTTGCCCCACTTCCAGATAGCGAGTTTTTCCTTGACGGGACAGAATTGCCTGCTGACTATTAACCGCCGCCAATTGCCAACCGCTACTACCGATCGCCTCACCAATTTGAATGCGTTGGGTCATGCCATTCCAGCGGAACAAAGCTGAAGAAAGCTCGCCGGATTCCAATACACCCACTAAATCGTGTTTAGTGCTGCTGGGCACCATGGGCACTGCCGGGGGAGCCACGGCTACGGGTTGGGGGGGAGCTGCCGTGGTTGGAGCTGCCTGGCCATTGGGATAAACAGGGTAATAATACCTTTCCACTACAGTGGTGCTGCCGGGGGCTGCCATGGGGGCACCATTACCTTGCCCATTTTGGGCTATGGCGCCGGGGGGCGGAGGAGGTAGAGGAATGCTTTGGTTAGCAGGGGCGATCGCCACCGTTTGTGGATGGGGAGTTACCGGAGAAACCACGCCATTGGCCGGGGGGGAAGCTGGGAGTGTTTGGGGTTGCTTTAGGGTTTCCAGGGATTGTTGCAAATAAACAATAAACTCTTCATCCGCTTGATCCACGGTCACCGTTTCCGTCGTAGATGCCACAGAGTCAGTGGACTGGCGGGATTGAAACAGCAGCCAAGAGCTAACCAAAAGCAGATATAAAATGCCTCCCCCCAGGAAAATTTTGTCAATATTTTTTAGCCACCAGGGTTTGGCTGATCTGCCCAATCCTTCATATTTGTCCATTGTCCCCACCCACGGAAAAAAGATGTTGCCCATTCTAGCCCAAAATTTCCCCGACGCTAACCAAGGTGAGCTACTTGGGCAGTTAAATATTCCCCTCCGTTAAGGTCTACTAGGCGATCGCCAAAGCCATCCTTACCCCAGAGTCGGAACTGATCAGCCCGGACAGAATGGAGTCGTTGTTGATTACTGTAAAAATCGTAGCCATTATCCAGGGCACCGGGGGCATTATGTTCCGCCACCATGGTCAACAAACGATCTTCTTTACTGGTAAACTGCATCACTGTTGTGCCTAATTCGCCGAAATTAACCAGGCGCACGGCAGTTAAATCTAAACGTTTGCCATAGCCTGCCTGAGTCAAGAGCAAAACCCTATCCCCCGGCGACGTCATCAGTACTCCCACTAAACTTTCCGTTGGACGAAGCGGCATTGCTTCCTGGCCCTGGGCGCTGGGACTAGAACAGGTTAAACCAACTTGGGCTGGATCAAACCGTAGTAAACGTCCATTGCTAGTTGCAATAACCAAATTTTTACCTGGATTTTGGGCAGAGTCCGAATTAACTGGCGTAACCCATTGGGCAAACTGAAGATGATCGCCATTTTTTAACTTGATTAAACTTAAACCCCGCTGGCCCAACTCTTGCAACTCCTGACCAGCTAGCAGTTTGACCCGACCCTGCTGACTAACTAAGAGTAAATCCTGGGGCTGTTCTGGGGGCGGTAAAAATCCCTGGAAAGCTACGGCGGTGGCATCCCGCTGGGCTGATTTAGGCAGAATTTGTAACAAGGGAATGCGGGTAACAGCCAAAGGGGGAATATCCGCAATGGCGACTGGAAAAGTTTTGCCATGGTCGCCAATGACAATGAGATTTTCCCGCCCTTGAATGGAGAATTGCTGATCCAAGGGTTCAAAACTGTTGGCGGAGGTCAGCTCTTCCGGGTGCCAGGCGATTTCCCCCTGCAAATTAATACTCAGAAAGGCCTCCGCTGGGGGTGTTTGGGGCGTGAAGAGGGTGAGGGGACTTTTCTCAGCGACAGAAACGAGTTTGCTATGGGCGGCTATTATTTCCGGGCTTGGTTGGGCTTCTTGTTTGACGCTTTTGGGGGTTGGTTTTACAGCTAGGTTTAGATTATCCTGTTTTACTTCTGGAGCGGAATCTAGCGTTGGGGAGGGAAATTTTTCTAACACCAACTGTTCTTGCTCTGATTCCCCGGGGATATGGGACCCATTTTCCTTTTCTGTGGCTAACTGGCTTTCCACCAAGGGGATTGTCGGTTCAAGTGATTGGTTTTCATCCACAGGTAGAGGCTCAATTTTGGCTGGCATACCCTGCAAAATTTTGGTGCGTCGCTCATCGGCAAACTTTTTCTTTAAGCCCCGCAACTCCTTCTTGAGCGCCTTTAATCTTTCCTGGCGATCGCCAATGAGGGTTTCCAACTGTTCAATGCGTTGGGCTAGATCGGTGTGTTCCTGTTGTAACTTTTCCCTTTCGAGGCCAGTGATACGGCGCATGGGCATACCCAAAATGGCGTCCCCTTGTTGGGGGGAAATGCCCAACCGTTCCTGGAGTTGAATTTTGGCGGTGGTGCCATCGGGGGCAAAACGGAGAATTTCAATCAGCGTATCTAAATTCTCTAAACCAATTAGCAAACCAGTTAATAATTCTAGCCGACGACGGTTTTCCCCCAACTCGTTTTCGTACTGTCGCAGGAGGGTATCTTCTCGGAATTGTAAAAATTCTTCGAGAATTTGCCGCAGGGACATTTGCCGGGGCTGATTATCCACCAGCGCCAGGAAAATCACGCCAAAATTACTCTGCAAAGGGGTCATACGGTAGAGCTTTTGCAAAATGGCATTGGGGTCAGCATCCCGCTTGAGCTCAATTACCACCCGCATACCGGTGCGATCGCTTTCATCCCTCAGATCGGAAATACCGTCCAGTTTGCCGTCGTTGACCAAGCTGGCAATTTTCTCAATCCAAGCCGCTTTATTGACTTGGAACGGTAACTCTGTAATGACGATCGCCGTGCGATTATGACTGCGTTTTTTCTCCCCCCGGATTATTTCGGTATGGCTAACCCCCCGCACCGGAATTAGTCCCCGCCCCGTTTGGTAAGCCTGCAAAATGCCTCCACTGTCGAGGATATGGCCGCCGGTGGGAAAATCAGGCCCCGGAATTAACTTAAATAGCTCTTGATCCGACAGGTCGGGCTTATTGATTAAACCAATCAAACCATCCACCACTTCCCCTAAGTTGTGGGGCGGAATACTAGTGGCCATGCCCACTGCAATGCCGGAGCAACCATTCAAGAGCAACAAAGGTAACTGGGCGGGAACCACGGTGGGTTCTTCCTGGGAATTGTCGAAGTTGCCGGTAAAATCAACGATCGCCTCGCTGATGCCGTCCAACATGGCCCCCATGGCAATGGGTGCTAAGCGGGTTTCGGTGTAACGCATGGCAGCGGGGGGATCATTGTCCACCGAACCGAAGTTGCCATGGCCGGCCAACAGAGGATAACGACTGGAAAAATCCTGCACCATCCGCACCAGGGCATCGTACACGGACTGGTCACCGTGGGGATGGTATTTGCCCAACACGTCCCCCACCACCCGGGCACATTTCCTAAAGGGGCGATCGGGGGTTAAACCCAACTCGTACATGGCGTAGAGAATGCGGCGATGCACTGGTTTTAAGCCATCCCGCACATCGGGTAACGCCCGCCCCACAATCACACTCATGGCGTATTCCAGATAGGAACGTTCCATTTCTTCGTGGAGATCGGTGGGGATAATTTGACCGCTGGGGAAAGATTTTCTGGCCATGCCGCTGGGAACCTGTGCGCTCGTCAATTCGCGGCCAATGTTAGCATTGGAAAGGCTGATTCTCCTGCCCACTTTGCCGAGTACAGTTTTATGACAACGGTTCTCATCGTCGAAGACGACCCCATGAACTTCCGGGTTTTTTCCAAAATTCTTACCAAGCGGGGGGGCTTCACCGTCAAGGGCAGCGAGGATGTGGCGGAGGTATTGGCATTAGCTCGTCAAAAGGCGGTGGACGTGATTTTGATGGACGTATCCCTGTCCCGCAGTCATTACCAAGGCAAGGCCTATAACGGCATTCAAATTACCCAATTGCTCAAACAAGACCCTGCTACGGCCAGCCTACCGGTGATTTTGGTCACAGCCCATGCCATGGCCGGCGATCGGGAGTCTTTATTGGCGGAAAGTGGCGCAGAAGGTTACATTGCCAAACCGGTGGTGGATCACCAAGCTTTTGTTCAACAAATTCAAACCATCGCTGGAGGCGACCGGGCAGTTTAACCCCTTAGAGCTTATTTACGAAGTTTTGATGTGCCCCCTAAATCTCCCAACACTGGGGGACTTCCATCTAATTTTCCCCCAAACTTGGGGGGTGGGGGGCTTTTGAAACCTGCTCTTAGCCTAGAGATTTACCCGTTTTTTTTCATGTTGCCCACTGCCATTGTTCTCACCATCCTTTTGGGCATTATTGCCTACATTTGGGGCTACCCCCATTGGCTCGATTGGCGAGAAAAACAACTTTTCCATCGTCCCCTGCCCCCCCATTGGCAAGCAATTTTAGGCGATCGCCTACCTTTTTATTCCCAATTTTCCCCCCAGCAAAGGCAGAAACTAGAGGCGAAAATTCAGTTATTTCTGCAGCAAAAACAATTTATTGGTTGTAATGATTTTGTTTTAACCGATGAAGTGCGGTTGGTCATTGCCGCCCAAGCTTGCTATCTAGCGTTGGAATTAGGCAGTAATCCCTACCCCCGGCTAGATACAATCCTTGTTTACCCCGATGCTTTTCAAGTTCGGCAAATTACCTCCCCCGACGGTTACGTGGTAGAAGAAGAAGATACCATTCGAGCCGGGGAATCCTGGGATAGGGCAGGGCAATTAATCCTTGCCTGGGGTACCATCGCCTGGGATTTGGAACGGTGGCAGGACGGTCATAATGTTATTTTCCATGAGTTTGCCCACCAGTTGGATATGGGGGACGGAGCTATGAATGGAGTGCCCAAATTATCTCGCAACAATGACTATCAACGCTGGCGATCGGTCTTTACCGAGGAATACCAACAACTGCTCAGCCAGTTGGAAAATAATTTACCCACTGTCATCGACCCCTATGGAGCCACCAACCCCTGTGAATTTTTTGCGGTGGTGACGGAAACTTTTTTTGAAAAAGGGCAAGAGCTACAACGGAACCATGGGCAACTCTATCAACTTTTGCAGAAATATTATCGCCTTAATCCCCTAGGGAGCAGGCTGTAATTTCGTCACTTCTAGGGAAAATGCTCCTCCCCCAGTGGCGGCGTAGGTTTTGACTCGGACAACGTAATCCCCCGATTCAGTAATGCGGGCAAAGGCAAGGGAATTGGTTCCTCCCTCCGTACTGTCATCGTTGGCCACAATGGTGGTGCCGTCATCACCGATCAACATCACCATGGTGTCGAACTCATCGGAGCGCAGGTCAATGGATACTTGATCTCCCGCCCGGAGACTGATGCGATAATCCCTTGCAAAACCCCCTTCCCCGGTGGGCATATCCTCCACCGTTAGGCGATCGTTAATTGTTGCATTGGGACTGATGATGATGGGATTGTAAAAACTGTTTTGGTTACTTTGTCCGTAGCCTGGATTAGCAGAGAACAAAGTTAAGACTGCCGCTAAGCCGACCATTGAACTCCATCGTTTGCCGGAGGAAATTTTTGCTTTAAACATTTTCGCTTTCCTGACTGAGCACTAACTGGAGCCGATGGAGCAGATCCGATTCCTGGGTAATGGGAATGAATTGTTCAATGGAAGGGGCTGGCCCCGGGACTCGATTTGTTGGTGCTTCCCCAAACATATCGGGGGTTGTGAAATTGTCTTTACTCTGGGGCTGGATATTTTTAGGGTCACGGTGATGCCAGGGCAGGGGTGGCAGACCCTCTGGGTCAGCCAAGGAAAATTTTCGCTCTGATGATGGGGGCGATTTTTCCTGTGCCAAAGCAGGAACCTTTAACGGCCATGACTGGTCGCACAGCTTAGTCAACTCCTCCATTGATTCGTCCGTGGCGATCGCCAGAGATCTGGGCAAATTTCGGGAAACCAAGCGTTCAAACTCAGCAGAAAAGTGAAGATTAGGTTGCCCTTTTTTGTGCCAGAATTTCAGCAAATGTTCTACCGAAACCGCCTTATAACGGCCTAGGTAAAGGGCTTCGATCACCGCCAGACGAATCCACAGGGCCGAAAAATCCTTGAGCCAACTATTAATTACCTGCTTTGGGGCCAGTCCCCGCAGGTCGAAACAGTAGGCAGTCAAAAGCGAAACTGTCTGCAAAATGCCTGGATCCTTTTGAGCCTGGGATATTGTCATATTTGCGAGTGAGCCATTCTGGATAGTTCCTAGAATATTAGCTCAAGTCCAGTCTGTGAGAAAGGAGGGCAAGCTATGTTTAAACAATTGGGAGTTTTCGCTACATTCATTGCTTTTGCGGTGGCCCTGGCTGTCTCGGGTAACATTCCCAGTGAAATTACCACTTTGCCCCAACAGTCCCTCACCATTGCCCAACAATCTAAGCACCAAGCTCGTCTGCGGTTGCAACGCTCTTTACAACAACTACTCCTACGGCCCCATCGTTTTTCTGGTTCTAGCAATGGGGCAGTAAATCCCAAAGTTGAATATTTCTAAAAACTAGTAACTTAGCAACTACCAAATACGGTTGAGGTCGAGCACAATCATTTTCAAGTTGTAGGGCAAAAGCTCGGAAAATAGGCTAGCTCGAAGGGACAGCTTGGCAGATGGGCAGGGCCATGGATGAGCTTGATTTTCTTTCAGGTTGGCCCCTAGGATGTCGTTTTGTTGAACCTAACGATAATCATTATCATTATTTATGGTACCCCAGCCCAGAGCCTTGCCCAAGTCCATTGATCTGGCGATCGCCGGAGCCGGTCCCCAGGCGTTGACCCTAGTGACCCATTTGTTGCAAAAAAGAAAGCGCTTACGGGGAAGATTTATAGTGTTCGATCCCAGTGGC
Source organism: Synechocystis sp. PCC 6714 (assembly GCF_000478825.2). Taxonomy (NCBI): domain Bacteria; kingdom Bacillati; phylum Cyanobacteriota; class Cyanophyceae; order Synechococcales; family Merismopediaceae; genus Synechocystis; species Synechocystis sp. PCC 6714. The sequence continues at coordinate 2,559,325 of NZ_CP007542.1, read as the reverse complement.
GATTGGCTGCAACGTTGGCATTCTCAATTTGCGGCGGCGGAAATTGCCCATCTGCGATCTCCAGCGGTGCACCATCCCGACCCCAACCCCCATGCCCTGCGGACTTTTGCTGAACAGCGGCCCCAGGAATTATTTCCCCCCTATGATTTACCGAGTACGTCTCTGTTTTGGGAATTTTGCCAAGATGTCATCCGATGTTGGCAGTTGCAAAATTTGGTTTACCCTGCCCTGGTGAGGGAAATAGAACCCTTGACCCATCGAGGTCGTCAACGATTTTGTCTTTGGTTAAGCACCGGAGAATCCATCCTGGCCCGTCGGGTGGTGTTGGCGATCGCCGGGGGAAAAGCCCAAATTCCTGCTTGGGTTGATCAAATTCGTGGCCCCTATCCATCCCATGCCCTATTGCATTCAGAAAAAATAGATTTGAGGACCATAAACCCCGCTGGGGAAAAAATTCTCATTGTTGGCAGTGGACTAACCAGTGGCCATTTGGCGATCGGAGCCATCAAGCGGGGGGCCCAGGTGATTTTGATGGCCCGACGGAAATTCTACAGCAAACTTTTTGATGCGGAACCTGGTTGGCTGGGCCCGAAATACCTAAAGGGTTTTGCCGCAGAACCCAACTGGGAAAAACGTTGGCAATTAATTCAAAATGCCCGCAATGGTGGTTCCCTCACCCCCCCTGTCCTGGCCCATCTGCGCCGTTTGGAAAAAGAGGGACAACTAATTTTTTACGAGCATTGCCAAATTACCGGGGTCCAATGGCAGGACAATCACTGGCAGGTGAGTTGCAACTATGCCGGTATCCATGACTGCGTTGCTCATTTGGACATTAATCGCCTTTGGCTTTGTACTGGCAGTACCATCAATGTTGACCAATGGTCGCTCCTGGCGGGGATTCGATCAACCCAGCCCATACCGACGGTGAATGGCTTGCCCGTGTTAAACCATGACCTGAGTTGGGCCGGTTCCAATCTGCATATTCTGGGAGGGGCCGCCGCCCTTCAATTGGGCCCTGTGGCCCGGAACTTGGCGGGGGGAAGAATGGCTGGCGATCGCCTGGTATCGGCGTTAATGAAAACTTAGGGGGAAAAGGAGTTTCAATGGGGTGAATTGTACTCTAACGAGTTCCCAACCCCTTAGCCCCTGGCAGATTGCCAAAATTTGCTTTACAATGGCGAACATTAAGAAAAATTAAGATTTCCCGGTTCTTTCTCATTTTTGTCCCAATCCCCTAGGGAATGAGCGGCGAGAGGCGATCGGGAAGGAAAATTTTCCTTCGTAATTATTATTCTGGAGATTTTGCGCCATGACCATTGCAGTCGGACGCGCCCCAGTCGAAAGAGGATGGTTTGATGTCCTCGACGATTGGTTAAAGCGTGATCGTTTCGTATTTATTGGTTGGTCTGGTTTGCTACTCTTCCCCTGCGCTTTCATGGCCCTGGGGGGATGGCTAACCGGCACCACCTTCGTTACTTCCTGGTACACCCACGGTCTGGCTAGTTCCTACTTGGAAGGGGCTAACTTCCTCACTGTGGCGGTATCTTCCCCCGCCGATGCCTTCGGCCATTCCCTGCTGTTCCTCTGGGGTCCCGAAGCCCAGGGTAACCTGACCCGTTGGTTTCAAATCGGTGGTTTGTGGCCCTTCGTTGCCCTCCACGGTGCCTTTGGTCTGATTGGCTTTATGCTCCGTCAGTTTGAAATTTCCCGGCTGGTGGGTATTCGTCCCTACAACGCCATTGCCTTTTCTGGCCCCATTGCGGTGTTTGTCAGTGTCTTTTTGATGTATCCCTTGGGACAATCCAGTTGGTTCTTTGCCCCCAGCTTTGGGGTAGCGGGAATCTTCCGGTTCATTTTGTTCCTGCAAGGTTTCCACAACTGGACGTTGAACCCCTTCCACATGATGGGGGTTGCGGGGATTTTGGGCGGTGCACTGTTATGTGCTATCCACGGTGCCACGGTGGAGAATACCCTGTTTGAAGATGGGGAAGATTCCAACACTTTCCGGGCCTTTGAACCCACCCAAGCGGAAGAAACCTACTCCATGGTGACCGCTAACCGTTTCTGGTCTCAGATTTTCGGCATTGCGTTCTCCAACAAACGGTGGTTGCACTTCTTCATGCTGTTTGTACCGGTAACGGGGTTATGGATGAGCTCCGTGGGTATTGTTGGTTTGGCTCTGAACCTGCGGGCCTACGACTTCGTATCCCAGGAACTGCGGGCCGCTGAAGACCCGGAATTTGAAACGTTTTATACGAAAAACATTTTGTTGAACGAAGGGATGCGCGCTTGGATGGCTCCCCAAGATCAACCCCATGAAAACTTTATCTTCCCTGAGGAAGTCCTTCCCCGGGGTAATGCTCTCTAGGTTTTGGAAAGTGCTCATTTCGTTGAAAAATGACTAAAAATCAAAACTAATTGAGAAAAATATCAGCAATTAGCTAAAGTTGGGAGAGTGTCACCGCTCTCCTTTTCTTTTGCCGTAGCCGATGATTATTGCCATCACTGCCCTCAAAGGGGGCGTTGGGAAAACCACCACCGCTGTTCACCTGGCGGCCTATCTGCAACAAAAAGATCAAACTTTGCTCATTGATGCAGACCGTAACCGTTCGGCCTTAATTTGGGCCAGGGAGGAAAAACTACCTTTTTATGTGGCTTCCCAGGCCGGTTCCACTGCCTTGATCCGTAAATATCCCCACATTGTGGTGGACACCAGGGCGATGCCGGAGCTAGATGAGTTTCGGGATTTGGCGGAGGGGAGCGATCTGTTAATTATTCCCACTACCCCCAACCATCTGGATTTGGATGCCACCTTAAAGGCGGCGGAGCAGTTGGCTTCCCTGAAGGTTAATTACAAAATTTTGTTGACCAAAGTGGATGCCCGCACCCGCAGTGGCCGGGAGGCCCGGCAGTTATTGGAATCGGAAAACTTACCCCTATTTGCAACGGAAATTCCTCTGCTGGTGGCCTTTGAGCGGGCTTCCCAATCGGGGGTGATTATTCGTGATTACGCTGATCCCCGTTCCCACCTGGCCTGGGGACGCTACAAGGCAGTGGGTCAGGAGATTTTACCCTAGACTTGTTGAGATTTGTTTTCTCTAACCCTATGACGGATTCCTACCCGGCTCCTGTGCTCGCCACATCCAGCAAAGCTTTATACCATCAAGTTTCTAGTCTGTTGCTGTACCAGGGCATTTTTCACCATCCCATTGGGGAAGCATTTTTAGACTTACTGCGATATTTACACCATAACGGTACCAATCAAAGGCCTGAGGCCACGGTTTGTTTGCAGGCCTATGGCCATTGGTTTCGTCGTTTGGCCGCTTCTGGCAAAAGTTGGCAGGATTTTTTGCTCGATCGCCTGTTAACGGATGAGAATCCCTTTAGTGTGCGGGTGCAGGGGGAAGATTTGACCGAACTGCCGGAAAGTTTGCTGGAGGCGGCCCGCCATGATCTGAATTTGATCCAAATGGTTTACCAATGCCCAACGGAGCAGATTTTACAGTGGTTAATTATTGCTTCCCAAACCCATGTGGGCTTGAGTGCTTGGCAAATGCCTAACCAGATTAGTTTTCCTGGGGACAACGGCCAAAGCTGGGGGGAAAACCTTAGCTATGTGGTGGACCATTACCGTGACCATGGGGTGGGAGCAGTGGCCCATTACCGGGCTTTCCGTTGGCAGCAAGGGGAATTGCGGGGTATTGTCCATGCTGATGCCGTTAAATTGAGCGATTTGGTGGGCTACGATGAACCCCAGAAGGCCCTCTGCCAAAATACGGAATGTTTATTGCGGGGACTACCGGCCTTGAATGTGTTGCTCTACGGCAGTCGGGGCAGTGGTAAATCTTCCCTAGTTAAGGCGCTACTGAATCACTATGGCGATCGGGGTTTGCGGTTGGTGGAAGTTTCCCTGGCGGATTTAGAATCTTTGCCTGTTCTGGTGGAAAAACTACGCCATTATCCCCAGAAATTTATTATTTTTGTCGATGATTTGTCCTTTGAAGAGGAAGATGAGCGTTTTAAAAATCTCAAAGTAGTTTTGGAAGGGGATTTAGTCGCCCGGCCCGCCAATGTGGTCATCTATGCCACCAGTAACCGCCGCCATTTAATCCGGGAATTCTTTGGCGATCGCCCTTCGCCCCAGGATGCCGATGAAGTACAGGCTTGGGACACGGTGCAGGAAAAATTATCTTTTAGTGATCGTTTTGGTTTGACCCTGACGTTTCTGCCTGCCAACCAAGATGTTTATTTAGAAATAGTCCACCATTTAGCTACACAGGCTGGTGTTAATTTATCGACGACGGAATTAGATTTCCGGGCAAAACAATGGGCCACCCGCCATAACGGGCGATCGGGCCGCACCGCCAGGCAATTTGTGGATTATTTAATGGGGGAAGAGGGAATCAGACAAATAGGAAAATTTAGTGATTAGCCATAGAGGCCATTGGCATCTAGCCCACCACCATCACCATGGATTGGTACACCGCCAAGTCAAACCAAAAAGTCGTACCCACCCCCACTTCGCTGACCAAGTGGATTTGGCTTTGGTGCTTAGCAATAATATTTTTCACAATGGAAAGCCCCAGGCCAGTGCCCTCCAAAGTGTGGACACGGTTTTCCACGCGAAAGAAACGCTCAAAAATAGCACTTTGATCCTCCTGGTCGATGCCAATGCCAGTGTCGGCAATTTCCACCCGTACTAGCCCCGCTCCCTCCTCTGGTCTGAGGTTACTGCGGTGGAGGGGGTAGGCCCGGACAATGATTTTTCCTCCCGCTTTAGTAAATTTAAGGGAATTGCCAATTAAATTGGTCATTACCTGGAGTAGTAAATCATAGTTCCCCAGGGCCAGGGGCAAATCCGGATCTAAAATTTTCTCCAATTGTAATTGTTTATCCTTGGCATTGAGTTGGTAGGTCCGTAAACTTTGCTCAATTAATTGATGTAAATCCACCGCATCCAATTGATAAATTTTTGACGACTCTAGCCTGGACAAATCCAGTACGTCATTGACCAAACGGCTAAGGCGATCGGTCTCATGGTTGGCGGTTTCTAAAAACTCTTTGCGCTCCACTTCACTCAAATCTTCCCCAAACTCACTTAGGGTTTCAATGAAGGATTTAATATTGAACAAAGGTGTTCTCAATTCATGGGAAACATTACTAATAAACTGACTTTTAGCCTCGTTTAATTCCACTTCCCTGGTGATGTCCTGCACCGTCATGACAATGCCCCGCAAATTTTCCCTGGTTTGATCCAACACCTGGGTCAACATTAGCCGAATGGTGCGGGGAACTGGTTGGGTTAGGCTAATGCGAAATTCTTCTGGAGCGTAGGTGTTATCTTGATCTGGTTCCTGGGGTTGATGGTGCGGGCCAAACAGCAAACTACCCTGGTCAGAGGCTAGTTCCCGTAGGGGTTGGGTAAGTTGAGCGGTGATTTCCGGTGGCAAATTTTCCAGTAAATTTTCCCCAATAATAGGCTTATTTTCCCAGGCAAATAGGCGCCGGGCCGTGGGATTGACCAGCAATAACTGTAAATTGGTATCCACCAGCATGGCCCCGTCGGCGATCGTGGAAACGAGGGTATCCAGCTTAGCTTTTTCGGCGGTTAATTCCTCAATATTTTGGGCTTCGTATCGTTCCAACCGCTCCGCCATTTCGTTGAAGTTGACAATTAATTCCCCCAGTTCCCCCCCAAAGGGTAAGTTAATCCTTTGCTTAAAGTTACCGGCGGCAATGTTTTTTACCCCCAATAACAATTCTTTAATCGGTTGCGTGATGGTCAAAGCATTGAATACCGCTCCGAGAATTACCATCACCCAGATGGAAATGAAAACGGCAATGGTGACATCCCTGGTTAGGTTAGAAGAATTAACAGCGGCGGGGTTAGGGTTAATGCCGATCGCCAATACACCGAGGGAATTGCCCTGATATTGCAAGGGAATAAACACATCGGTAACGTCACCGTTGGGGGTGTGGTGTTGCCGCACAAAGGGCTGGTCAAAATTGTGGGGATCAATCTGGGGTAATTCGATGCGACGCTCTAGGGTAAGGGAATTTTGGACAGTTTCTTCAGAGTAGGGAATGCCAAAAAAGATCTTGCCGGAAGGGTCGGCATAGATCATGTAACGGATATTGGAGGTATTTTCATAAAAGCGGCTGGAAAACCGGGCCACCTCCGTCAAATTTTTGTCCGCAATCATGGGGGCAACGTTGGCCGCTAAAAGCAGACCCACATCCCGGCCAAAGCGAGTATCCACCAATTGGGCATCCTCTTGAATGGTATTCACCGCCCAAAAAGTTAGCCCAGTCATCAACAGGGAAACCACCAGGGTGGCCGCCGCCATCAACCGGGTTTGCAGGTTAAATTCAGACCACAATTTACGCAGAAAATCCTGCAGAGTTTGTAGTATTGCTGTCGGATTGGACGCAGAAGTCCCCATAATCTCCTTGCCAAAACTCCTATGATTCTATCTTGATTGCACCAACCCCCTGGGAGATTTTCCCGAGACTTTGCCACCGGATGGGCCACGGCATAAAGCTTGATGAAATGTTACAGTTCTTGACAAACCCAGATGGTAACCGTAGGTCAGTGGTAGGATTCCCTAAAATACCTTATGAAATTCCATTTTCATCCCTATGACAGAACTCTCTGGACAACCGCCTAAATTCGGTGGCAGCACTGGTGGTCTTCTCTCCAAAGCCGACCGGGAAGAAAAATATGCCATCACCTGGACCAGCGCCTCTGAACAAGTGTTTGAAATGCCCACCGGCGGCGCGGCAATTATGAACCAAGGGGAAAATCTCCTTTATCTAGCCCGCAAAGAACAGTGTTTGGCCCTGGGGACCCAGTTACGGACAAAATTTAAACCCAAAATTCAAGATTACAAAATTTACCGGGTCTATCCCAGTGGTGAAGTGCAATACCTCCACCCCGCCGATGGCGTTTTCCCTGAAAAAGTCAACGAAGGTCGGGAAGCCCAAGGTACGAAATCCCGCCGTATTGGTCAAAACCCAGAACCTGTAACCATCAAGTTCTCCGGTAAGGCCCCCTACGAGGTTTAGTTCCTGGCGATACTTGCTTGCGGAACTTGCACAATTGGCAGAAGTTTAACTAACGGGCGAATTTGTTGAAGGCACCACGACACCTTTGACAGTTCGCTCTTTCACTGTTGGCAAAGGTTTTATGATCTCCCCTGGGTTTTCTCACTTCACTGAACTCGCCCAACACGGTAATTTTATTCCGGTGTATCAAGAATGGGTGGCGGATTTAGAAACGCCGGTGTCCGCCTGGTATAAGGTTTGCTCTGCCCAACCCTACAATTTTCTCCTGGAGTCGGTGGAAGGGGGGGAAAGTATTGGCCGCTATAGTTTTCTTGGTTGTGACCCCATGTGGGTACTAGAAGCCAGGGGTGAGGAAACTACTCAAGTTTTACGCAATGGGCAAACGGAAACCTTTCGGGGTAATCCCCTCGATACTTTGGCCCAGTGCTTGGAGTCGATCCGCCCGGTGAATTTACCGGAACTACCTCCGGGCATTGGTGGTTTGTTTGGGGTTTGGGGCTATGAGTTGATCCGTTGGATGGAAAATCGGGTGCCAGTCTATGAACCTAAAGATCCGGATCTACCCGATGGCATTTGGATGCAGGTGGATCATCTTCTTATTTTTGACCAGGTCAAACGCAAAATTTGGGCGATCGCCTTTGCGGATTTGCGGGGGGAAGATGTGGATTTGGAGGCGGCCTATCGCAATGCTTGCCAACAGGTAACTAAATTGGTCCTGCAACTACAATTGCCTTTACCCCCGGAAGCTACCCCCCTAGAACTGCTGACTAAAACCCAACTTGAGAATAAGGAACTGAACTATAGCAGTAATACCGAGCAAGAAAAATTTTTAGAAGAAGTGGCGATCGCCAAGGATTACATCACAGCGGGGGATATTTTCCAGGTGGTGCTCTCCCAAAGACTTTCCACCATTTACCAGGATGATCCTTTCAAGCTCTACCGTTCTCTACGACTGATTAATCCTTCCCCCTACATGGCCTACTACAACTTTGGCCATTGGCAAATTATTGGCTCTAGCCCAGAGGTGATGGTCAAGGCCGATCGCCAACCGGATGGCAAATTAATGGCCACGGTACGCCCCATTGCCGGCACCAGACCCAGGGGCAAAACCCACCAAGAGGATGAACAGTTAGCCAAAGAATTGCTCAACGATCCCAAAGAAATTGCCGAACACGTCATGTTGGTAGATTTGGGTCGCAATGATTTGGGGCGGGTTTGCATCCAAGGCTCGGTTAAGGTGAACGAGTTGATGGTGATTGAACGTTATTCCCACGTCATGCACATAGTCAGCAACGTCATTGGGGAATTGGCACCGGATAAAACCGCCTGGGATTTGCTTAAAGCCTGTTTTCCCGCCGGCACCGTCAGTGGCGCGCCCAAAATCCGGGCCATGGAAATTATCAACGAACTGGAACCAGAGCGGCGGGGCCCCTACTCTGGGGTCTATGGGTACTATGATTTTGAAGGCCAGTTAAATACGGCGATCGCCATTCGTACCATGGTGGTGCAGGAGCAGGCGGACGGTTTCCATCGGGTATCAGTGCAGGCTGGAGCGGGTATTGTGGCGGACTCTGACCCTCAAAAGGAGTATGAAGAAACCCTTAATAAAGCCCGGGGCCTTTTGGAGGCGATTCGTTCCCTATCCTAGGTTTTTCCATCACCCTGCCCTGTAAAATGGCCCATAGCCGTTACCCCCGGCTAGTTTTCAACACCGTTATTCAGTATTCAGTGACAGTATGGTTGCCCAACAAACCCGAACCGACTTTGATTTAGCCCAATATTTACAAGTTAAAAAAGCGGTGGTCGAGGCAGCCCTGGATAGTTCCCTGGCGATCGCCAGACCGGAAAAGATTTACGAAGCCATGCGCTATTCCCTTTTAGCGGGGGGAAAACGATTACGCCCTATTTTATGTATTGCGGCCTGTGAACTCTGTGGTGGGGATGAAGCCCTGGCCCTGCCCACGGCCTGTGCTCTGGAGATGATCCACACCATGTCCCTTATCCATGATGATTTGCCCTCCATGGATAACGACGATTTCCGCCGGGGGAAACCCACCAATCACAAAGTTTATGGGGAAGATATTGCCATTTTGGCCGGAGATGGACTACTGGCTTATGCATTTGAATACGTGGTGACCCATACCCCCCAAGCCGATCCCCAAGCTTTACTGCAGGTCATTGCCCGTCTGGGCCGCACCGTGGGGGCCGCCGGTTTAGTGGGGGGGCAAGTGTTGGATTTAGAATCCGAAGGGCGCACTGACATCACCCCGGAAACCTTAACTTTTATCCATACCCATAAAACCGGAGCATTACTAGAAGCATCTGTACTGACTGGAGCTATTTTGGCCAGGGCCAGTGGAGAACAACAGCAAAAATTGTCCCGTTACGCCCAAAATATCGGTTTAGCTTTCCAGGTGGTGGATGACATCCTCGACATCACCGCTACCAAGGAGGAATTAGGCAAAACCGCTGGTAAAGATCTGAGATCTCAAAAGGCCACCTATCCCAGCCTGCTTGGTTTAGATGCTTCCCGGACCCAAGCCCAAAGTCTGATCGACGAAGCCATTGCCAATCTTGAATCCTTTGGCACATCGGCCCAACCCCTCCAGGCGATCGCCGAATATATTGTGGCTAGAAAGCATTGATCCCTTGCCTCAAGAGAATTTCCCGTTAAGCTAGGGACAGTTTTGTCCTTTCATTGCACTGAACTCACACTCGCCATGCTGGGAAATTTCCAACAAAGCCAACTCCGCATTGAAGTGGAAGCAACGGCACCGATAATTCGAGATAGCTTGATCAAAATTCCCCAACTGCGGCAATGGTTGGCGCCCCTGCCCCTGGGGGAAGGTTTACCAGAACGCTTAGCCCCCGATGTTATACTCCACACGGGCATTGGTTATGCCAAGCTGACCCAAACGGTGGATCGGGTAGGGGAAGATCATTTGCGCTTACTACTCAGTGGAGCTATCGACGGCTTCCATGAGTGGTACTGGGGGGACGGTTGGATACAATCCCGTTTGGAAGGCATTTCCCCATTGCCCTTAAATTTGGGCCAGACCCTGAGCTTACTGAAGCTAAGGCAATTTGTTACCAGTGTTAGAAGCCCAGCCGTTTAAGCCGGGGCTTTTCCCCTTGGTTTACTAGCCAAAGTAAGAGGCATAAACCAGCTATGCCCATCACTCCGGAAAGGGGATTGCGATCAATGCCCGTTACCCAAGCCGGCACTTTTTCCGTATAACTGACCAATTGCCCCACATTGACAATGTAATAAGCCCAGACCATGCCCCCATGGAGGCCGATGCAATGGCCCAGGCGATCGCCGTGGCGGCGTTTAGTAACTACCAGACTCAAACCCAACAACACCAGGGCCGGAAATTGGGGCAGAGTACGAATTACTTCCCCCAGAGGCTTAAGGAAATGAAGCCCAGCAAAAATAACGGCATTACTGGCTAGGGAAATTTTGTTGCCGTAACCCTGTTCCAACTCCTTCAGCAACCAACCCCGGAAAAATAGTTCTTCCGCCAGGGCCACCCCCAACCCCGTTAGGCTCCCCTGCCAAATAATTAGCCAAAGGCGATCGCCCGAGGGTTCCAGCACCGCCCAGCCCAACAACCCCTGGATGATGAATAAACCGAAGGTAAAACTAAAACCAAGCACCAGTCCTCGCAGTAACTCCACTCCCTGACGGCGGTTCCAGACCAGACCGTAAACTGCATAGGCTTTTAAAGACAATGGCGTTCGATAACACCAGTGGCTCCAAAAAATTAGCAGGATGAGGAAAATTAAAAATAAAACCCCCATCACCACAATGGAACGCAAATTGGCGTCGGCGATCGCCAGAGAAAGGGAAACCAAGAACGGCAACCAAGCAATGGCCAACAGTAAAATAAACACACCAATTCTCAACGGAGGAGCTAGTCCAGCAATGGCTTGGTAATTGAATTTGAAATTAACGGTTGATTTTGGCATTCCAGTCTTTTCCCATACCCGTAAATAGTCCCAAATGGTCTGCTCAGTCGATTCCTTTCCCCATTACCCCAACACCATGGCCGCCAGCTTATCCCAACAGATTAACAACCCCGAACGTAGTTATTTTGAGCAAGCCCTCAAGCGGGTAGAACAAGACGTACTCCGCATGGGCGCTTTAGTGGAAGAATCTTTTCGCATGAGCCACCAGGCCCTGTTTGAGAATAGGCTAGAAACCCCCCTCAAAATTGCTGAGCTAGAAAAGGAAATCGATCGCCTATACCGCCATATCGAGCAGGAATGTGCCAGTTTTCTCACCCTCCAGGCTCCTGTAGCCCAGGATTTACGCCTACTCAGTGCCATTATGCAACTGGTGCGGGATTTAGAGAGAATTGGCGACTATGCCCAGGACTTAGGGGAAATAGCGATGAAATTAACCCGTTACCCCCCCCATCCCTGTATGGACGAAATTGCCGCCATGGCCTGGCAGGCCCAACATATGCTCGATCAAAGCCTCGTTTGCCTGACCCAACTAGACCCCAACGCCGGGGAAATTGTCAAAAAAATGGACGACGTGGTGGACGATGCCTACGATCGTCTTTACAAAACCCTCGCCTTTCAGCGGGACATCAAAGGCGTAGTGGAACCAATTTTGCTCATGGCCCTGGTGATTCGCCATCTGGAAAGAATGGCCGACCATGCCACCAATATTGCCCAAAGGGTTTCTTACATCGTCACCGGCAAAAGGGACTAGGGGGCCAAGCAAGTGGTTGCGGAGATTCACTCTGATGGCCACGAAGATTTGCTAGACTAGATCCGAGTAGATACGCAACGGTGCGGTCTGCCCCAATCTTGGACTTTTTTCCAGAAGTGGGTGTCCCCCGCTTTTTTTATGCCCAATTGTATTCAATGACCCATCCCGTAATTCCCGAAATTCTTGCATTAGCACAGCCCATTGCTGAGGATCTTGGGCTGGAGGTGATGGATGCGGTGTTTCAAACCAATAAACGTCCACCGGTGTTGCGGATTGATGTCCGTAATCTCCGGCAGGACACAAGCTTAAACGACTGCGAAGCCTTTAGTCGGAGCTTTGACGCTCGGTTGGAGCAAAGCACCTTGATTACCAGCGCCTATGTGCTGGAAGTTTCTAGCCCAGGTGTTTCTCCATACCTCGTGACGGAGCGAGATTTTATTGCTTTCAAAGGGTTTGAAGTGGTGGTGAGCAGTGATGAACCCCACCAGGGTCAGAGTCAGTGGCAGGGAAGTTTACAGGGACGAGATGGAGAAGCAGTCTATCTGAGCATTAAGGGAAGGACTGTAACCATTCCTGTGACCGTGGGGTTGACGGTGCGATTGCCCTAGGGATTGGGGCTCCACATCAAGCCAACCTAACCCAGGGGATGATGTAGAGCTTTATCGCAAATATTTTGGAGGATTTTCCATGTCTCTTGTCAGTTTACCGGGGCTCCCGGCCATGATTACCGAAATTAGTAAGCGTAATAATCTCCCCACCACGGCGGTGGAGGAAGCCCTACGGGAAGCTTTATTAAAGGGCTATGAACGTTTTCGGCGATCGCAGTTAATGGGTCACCAATTCCCCGAAGAGTATTTCAACAATTTTGAAGTGGAATTAGACACCGAAGAGGAAGGTTTTCGGGTGCTTTCCACCAAGCGTATTGTTGAAGAAGTGGAAAATTCCGACCAACAGATTTCTCTCAAAGAAGTGCTGGAAGTGGCCCAGGAAGCTCAGCTGGGGGACGAAGTGGTACTGGATGTGACTCCAGAGCAGAAGGACTTCGGTCGCATGGCCGCCATTCAAACTAAACAGGTGCTGCTGCAAAAACTGCGGGATCAACAGCGGAAAATCATCCAAGAAGAATTCCAAGACCTAGAAGGCACCGTGCTCAATGCCCGGGCCCTAAGGTTTGAACGGCAGTCCATCATTGTGGCGGTGCAGAGTAGTTTTGGCCAACCGGAGGTGGAAGCAGAATTACCCAAGCGGGAACAGCTCCCCAACGATAATTACCGGGCCAACTCCACCTTTCGGGTTTATCTCAAACGGGTACGGGAAGGTTCCCAACGGGGGCCCCAGTTGGTGGTCTCCCGGGCGGCGGCGGGCTTAGTGGTGGATTTATTCAGTGTGGAAGTGCCGGAAATTGAAGAGGAAATTGTTCGCATTGTGGCCGTGGCCCGGGAAGCAAAACCCCCTTCCCCTTCGGTGGGGCCCCGGACAAAAATTGCAGTGGATACCCTGGAGCGGGATGTGGATCCGGTGGGGGCCTGCATTGGGGCCCGGGGTTCCCGCATCCATGCGGTGGTTAATGAGTTGCGGGGGGAAAAAATTGATGTGATCCGTTGGTCTCCCGATCCAGCTACCTACATTGCCCAGGCCCTCAGTCCGGCCAGGGTGGATCAGGTTTACCTCATCCATGCGGAAGAACGCCATGCCCTGGTAATTGTGGCGGAGGATCAACTCAGTTTGGCCATTGGTAAGGAGGGTCAAAACGTTCGTTTGGCCGCCCGCTTAACCGGCTGGAAAATCGACATCAAAGATCCGGAAACCTACGCCCGGGATAGGGAAGCCATCGAACAGTCCATTCTTGAACGGGCGGCGGCTTCGGCCCAGGCTAGGGCGGAACGGGAGGCTGCGGAACAGCAGGCCCAGGCTAAGTTAGAAGCAGAAATGGCCGCTTTAGCAACCGAGGAAGCTGAAGATCTGGAGTTAGCCCCAGAGGCGATCGCCTTGATGGAAGAAGAACCCGATGAGCTTGATCAAGAAGAACATGGGACAGAACCGGAGTTGGAGGAGGAAGAAGAGTTAAGCTAGGAAGGATTGCCATTGACAGCTCTGTGCTGATTCTAACCATTTCTTCCCCACCTTTGACCATGGCCCCTGGATACCGTCGTTGCCTCAGTTGTCGAAAGGTAGGCGATCGCCGACAATTTTGGCGAATTGTCCGAGTCTATCCATCCCGAACTGTACAATTAGATCACGGTATGGGGCGATCGGCTTATTTATGTCCGACCCATGATTGTCTGCGTAAGGCCCGCCAAAAAAACACCTTGGGGCGTGCCCTCCGAGCCCCGGTGCCCGACCATCTCTTTGAGCAACTAGAAGCCCGTCTTCTCGCCACTCCCTGAGGCCATGCCATCAACCTTTTCCCCACCCATGACCGTTAGTTAGCATTAGGAGTAAGACCATTTACAATCTCGGCTTAACATCAGCAACTCGGCAAAGCGTTCCCGGGGACGAGCCCCCTGGAAAGAGTTAGTGCTCCGCCTGTGCACCTAGTCTTTGCACTCACCTAAACCAATTTGTCACTTATTAAATCTATGGATCATTAGTCAGGGGGACAGTGGATGAACAACGCCAAAGTTAGAATTTATGACCTATCAAAAGAATTAAATCTGGAGAATCGAGATATTTTAGACATCTGCGAACGGCTCAATGTGGCCGCCAAAAGTCATAGCAGTACCATCAGTGAATCCGATGCCGATCGGATCAAGGCCGCGGCCCAAAAGTTTACCCCACAACAACCTAAAAAACCCAGGGTGGCCAACCGGTCAGAGTCGAAACAGGATAAATCCGATCCCAAGCAACAGAAGATTTTGGCTATTCACCACAAGCAGGAAAAACCCGGCGCTTCTGTCCCAGCCCGTCCCACCCCTCCTCCCCGACCCAAACTGCAGGCTCCCAAGGCCCCCACTCCTCCCCAAGCCGTCGTGGCCAAGGCACCAGCCCCCAAAGCTTCAAAACAGGAAGAGCCTCTGAACGAAACGACCAAAGCTGTCCCTGCTCCCCCTCTAGCTCCTCCCCCGGTGCCTAGCCTCCAGGCTCCTCCTAGTAAAGTTGCGGCCCCCACTCCGCCGGCCAAGAAAACGGCTCCAGCCCCTCGTTTGGCCGGTCCCCCCAGTCGTACTCCTGCTCCCAGTAAGCCGGCCCCTCCGGCCCCAGCTAAACCCAAAACTAATCGTCCGGAAATTGTCAGTCTCAAGGATAATCGGGGCCAAACCCGTTCCGCCGAACGGGAGGAAAAAGTGGTGATCGCTGCTCCAGAGCCCCCCAAACCCAAGGTGGAATTGCGCCGTCCCAAGCCCCCTAGGCCCGAGGAAGATGAGAATCTACCTGAATTGCTAGAGTTTCCGCCCCTCAGTCGAGGTAAAGGGGGAGATGGAGACAGTGATACTGACGATGGTGACTTACTCTCCACCGAAAAACCCAAGCCGAAGTTAAAACGCCCCACCCCACCCCGGCTGGGTAAACCGGATCAATGGGAAGACGATGAAGACGAAAAAGCCAATAAGGCCAAGGCAGCGAATAAGGGCAAGCGTCGTCCTAAAATGGATGAAGATGACGATGACCTTGATATGGAAGGAGATAACGGTCCTAAACCCACCTTGGTCAGTCTTTCCATTGCCCGTCCCCCCAAACCAAAATCCTTGGCCAAACCCAGCGCTCCCACCGTTGCCAAGGTTAAAAAACCCACCCTCAAGTCGGAAGCAGGTAGTAGTCCTGGTGGTAATTCCCGTAGCCGTGGCGATCGCCGGGACCGGAAGGAAGTGGTGCAAAAACCAGAAGTGATCATGTTAAACCGGAGCTTGACTGTTCGGGATCTGGCGGATCTCCTAAAAGTTTCGGAAACGGACATTATCAAACGGCTCTTCCTCAAAGGGGTGGCGGTACAAATTACCCAAACCCTGGACGAAGAAACGGCCCGTATGGTGGCCGAGTCCTTTGAGGTGGCGGTGGAAACCCCCGAAAAAGTGGCTGCGGCCGCCAAAACCACAGAAATGCTCGATGAAGCAGATCTAGATAACCTAGTACGTCGTCCCCCTGTGGTCACCATCATGGGCCACGTAGACCACGGTAAAACTACTTTGCTGGACTCCATCCGCAAAACCAAGGTCGCCCAAGGGGAAGCGGGGGGCATTACCCAGCATATCGGTGCTTACCATGTGGAAGTGGAGCACAACGGTAAAACGGAACAAATTGTCTTCCTTGACACCCCTGGCCACGAAGCCTTTACCGCCATGCGGGCCCGGGGAGCCAAAGTTACGGATATTGCCATTTTAGTTGTGGCCGCCGACGATGGTGTTCAACCCCAAACGAGGGAAGCCATCAGCCATGCTAAGGCCGCTGGGGTGCCGCTAATTGTAGCTATTAACAAGGTCGATAAACCTGAAGCTAATCCCGATCGCATTAAACAGGAGTTGTCAGAACTCGGTTTATTAGCCGAGGAATGGGGTGGAGACACCATTATGGTGCCCGTTAGTGCCCTCAACGGTGATAACTTAGACGGCTTGCTGGAAATGATTCTGCTCGTATCGGAAGTGGAAGAACTGGTTGCTAATCCCAACCGTCAGGCCAAAGGCACCGTGATTGAGGCCAACCTAGACCGGACCCGGGGCCCTGTGGCCACTCTACTAATCCAGAACGGTACCCTACGGGTTGGGGATGCCATTGTGGTGGGGGCTGTGTACGGTAAAATCCGGGCCATGATTGACGACCGCGGCGACAAGGTAGAGGAAGCCAGTCCTTCCTTCGCAGTCGAAATTCTCGGTTTAGGGGATGTGCCCGCCGCCGGGGATGAATTTGAAGTGTTCACCAACGAAAAGGATGCCCGTCTCCAGGCGGAAGCCCGGGCCATGGAGGACCGTCAAACCCGTCTGCAACAGGCCATGTCCTCCCGTAAAGTTACCCTCAGCAGTATTTCCGCCCAGGCCCAGGAAGGGGAACTCAAGGAACTCAACATCATCCTCAAAGCAGATGTGCAAGGTTCCGTGGGGGCAATTTTGGGGGCTTTGGAACAGTTACCCCAAGGCGAGGTACAGATCCGGGTACTTCTTGCTTCCCCTGGGGAAGTCACGGAAACCGATGTGGATTTGGCCGCCGCCAGTGGAGCAATTATTATCGGCTTCAACACGACCTTGGCCACGGGAGCTCGCCAAGCAGCAGACCGGGAAGGGGTAGATATTCGGGAATACGACATCATCTACAAACTCTTGGATGATATCCAGGGGGCCATGGAAGGTCTCTTGGATCCCGAAGAAATTGAGTCTTCCCTCGGTACAGCAGAAGTGCGCGCGGTATTCCCCGTTGGTCGGGGCAACATTGCCGGTTGTTATGTCCAGTCGGGCAAAATTATCCGGAACCGCAATCTACGGGTACGCCGGGGCGATCAAGTGGTCTTTGAAGGCAACATCGATTCCCTCAAGCGGATCAAGGAGGATGCACGGGAAGTCAATGCTGGCTATGAATGCGGTATTGGCTGTAGTAAATTCAATGAGTGGAAGGAGGGAGATATCATCGAAGCCTACGAAATGACCATGAAGCGTCGGACGTTGGCCACCTAGGATGTTGTTGCTTCAATTTAGTACTTCCCACTATTGCCGCAAAGCAAGACTGGCTTTGGGTTATCAGGGTATTGATTATCGGGTGAAAAATTTAACCCCTGGTCTTCATGCCCTGCAACTCCGGCCTTTAACGGGCACAACTACTGTGCCGGTGCTCTGTCCAGAAATGCCTGGAAAGCCTGAATATATCAGCGATTCCAGTGCAATTTTTCGTTTTCTAGAAAAAATTTCCCCAGATCGCCGTTTATTTCCCCTCGATCCTGAGCAGAGATTGAAGGCGGAGTGGTTGGAAGATTGGTTAGATGAAAGTATTGGCACAGCTACCCGGTTTGTGTACTATGATTACCGGGCGGGGGAGGGCAAGGCCATCGATCCATCATTCACTAGTCAGCTGGTGATTAAAATTGTTCGTCGTCAGTACAACATAAATCCGACCACCGTTGCATTAGCTAAGCAAAGACTAGAACTGGCCTTCCAAGTACTTGGCATTTGGCAAGACGAAGAATATCTTTGTGGCAATCATTTAACGGTGGCTGATCTGACGGCAGCTGCTTTGCTCAGTCCCTTGGCGCTTTTACCTGAATATCAACAATCCGTACCCTGGTTATTTGAGCGTATTAAGGAGATTCATTTAATTTGCGGAGAAACTTTGCCGCCTGGGTTAACTTGACCCTAGCAAGCTAACAATAATGGCACCACTGTTATGGTCAAGCTTAGATTCATTACCATATTCGTCCAGACGGAAAAGAGCTAAACTTGCCCCTGGCTGTCCCTTTAAAAAATAATCACTGGGCCCAACTCCACCGATATCAAGCCAACCTTTTAACCGTTGATTGACGAGATCAAAATGGAATTGTAGGAAGTTATTTTCACCCTGATTATCCTGGTTGATGTTATTGTAAGCAGCTAGGATTTTCCCTTGGGCATCGCTTACTGTCACCTCAAGCTTGCTCAGGTTTTTAGCTTTTTGCCTGCCCATGACTTCCACCATTGTCCCTGGCTCTTCATGCAAATTATCTGGATAGGTAGCTTTGGCTTGGACCTGATAGCCGGTATTCCCTTGCCATTGCACCACCATCTCTCCGGCGATCGCCTTTCCATCTAAGGCAATAATCGAGATAAGGGTAATTATAAGAACCAAAAAGGTTTTAAACAATGGATAAAACAGTGACGACATCGTTACAGCTTTTGGAACTGAATAAGTTAGATTTTTAACCATTCAAAAACTTCAGCGGCGGTAATAGACCAATTTTCAAGGTCGGCAAACACCGTCAGTGATTCTTGAATTTCACTCTGGGCTAGATAAACCTGGGGCAAACCAGCGGTAAAAACGGTAATCGATTTGGCCATGGGATCCACTAACCACGCTAATTCCGTGCCGGCCTTGAGAGAAAAAATGATTTTTTCCATCACCAGAGTGACCGACTGATCCGGAGAAAGAATTTCTATGAGCCAATCCGGGGCACGATCAAATCGGTCTGCTATTTCACCATCGCTATCTAGGGGTAAATTTTGCCAACGGATCACGGCAATGTCCGGCACAATGGAACGATCACCAAAGGTACAACGCAGTTCTGGCAAAGCATAAGCAATTTTGCTGGGTTTAACTTGGGCATTGACGGCCGCTGCTAACTCGAACTGGATAGTGCTGTGTTTACCTTTGGGCATGGGTTTCTGGGTAACAATGCCCCGGCAATATTCCTGGGCGGGTTTTGTTTCCGGCAGGGCCAAGAAGGATTCCAAGGAAAGGGTTGACACTTTGGGGGGGGCTAAAACCATCTACTTGACTCCCCAGGGAGAATTGACTAGTAATCCACTAACTATAACGAATGCCCGCCTGCTCAATGCGCTGTAATGCTTGCCCCAGGCGATCGCCATCGGCAATTAAACTTAAGCGGACGTAACCTTCCCCTGCTTCTCCAAAGGCATTACCGGGGGTCATCACCACACCGGTTTTTTCCAAAACTGTTAGGGCAAAATCCGTGGAACCCATACCCACCGGACAGGGAACCCAAAGGTACATGGTGGCTTGGGACGGGGTAATGGACCAGCCCAATTTACTTAAACCATTGATGACAAAATCTCGCCGTTCTTGGTAACGTTTTCTAACTATTTCAATGTAACTTTCTGGCAAGCTCAGGGCTGTTTCCGCCGCTTTTTGTACCACCCGGAAAATACCGTAATCTAGGTTAGTTTTTAAAGTTCTTAGACCTTGGATAATTTCTTGGTTACCCACCACAAATCCTACCCGCCAACCGGCCATGTTATAGGTTTTAGAAAGGGTATGGAATTCCACACTAAAGTCCTTAGCTCCAGGTATTTCCAATAAACTGGTGGGCTGATAACCATCAAAGGCTAACTCTGCATAGCAGAGGTCATGGACCAACATGATTTGGTAATGGCGGGCCCAATCGGTGATGGCTTCGTAAAATTCCCTGGGGGCAGTGGCGGTGGTGGGGTTATTGGGATAGTTAAAGTAGAGTATCTTCGCTTGTCGGGCGATCGCCTCGGGAATTTGATCCAGTTGAATTAACCAGTTATCCTTTGCCGATAGCATAATGGGGTAAATTTTTGCCCCGGCAATTAGGGGCCCCCGAAAATGGGCCGGGTAGGAAGGGGTAGGCACTAAGACCAAATCCCCTGGGTTAACGTAGGCTAGGGCTAAATGACCCAGACCCTCTTTGGATCCAATCAAGGGTAAGGCTTCGGAATCGGGGTCTAAATCTACCCCGTACTGACGGGCGTACCAGCGAGTGATGCTCTGACGAAAACTTTGGGTGCCCTCAAAGGGAGGATAACCGTGGGATTCTGGGTTTTCCAACTCGGCGATCGCCGCTTCAATAATCGGTTGGGGGGCTTTGCCATCGGGGTTGCCCATGCCCAGGTCAATCAAATCCAGGCCCTGTTCCCTGGCCTTGGCTTTCAATTCATCCAGACGGGCAAAAACATAGGGGGGTAAGGCTTGTAGGCGATCGGCGCGACTAATCCAATTCAGACTCATTACCAAGGCAATTTGGGGACGTAACCTCCCATTGTCGCATTGACCGGCACTGGCTTTATGCTACCCCCGCAAAATTTTGGTTTAGCTCTATGGGTGCCATGGCCTAAGCCGCATTGCGGATTTTCATAGCCGGGTTAGGTTGACTTTCCAAAGCGAGGGCCCATTGCCGGATCACCCGGGCGATCGCCTTTTGCAATAATCCTTCGGCCACCTGTTGCCCCATTTGTCGGGAAGTGGGGTTAACGATGATTTGGTTTAGTACAGGGACAAATTTAACCGGGTCAAAACCGGGCGTATCTTTGAGAATTTGCCAAATATTCTGTAAATGTTGCCAGGTTTCCCCCTGTTGAGCCATGGCCGATTGGGGATCAACTTTAACCACCGCCGGCTTTGGGGTTTTGCCGTTGCTACCACCGATGTCGCTCAAAAAACCAATCCTTTCCTGGATATTGTGGCTAACCTGTTGCCAAGTATTACGCCCCAATTGATCAATGTTGTTCACCAATTCCGCCACCAGGCGATCGCGGATAAATTTGCCCCGTTCCGAGAGCAGGAAATCTGTCGCTTCATTAAGCACATAATCAAAATCAAATCCAGGGGAATTCTTTGCGTTACGCAATAAATTTTCCAAACGATTCCAACGGAAGCTCCCATCTTTAAACAATAATTCCTTCAGAGAAGTGCGTAGTTCTTCTGATTGATCCGTTAACAATCTTTTCGCAATGTAGGGATAGGCTTTACTCAACACCTTAAAATTAGGATCAATGCCAATGGCAATGCCCTCCAAAGTCACCATAGAACGAATAATTAAGGCGTAATAAGCCGGCACCCGGAAAGGAAACTCATACATCATGGCCGACATTTGATCGGTGATGCTCTTAAAATTCAACTCCGCCACACTGGCCCCCAACGCATTGCCAAAAACTTGACTGAGGGCGGGAATAATCGGTTTTAAATCCGTATCGGGTTTGAGAAAATCTAGCTTGACATAATCCTTAGCTAGGGAATCAAAATCCCGATTCACTAAATGCACCACTGCTTCGATCAAACCATATCTTTGATAGGGCTGAATGGTACTCATCATACCGAAGTCCAGGTAGGCTAAACGACCGTCGGCCATGGCTAGTAAATTGCCGGGATGGGGATCGGCATGGAAAAAACCGTGCTCCAATAATTGCCGCAGGGAACACTGTACCCCCACTTCCACTAAATGGGTGGCGTCGATGCCTTGGGCTTGGATGGCTTTGATATTGGTTAGTTTGGTGCCCTGCACCCACTCCATAGTTAAAACCCGTCGTCCTGTATATTGCCAATAGATGCTAGGCACATAAATTTCCGGTAATGCACCATAAAGTTGAGCAAATTTCTCGGCATTAATTGCTTCTTGAAAATAGTTCATTTCCTCGAATACCCGACTGGCCAACTCATCGGTAATAGCCACTAGATCCGAGCGTAATCTTTTTACCGATCGCCTAGCCCAAAGGGAAAGGGAACGCATGATGTAAATATCAAGGGTGATGCGCTTGACTAAATCTGGCCTTTGAACTTTAACGGCTACAGATTCGCCGGTTTTTAACTTACCTTTATAAACCTGGCCTAGGGAAGCGGCGGCGATGGGTTCTGGAGATAATTCTGCATAAATTTCGTTAGCAGGGGCACCTAATTCTTCTTCGATAAAACGGTATGCCACTTCATTAGGAAAAGATGGTAATTGATCCTGCAAACTAGTCAATTCATCTAAAAAAGTAGGCGGAACCAAATCAGGACGGGTGGAAAGGGCTTGGCCAACTTTAATATAGGTTGGGCCGAGATTAGTTAATAGCTCCCGCAGTTGAATTGCTTTTGCCCTGGAAACAGTGGGATCTTTCCCCCATAATTTTTCCCACCAAATGCCCACCGCAAACCAGAGTAAAGGAAAAAGAATATTAATTAAACGTCCTAATACCTGCAACGGTCGCTTACGATAAAATTCCATAATCAAATCTGGGTGATACTCCCAACTTTCTGGGAACATATCGCTGACTGGTCCCAAATCTTCTAAATGGCTTTTTGGTAAACGGGGGGGACGAATTTCTTCCACCACTGCGTCGATCACCACTACATCGCGATCTTGTTCGGCGGTGGCAACGGGCATGGGGACTGGAGGCATATTAATGGTTTTAATAGTTACTTAATTTTGCTAGCTGGTTCGGCGAGAGCCAACATTGGCAAGGGTTGGGGATTACCCCGTTAATGCGTGGACAAATGTTGCCAACCATGGGCTTCCAGTGGCATTCTAACGACAATGGGTTAGCCCTGGCTACCTGGGTTAGGATGGGGAAAACCGTCTTTAGCTGGCGCAACTTTGTTTGGTTGAGGTGTCTGTGTCCGTTGATTGGCCTCGTTTACAGAAGGCTTTGACCGTGGAAGTGGAACGGGGCTTTCAGAATTTACAGGGTAAACAGCATCGCTTTGGAGACTTCCTTTGTTTGAGTTTTGGCAGTCCTCCCCCCGCTGGTACTCCCCCGGTTGATCGCCAAAAATGGCGGGAATTTGCCCAACGGTTTGCCCAATACGATCAACTGGAGCAGGCTGAACGAAAAAGTTTAGTAGCCAGTGCCCGTCGATTTTTGCATCAATTACGCCGCAGTTTGGAATCTCCCCCTGTGGATTCTGTATCAAAACAGGATTTACTAGCCCAGGTTAGTCCTCCGCAAGTTTCTGAATCCCGTCATCCCAAATTGGGTCAAATTGAACTCCATACCCCTTTAGCAAGGGTAGTTTCCCAGAGTCAACATCAAACTAAATTACTCAAAGGCCTGGGTTTAACAACGGTGGAAGATTTGTTGTTCTATTTCCCCAGGGATTATTTGGACTATGCCCAACAGGTAACCATTGCTCAGTTGGAAGCAGGCAAAACGGTGACCATTGTGGGGCAAGTGGTGAATTGTACTTGCTTTACCAGCCCGAAAAATCAGAATTTAAATATTTTGCAAATCCAGTTGCGGGATCAAACGGGGCGCATCAAACTATCCCGTTTTTATGCCGGCAAACGCTTTGCCCATCGAGCCTGGCAGGAAAGTATCAAAAAGCTTTATCCTCCCCAGGCCATTGTGGCCGCTTCCGGTTTGGTCAAAGCCAATAAATACGGCTTAACCCTGGATAATCCCGAGATTGAGGTGCTAGATCGCCATAGTCTCAGCATTGATTCTTTTAAAGTGGGTCGAGTATTGCCCGTTTATCCCCTCACCGAAGGCATAACGGCGGATCTGTTGCGGAAATTAGTCCTAGCCAGTCAACCGGCGATCGCCAAGTTGTCCGATCCTCTGCCCAAAGAGATTAGGGAAAAATACGAGTTAATTGATTTGCAAACCGCCATTGCCCAAATTCATTTCCCTGAAAATAAGGAAAAGTTAAGTTTAGCGAGGAGAAGACTAGTATTTGATGAATTTTTCTATTTACAGTTAGGATTTTTGCAAAGACGTTACGAGCAAAAACAACAGCGACAGAGTGCTATTTTTACTCCCCATGGTGAATTATTAGAAAAGTTTAGTGATTTATTACCTTTCCGGTTAACCCAAGCGCAACAGCGGGTAGTAAATGAAATTTTGCAGGATTTAAATCAATCTAGCCCCATGAATCGTCTCGTCCAAGGGGATGTGGGATCAGGAAAAACGGTGGTGGGGGTCTTTGCCATTTTAGCCGCCCTCCAGGGAGGTTACCAAGCTGCATTGATGGCCCCTACGGAAGTGTTGGCCGAACAGCATTATCAAAAATTGGTTAGTTGGTTTAATTTGCTCTATCTGCCGGTGGAATTGTTAACAGGGTCTACCAAAACTGCTAAAAGGAGAGAAATTCATGCCCAATTATCTACAGGTCAATTACCATTACTGGTGGGAACCCATGCTCTCATTCAAGAGCCGGTCAACTTTCAACGCCTAGGTTTGGTAGTCATCGATGAACAGCACCGTTTTGGAGTACAACAACGGGCTAAGCTCTTGGCTAAAGGTAACGCCCCCCATGTTTTAAGCATGACCGCCACCCCCATTCCCCGTACCCTCGCTTTAACCCTCCATGGGGACTTAGAAGTGAGC